>DATDFC010000123.1:0-6556 GCA_036522815.1 Gemmatimonadales bacterium | reverse complement strand
ATGTCGGGGTCGGCGACCGGGGTGCGCCCGCGCACCCGCGCCGCGCCCAGCGGCCCGACGGCGTGCGCCGCCACCCGCTCCAGCGCGGCCGGGAACTCCAGTGTCTCGAGCACCGCGGACGCTACGCCACGCGGGGCGCTCATGCAGCCGACAGCTCGTCTCGGACGATCTGGTTCACGACCTTGCCGTCCGCCCGGCCTTTGAACTTGGGCATCACCTGTCCCATGACCTTGCCCACGTCGCGGGCCCCGCCGGCGATGGCCTCGCGCACGGCGCGGCGGATTTCTTCCGGATCCACCGCCGCCGGGAGGAACTCCTCGAGCGCCTTCACCTCGGCCAGCTCGGCGTCGGCCCGATCGCGCCGTCCCGCGGCGGCGTACTGGTCGGCCGCCTCGCGGCGGCGCTTGATCGCGCGCCGCAGCACTTCCGTCGTCTCGTCGTCCGACGGCGGGTGCTGGAGCTCGAATTCGCGGTTCTTGAGGTCTGCGAGGATCGTGGAGAGGAGGAGGGTACGCGCCTGATCGCGGTGTTTCCGGGCCTCGTTCATCGCGGCACGCAGCCGCTCGGGCAAGCTCACCACGTCACGCGGCTCGCGGGCGGCGGCCCTTGCGGCGCGCCGCGCTGATCTTGCGCTTGCGCCGCTCGCTCGGCTTCTCGTAATGACGGTGCTGCTCCAGGTCGGAGAGGATCCCCGCCTCCTAACTGTGATGGCCCCAAAAACTTAGCCCTGCCCATCACCCCATGCAACCCTCAGCCGGGCGGCCACTTCATCGGCCGTCCGCCCAACAGGTGCAGGTGCAAATGGAACACCGTCTGCCCGCCGTCCGGATTAGTGTTCATCACGACGCGGTAGCCGCGCTCCGCAATCCCCTCGGCACGGGCCACCTCGCGCGCGAACCCGAGCAGGGCGCCGAGCAGGCGCGGGTCCTTGGCGTCATTGAGCGACGCGAGGTGATCGGTCGGAATCAGCAGCACGTGCGTCGGCGCCTGGGGATTCAGGTCGCGGAACGCGAGCATGCCGTCGCCACGCTTCACCACCGTCGCCGGGATCTCGCCGGCAGCGATCTTGCAGAACACACACCCCCCCGCCATGTGCCCCCTCGAAATCCCCGGGCTCGCGCCCGGGGTCAGTGATTCGTTGGTCGCCAGTTCACCGTCCGAATGCCTGGCGCAGCTGCTCCCAGAACTTTTTGCCGGTGTGCTCGTCGGCGGACGGCGCCCCCTCGATTTTCGCGAGCTGCTCGAGCAGCGCGCGCTGCTCCGCCGTCAGCTTGGTGGGCGTCCACACGTGCACGCGCACGTGGAGATCGCCGCGTCCGCCCTCGCCCACACGTGGCAAACCCTTGCCGCGCAGCCGGTGCACCGCGCCGGTCTGCGTGCCGGCCGGCACCTTCAGCGTCGCGGCCCCATAGGGGGTGGGCACGCTCAGCTCGGCGCCCAGGGCGGCCTGCGTGAAGGACAGGGGCAGGTCGTAGATCAGATCGTCGCCCTGACGCTCGAAGCGCGGGTCCTCGGCGATGTCGAGCACCGCGACCAGGTCACCCGGCGGACCGTTGCGCGGCCCCGGGGCCCCGGCTCCGCGCATCGTGAGGTAATGATGATCGGCGACACCGGCGGGGACGTTGATCTCCACTGTCTTCTCGGCGCGGACCCGGCCTTCCCCCTGGCACTTCGCGCACGGCTGGGCGATCACGCTGCCCTCGCCGGCACAGGTGGGACAGGGCGAGACGGAGACGAACTGGCCGAACATGGAGCGCGCAGCCCGCCGCACCTCGCCCGAGCCGCCGCACGTGCCGCAGCTCGTGGGGCGCGAGCCCCGCGCGGCGCCGCTGCCGCCGCATTCGGCGCAGCGCTCGTAGCTGCGCACCTTGAGCTTCTTGGTGGTGCCGCTCGCCACTTCGGCGAGATCGAGCTTGAGCGTCACCTTCAGATCCTGGCCGCGGTGCTGCTCCGGCCGGCCCCGCCCGCCGCCAAACAGCGCGTCGAAGCCGCCCAGCCCGCCGAAGTCGCGCATGAACACGTTGAGGGCTTCCGACAGGTCGAAGTGCGCGAACCCGTAGTCTCCCGCCCCCGCCCCCGCTCCGCGGCGCAGGCCGGCCGCACCATAGCGGTCGTACGTGGCGCGCTTCTCGGGATCCCGCAGGACCTCGTACGCCTCCGTGATCTCCTTGAACTTCGCTTCCGCCGCCTGCTTCTCGTCCGGGCCCACACGATCGGGATGGTGCTGCATCGCGAGGCGGCGGTACGCCTTTTTGATCTCGGCTTCGTCCGCGTCGCGCTGGACTCCGAGCAGGGCGTAATAGTCGTGCGTCACTCGAGCAGCTCTCCTACCAGACGGCTCGTGTGATCCACGAGCGCGACGATCTTGTCGTACGGCATGCGCGTCGGACCCATCACCCCGATCACACCGGCGAGCGCGCCGAGGCGATACGAGGCCGTGACGAGCGTGAAGCGGGCGAGCTTCGGGTCCAGATGCTCGCTGCCGATTGTGATCGTGAGTCCCTGGCCCAACCGTTGGGCGAGCGCTTCACGCAGCAGGTCGCGTCGCTCCGTGACCTCCATGAGCCCCTGGAGCCGCTCCTTGGTGGCGAACTCCGGCTGGCCGGCGAGGAGCTGCGCGCTCCCCAGCACCACCCCTACTCCCGCGTTCCCTGCCGTAGGCATGTCGAACAGCTCGTCGGCTTCCTGGATGAAGATGTTGAGCAGCTCGCTCGAGTCCGCGTCCGGCGTGGCGTCGCGCAGCCGCTCGGGGAGCGTGCCACGGATCTCGCGCAACGTGAGTCCCGCGAGCCGTTCGTTCAACACCACGCCGACTTGGGCCACCGCTTCCGGCGCCAGCCGCGCGGGCACTTCGACGAAGATCGACCGTACCACGCCGCTCTTGAGGGTGAGCACCAGCAACAGCCGCTCCGACGATGCCAGCAGCAGCTCGAGCCGCTCGAGCACCGCCGCGTCGAGCGTCGGCCCGACGGCGACGCCGAGCTCCTTGGTCAGTACCCCCAGCACCTGGGCCGCGCGCTCGAGGATCTGGTCCACCGCATTGTGCTCGCCCAGCCCTTCGCGGATCTGGTGCGACTCCGACGCCGTGACGGGCGGCAGCCGCATCAACGAGTTGACGTACACTCGATACGCGAGATCGGTGGGGATCCGGCCGGCGGAGGTGTGGGGGTGGTACAAGTACCCCTTCTCCTCCAGGTCGCTCATGGTGTTCCGGATGGAAGCGGGCGACAGGGCGAGCCCGAAACGTTTCGAGACAGTGCGACTCCCCGCCGGCTCAGCGGTTTCGACGTAGGTCTCGATGACGGCTTCGAGGACCTGACGCTCGCGCTCGTTCAGGGATGCTGTCATATCAGCCAAGCTGTTACCTGCTAACAATTTAGCTCGTTGTGCCACAGCCGGTCAAGTCGCGCACCAGGGCGTCGAGCCGGAGCCAGCCCTCGGGGCGGCACCGCAACCGCTCGTCGCCGATCTCCACCCAACCCCGCTCGACCCAGCGGGCGGTAGCAGTCGGGAGAGGTCGGTAGAGGTCGGTAAAGCGCAATCCGGCATCGGTGCGCAACGCGAGATATACCCGCTCCAGTTCCCGTTGCTCGTCGGTGAGGACCTCCTGCGAGGCGACGGGCGACCGGCCTGCTGCGACCGCGCGACGGTACGCCTCCCACGCGGAGATGTTCCAGCGCCGCACCGCGCCGTCGAACGAGTGGGCCGCGGGCCCCAAGCCTGCGTAGGAGCGCCCCGACCAGTAGGCCGAGTTGTGACGCGAGCGGCGACCATCGCGTGCGGCGTTCGAGACCTCGTAGAACTGATAGCCGCAAGCAGCGAGCCGCGAGTGCGCCAGCAAGTACTCATCGGCGTAGAGATCGTCAGGTGGGGCCGCCGCGGCGCCGCGCGAGATCCAGCGGGCGAGCGGCGTGCGCTCCTCCACGGTGAGACCGTAGACCGAGAGGTGAGCCGGGCGCAGGGCGAGCGCCTGGTCCAGGTCCCGCGACCAATCGCGCCCGAGATCGGCGGGTAGGGCAAAGATCAGGTCGAGCGAGATGTTGTCGATCCCCGCGGCTCGAAGCGTGTGCACGGCGCACCCGATGCGCGCCGCATCGTGGGCGCGGTGCATCCACTGCAGCACGCGGTCGTCGAATGATTGGGCGCCGAGGGAGATGCGATTGATTCCGGCGCGACGCCAGCTCGTTGCCGCGTCCGGGGTGACGTCTTCGGGATTGGCCTCAAGCGTGACTTCGACGGCGTCACGCAAAGACGTCTCGCGAAAGACGTCACGCAAAGACGTGAGGAGAGTCGCCAGAGCATCCGGTGGCAAGAGCGAGGGGGTGCCGCCGCCGAAATAGATGGTCTCCAGGCCGCTGTCCTCGGAATCCCCGGGCTCGCGCCCGGGGTCAGTCATCCCGAGCAGGCGCAGTTCCTCAAGTATCGCATCAACGTACTCCCGGGACGGGATGCGCTTGCGGACCGCGATGGAGAAGTCGCAGTACGAGCAGCGGCGGGCGCAGAAGGGGATGTGAAGATAAACGTGGCGCATGGGCCTCCGAAACCTAATTGGTCAGCCCAAACACCATCCCCGGCTGCTGCCGCACCAGGCCCCGCATTTCAAGCTCGGTGAGCGCGGTCAACACCGCGCCCGTCTCGGCGCCGGCGGTGGCGACCAGCACGTCCACGTGCTTCGGCTCCGTGACCAGGGCATCCCAGAGCGAGCGCTGCAGGTCGTTCAGATCCGCTGGTTGACTGCGCAGTGACTTGTCGCCCCGGGCCGCCGGCTCGGGCTCAGCCACGCCAGGCAACCCCAACTCCTCCAGGATATCCGCGGCCGAGAGCGCCGGTTTGGCGCCCTGCTGGATGAGGCGGTTACAGCCGAGCGACGTGGGGCTCGTGATGGGACCGGGCACGGCGAGCACGGTGCGGCCCTGATCGAGCGCGCAATCGCTCGTGATCAACGCGCCCGAGCCCGGGGCGGCTTCCACCACGACGGTGGCACCGGCCAGCCCCGAGATCAGGCGATTGCGGCGCGGGAACGCGCCGGCGTGCGGCCGCTCGCCGGGCGGCAGCTCGGAGACGAGGCAGCCGGATGTGATCATGCGCTGGTATAGCGAGCGATTGGCCGCGGGATAAATCACGCCGAAGCCGTTGCCCAACACGCCCACCGACGCGCCGCCGGCGTCGAGCGCGGCCGCGTGGGCGATGGCGTCGATGCCACGCGCCATGCCACTCGTGACCACGACCCCCGCGCGCGCCACGCCGGCCGCCAGCGCGCGCGCCGCGTCGGCACCGTAAGGAGTATGGTCCCGGCTCCCCACGATGCCGACCGCCGGACGCTGCAGCCACGCCACGTCGCCCCAGACGTACAGCAGCGCCGGCGGCTCGGGGATTTCGGACAGGAGCGGCGGGAACCGGGGATCGTCGGGAAAGAGCACGGCGGCGCCGAGCCGGTCGAGCTGATTCAGAATCTCGTGCCCGGCGGCGGGCGACACGGCGCGGATCGCGCCCGCCGCGGCGCGGCTGAAGCCCGGCAGCGCCGCGATGGCGCCGGGCGAAGCGTGCACCGCGGCGCCGGCGCTCCCGAAGGCGGCGACCAGCGTGCGCAGGCGCGCCGCCCCGATCCCCGGCACCTGCGCCAGAGCCAGATAGGCCGCTACTTCGTCGCGACCGCCGCCGTCAGCGCCTGCCATAACGTTTCCAACAGCTGCGGTATCCCTTGCCCGGTCACGGCTGAAATGGCGACGACCGGGGCGCCGGCCTGCGTGCGAATCGTCGGGATGCGGGATGTGGGATGCGAGAGATCGAGCTTGGTCAGCACGACGATATGCGGCTTCGCGGCCAGCTCCGGCGAATACGATGCGGCTTCCCGCAGCAGCAGCTCGTAGCTCGCCTGGGGATCCGGGCTGTCCACGGGGATCAGCACCGCCACCAGGCGGGTGCGTTCCACGTGCTGCAGGAACTTGAGGCCGAGGCCCTTCCCGAGATGGGCGCCGGCGATGATCCCCGGGATGTCGGCCACGACGAAGGAGCGCGAGTCGGACAGGCCGACCACGCCGAGCTGCGGCTCGAGGGTCGTGAACGGATAGTCGGCGATCTTGGGGCGGGCAGCGGAGACCACGGAGAGCAGCGTGCTCTTGCCCGCGTTGGGCTCGCCCAGGAGGCCCACGTCGGCGATCAGCTTGAGCACGAGCTCGAGCTGGCGCTCTTCGCCGTACTCGCCGGGCTCCCACTCGCGCGGGCTCTGGTGCGTGGGCGTCGCAAACCGGGCATTGCCGCGGCCGCCCCGCCCGCCCTGCGCGACGAGCAGGGTATCGCCCGCACTCACGACCTCCCCGAGCCGAGCGCCGCTCGCGGCATCGCGGATTTCGGTGCCCGCGGGAACGGGGAGGTAGAGGTCGACCCCCGATTTCCCGGTCATGTTCTTGCCCTTGCCGTGCTGGCCGCGCTCCGCGCGCCAGTGGGTGCGATAGCGGTAATCGAGCAGCGTGGCGAGGTTCGTGTCGGCGCGCACGTACACGCTGCCGCCGGAGCCGCCGTCGCCGCCGTCGGGCCCGCCTTTGGGGACGAACTT
>DATDFC010000122.1:0-24761 GCA_036522815.1 Gemmatimonadales bacterium | reverse complement strand
GCGGGATGCGCGAGGAGCTGCAGTTCGTGCAGCGGCTGCTGGAAGACCCCCGCAAGAAGAAGCCCGACTCCTGACATCACCCAGGTCGGCCGGGGGCGGCGGGCGCCAGGCGGCCCGGGTAGCCGCCGGGATCCTGGTGACTCGCGTGCTCGGCTACGTGCGCGAGCGCGTGTTCGCGTACTACTTCGGCAACGACAGCATCCCGGCCGACGCATTCCGCGCCGCCCTGCGCATCGCGAACATCATCCGCAACCTGCTCACGGAAGGAACGCTCTCGGCGTCGTTCATTCCGGTGTACGCCGCCCTCAACGAGCGAAGCGACAAGAGTGCCGCGCGGGCCCTCGCGGGCGCGATCCTCGGCCTGCTCCTGCTGGGCTCCGTCGTCGTCGCGCTCGTCGGCATCGCCTTCGCGCCGGTCATCACGACACTGATTGCCGCCGGCTTCGACGAGCCGCGCCGACAACTCACCATCACCCTCGTGCGCATCCTGTTCCCGATGACCGGGTTGATGGTGATCTCGGCATGGTGTCTGGGGATTCTCAATACGCATCGCCGTTTCTTCCTGCCGTACGCGGCCCCGGCGCTCTGGAACATCGCTGGGATCGCCGCCATGGTCGTGGGCGCCACGTGGCTCGGGAACCGCGGGCTCCCCGTCGCCGCGCAGCTGCACCGCCTGTCCCTCGCGCTCGCCTGGGGGACCGTGGCGGGGAGCGTGGTCCAGATCGCCGTACAGCTGCCGTCCTGCTGGCGCGTCCTGGGGGGGATCGTGCCGCGCTTCTCCACGGCCCCCGAAGGCGTGCGCAACGTGATCATCGCCTGGGTACCCCTCGTGCTGGGCGCTGGCGTGGCGCAGTTCTCGTCGTTTATCGACACGTTCCTCGGCTCCTACGCCGGGCCGGGAGGCCTCTCGGCCCTCACCTACGCGCAGCTCGTGCAAGTGCTCCCCATCAGCCTGTTCGGCGTTTCGGTGACCGCCGTCTCGTTACCGG
The DNA here is from genome assembly GCA_036522815.1 of Gemmatimonadales bacterium. Lineage (GTDB taxonomy): Bacteria > Gemmatimonadota > Gemmatimonadetes > Gemmatimonadales > GWC2-71-9 > AG41. Next base: position 23,772 of record DATDFC010000122.1, on the reverse strand, counting down.
AGCTGTCGCGGGACGCGATCGGGGCGACGCCCAATGAGCAACTCCGGACGCGGATCGCCGTGGGGTTCCGGCGCATCGTGTTCTTCATCGTCCCCTCCTCCATCGCGTTCATCGCCCTGGCCCGGGAGATCGTCGCGGCGCTGTATCAGACCGGCCGCTTCACGGCCGACGCCACCGCCCTGGTGGGCAGTGTGCTCGCCGCGTACGGCGTCGGGCTGCTGGGACAGGCGACGGTCAAACTGTTTGCGTCGGGGTTCTACGCCATGCGCGACACACGCACACCGGTGAAGATCGCGGCGCTGTCACTGGTGGTCTCGACGGGCCTCGCCTGGGTGCTGATGCGCTGGCTGGGAGCACCGGGGATCGCGCTGGGATCGTCGATCGGCGCGTTTCTGAACACCACGCTCCACCTCCGCGACCTGAGCCGGCGGATCGGCGGCGTGCTGCGCGGTCCCGACTGGCGGGCGTTCGGGGTTACGCTCGGGGCCGGCATCGCGGCGGGCGCCGCCGCCGTCGGGGCGGCGCACCTCTCGACCGGTCTGGGGCCGGTGCCGCGCGGGGGGCTCGTGCTCGCTATCTTTGGGATGGTGTACGCCGCGCTGACGCTGTTCTTGAAGCATCCCGATGCCATCCGCACATGGGAATCCCTGACCGCCTCGCACGCAAGCTAGACGCCCTCCCCGATAAGCCCGGCGTGTATCTCTGGAAGAGCGCAGCCGGTGAGACGCTGTACGTGGGGAAGGCGAAGAGCCTGCGCGCCCGGGTGCCCAGCTACTTCGGTCCCGACGGCGGCGCCACGCCGGAGCGGGCGGCGCTGGTGGGGCAGATCGCCGACCTCGAGACGATCATCGTCCCGAACGAGGCCCAGGCGCTGCTGCTCGAGAATAATCTCATCAAGGAGCACCAGCCGCGGTTCAACATCCGTCTCACCGACGACAAGAGCTACCCGCGCATCGCCGTCACGCTGGGAGAGCCGTTCCCGCGGGTGCTGGTGGTGCGCCGCGTGGCCATGGCGGGCGCGCGCTTCTTCGGGCCGTACACCGACGTGGCCACGCTGCGCCAGACGCTCCGGATCATCCGGCGCATTTTCACCGTCCGCTCGTGTCATTGGGATCTGCCGGGCGACGCCCCCGCCCGCCCGTGCCTCGACTACCACATCGAGCGGTGCCGCGCCCCGTGCGTGGGCTACCAGAGCGAGGCCGAGTACCGGCGGATGATCGACGACGTCGTCGTGTTCCTCGAAGGCAAGACCGTGGACGTACGCATCCGGCTGCGCGAGCGTATGCAGCAGGCGTCACAACAGCAAGATTTCGAGCGGGCGGCCCAGCTGCGCGACGCGCTGAAATGGCTCGACCAGCTGGAGCAGCCGCAGGCGGTCGAGCTGATCGGACGCGGCGACGCGGACGCGGTAGGGCTGGCGCGCGACGGGGACGACGTGTGCGGCGTGGTGCTGCGCGTGCGCGATGGCAAGCTGATCGCGCGCGACCACTGGTTCCTCGAGAACGCGGAGCACGAGACCGAAGGCGCGATCCTCGCCGCCTTTCTGGTGCGCTGCTACCTGCCGCTGGAAGTGCGGGCGCAGCGAGCGCTGCTGCCGTTTCCCCCGGACGATCTCGCCTCCTTGACGGAGCTGGCGCCCGCGGTGGACTGGCACGTGCCGCAACGCGGCAGCGACGCCAGGCTCGCCGAGCTGGCGGACCAAAACGCGCGCTATCTGCTCGACAGCCTGAAGATCGAGAGCTTCGACATCGAGGAGCGAGCGGCCGACCCCGTGTTCGCGCTGGGACGCGACCTCGGGCTCGCGGCCGTGCCGCGGGCGTTCGTGTGCATCGATATCTCGACCAATCAGGGGCGGGACACGGTGGGCTCGCTGGTGTGGTTCGAGGCCGGCCGCCCCAAGAAGGCAGAGTACCGGCGCTTCCGGATCCGGGGCGCCCCGCAGGACGATTTCGCGGCCGTGCACGAGGTGGTGACGCGCTATCTCACGCGCCGCCGCGCCGAAGGCAAGCCGCTCCCCGATCTCATGGTGATCGACGGCGGGAAGGGACAGCTGGGCGCGGCGCTCGATGCGGCTCGGGGCGTCGGCCTGGAGCAGCTGCCGATCGTGAGTCTCGCCAAGCGCGAAGAAGAGATCTATCAGCCGGGCGAGGCGGAGCCGCTGCGCCTGTCGCGCCGCAGCCCCTCGCTCAAGCTGCTGCAGCGTGCCCGCGACGAGGCGCATCGGTTCGCCGTGAGCTACAGCCGCCAGCGGCGCTCCCGGCGCACTATCACCTCGGAGCTGCTGGCGATCCCCGGGATCGGGCCGGGTCGCCGGCGGGCATTGCTCGAGCGGTTCGGCTCACTCGCGGGAGTGAAGACCGCGACGCCAGCGGAGATCGCGGCCCTTCCCGGATTCTCCAGCAAGCTCGCGGAGCGCATTCTGGATCGGTTGCATGTCCGTGCGTGAGGCAGTGAAGGTCGGGAGGCTCCCCTGGTCGCTCGAGTGCTCCTCCTGCGGCAAGACGCGCGCGGCGGGCGGACTGGCGAGCGTGTGCGACTGCGGCCAGCCCTACCTCGTGCGCTACGCCTCCGCCCCGCCGTCCGACGTGAAGTCGCTGCTCGCGGAGCGCGACTGGACCATGTGGCGCTACCGCGAATGGCTGCCGCTCTCGGACGACGAGCAGCCGGTGACGCTGGGGGAGGGCGGCACGCCCCTCTTGCCGGCGCCGCGGCTCGCCGCTAGGCACGGCCTCGCTCAGTTATGGGTAAAGGACGAAAGCACCAACCCGACGGGCTCCTTCAAGGCGCGCGGCCTCGCCGCCGCGGTCACGCGCGCGGTGCAGGCGGGCGCCAGGTCGTTCGTGGTCCCCACCGCGGGGAACGCCGGTGTCGCCCTCGCCGCTTATGCCGCTCGCGCCGGTGTGCCGGGACGGGTGTATGCGCCGGCCAGCACGCCGCCCACGATTCTCTCCCAGATCAGGAGCTTCGGTGGCGACTTGGTCCTGGTGGAGGGACACATCGGCGACTGTGGTGCGGCGGCTCGCGCTTTCGCAGCGGAAACGGGGGCGGTGGACGTGTCCACGCTGCGCGAGCCCTATCGGATCGAAGGAAAAAAGACGTTGGGCCTCGAGCTGGCGGAGCAGCTCGGCTGGACGCTTCCCGACGCGATCGTGTATCCCACTGGCGGCGGCACGGGCCTCATCGGCATGTGGAAGGCATTCGGCGAGCTCAGCGGAGCGGGGTGGCTCCGCGGGACGCCGCCGCGCATGTTCAGCGTGCAGGCCGCTGGGTGTGCCCCGGTGGTACGGGCGTTCGAGGCCGGCCACGACGCCTGCGCCGCGTGGCCCGATCCGTCGACCGTCGCCGCAGGGTTGCGGGTGCCGCGCCCCCTCGGGGATCGCCTGATCCTGCGGGCGCTGCGGGAGAGTGGTGGTGCCGCGGTGGCGGTGACCGACAACCAGCTGCAGGCGGCCGCGCGCGAGCTCCAAGCAGAAGGCATCGACGCCTGCCCCGAAGGAGGGGCGGCGTTGGCTGGCGCGCTGCAACTCAAGGCGCGCGGGCTGATCCAAGGTGGCGAGCGCGTCGTGGTGTTCAACACCGGGGCCGGGTGGCTCTACAAGTCCTAACCCGTTAATATTCCGCCGCTTCGCGAAGCTATGCGCATCGCCATACTGGACCCCGCCGCCGGCATTTCGGGCGACATGACCCTGGGAGCGCTCCTGTCCCTCGGCGTGCCGTCAGCGTGGCTCGAGGGGTTACCCGGCCGCCTGGGGCTCGCCGGAGTGGGGGTCAGCGTGCGCGATGTGGTGCGCTGCGGCGTACGGTGCATGCAGGTCGAGTTCGCGATCCCGGAGCAGCCCCACGGGCGCCATGTGGGGGAGTTGGTGCGCCTCGTGGACCGGGCGCCCGTGTCGGAGTGGGTGCGGGAGCGGGCGGTGCGGGCGTTCCGGCTGGTGGGCGAGGCCGAGGGGCGTGTGCACGGCGTGGCTCCGGAGCAGGTGCATCTGCACGAGGTCGGTGCGGTGGACGCGGTGCTCGACATCGTAGGTGCGATCGAGGGGTTCGAGCAGTTGGGCGTGGACGCGATTTACACGTGGCCGGTGGCCGTGGGCCGTGGCTGGATCGAGGCGGCGCATGGCGCGCTGCCGGTCCCCGCCCCCGCGACCGCGATCCTGCTGGAGGGTCTCGAGATCGCGGCAGGCGGTCCGGTGGAAGGGGAGGCCACCACGCCCACAGGAGCCGCGCTGCTGCGGGTCTTGGCGACGGGCGCGCCGCCCGAGCGGTGGCGCCTCGTGACGAGCGGGTGGGGGGCGGGGCAGCGGAACCCGGGGCATTACCCCAACGCGTTGCGCGTGCTCCTGGCGGAACGAGCGGCCGAAGCGGGTCGGGTGATGCTCGTCGCCACCGATCTGGACGACATGAGCCCCGAGTATGTGGAGCCGTTGCGGCAGGCGCTGGTCGCCGCCGGGGCACTGGATGTGCAGACCTGGCCGGTGCAGATGAAGAAGGGCCGTTCCGGGTTTCGGGTGGAGGTGGTGGCCCCCGAGGAGCTGAGTGAAGCGGTGACGGCCGCGCTGTTCCGCCACAGCACGACGGCGGGAGTGCGACGTTGGGTGGCGGAGCGGGCCACGCTGGCGCGGCGCCAGGTGACCGTGGAGCTGGCTCCGCAGGTCGCCGTCCGAGTGAAGGTGCTGGAGCAGCCCGACGCGGACGGCGTGCGGGTCAAGCCCGAGTACGAGGATGTTCTCGCGGCCGCCCGGGCGTTGGGCCGGCCGCCGCTGGAGGTGGCCCGGGTCGCGCAACGCGACGCCGAGGCACTGGTTGCCAAATCGAAGGAGTGATCATGAGCGTGCAGCGGTTCATCGGCCTTGTCGGGTGGGTGTGTACCGCCGGTGCGGCGCCCCTCGCGGCGCAAACCGGGATCTGGCTCCCTGCGGCGTGCGACATCAAGCCGGGGCACCAGCTGGTGAACAGCGGAATGCAGTCGCTCAGGAGCGCGTTCTCCACCAAGTTCGCGGACCAGAAGGCCAAGGATCTCAAGGACGCCGAGCGCTCGCTCACCCAGGCGGTGACCAGCGGCAAGCAGGAGAAGAATCCGGCTGCGTGGTACTATCTGGGGCGCTACTACCTCATGGTGGATAGCCTCGTGGGCGCGGATTCGGCGCTGGCGAAGGCCCTGGCGCTTGCGCCGGCATGCAAGGAGGACATCGGGCTGTATCGCCGCCAGGCCTGGGTGCCGGTGTTCAACGCCGGGGTGCAGGCGTGGCAGGGGGGCCAGACCGATTCGGCGATCGCGAGCTTCCGGCGCGCGAACCAGATCTACCAGGCCGAGCCGATGGGGTTCATCTATATCGCGAACCTGTTCGTCGGCCGGGAGGAGCCCGACTCGGCGGGCAAGAAGACCGATGCGGCCAAGTACCACACGGACTCCCTCGTCTACGCCACGCATATGGACTCGGCGGCCAAGTATTTCCGGCTGGCCGTGGGAGCCGCCTCCGATCCCAAGTACGCCCGGGATCGGCGCGACGCGCTGTTCAACGTGGCGCGCGTGTACCACTCCGCCAAGCGCTACGACGAGGCGATCGCCGCGTATCACGAGTATCTCGCCGCCTACCCCGCCGACGTTTCGGGTATGGCGAGTCTCGCCGGGCTGTACGGGCTGACCGGCAAGCGCGATTCCGCCACGGCGCTGTACGGCCGGATTCTCGAGCACGCCGATTCGGCCGGCGCGGACGAGCTGTTCGCAGCCGCTGGATCGATGCTGGGCGCCATTCCCAATTCGCCGGACACGGCCGCCATGGACGCCGATTGTGGCAAGGCCGCGAAGAAAAAGACGCCCGCGCTCACCGTCCGTCAGCTGGCGGCGCGCTGCGCGCCGGCGGCGGCCGACACCATGCGCAAGTACCATGCGCTCGCCGACCCCCAGTACACCATGGTCGCCAAGACATACCAGGCCGGGCTCGCGAAGAATCCCTACTCGCGCGACGCGTTGTATAACCTCGCCGGCGTCTCGTATCTGATCGGCGACTCGGCCAACGTACTGCCGCTCGCCCAGCGGCTGTACGCCCTGGACCCCATGAACCGCTCGACGCTCGCCAAGCTCGCGGGTGGATGGCAGCTCATGGGGAAGAAGGACTCCGTGCTTCGCTATTTGACGGTGGCGGAAGGGCTGCCCGTGGAAGTAACCGTGAGCGGCTTCACGCCAGGCGAACAAAACGCAGCCTTGGAAGGCTTGATTACGAACTTCCACACCAAGGGGTCCGCGCCGCTCGCACTGATGTTTGAGTTCCTCGATGGCAAGGGAAAGGCCGTGGAAACGGTGTTCCAGGATGCGCCGGCGCTCGACGCGGGCGCGAACCATTCGTTCAAGCTGAAAGCGGGCAAGCCGGGCATCGTGGCCTGGCGCTATAACGCCATCTGGGTGGGGATGACGGACAAGCAGCTGGTGGCCTCGTGGGGGCAACCGAAGCAGACGAATCGAACGGTTACCGCCGGCGGAAGTCAGGAACAATGGGTGTATGGCGACTTCGGACCATTTGTGTATGTGGACGGCGGCGTCGTCACGTCGTTCCAGACATCGAAGGACTAGCCAGGGAGGCGACACAAGCGCGGCTGAGCGCGGCGCGGCTTTCCGTTTGGCGCACCGGCATGTAAATTGCGCTTGTATCTCAAACAGTTGCTCTTGTAGAGGATGTCGGATTGACGCCCCGCGGACGCGGGCGTGCGGCCATGGTTTTGCACCAGGGAGAGTTTGCGGGCGTAATTCAGGGGTAGAATGCCAGCTTCCCAAGCTGGACGTCACGGGTTCGAATCCCGTCGCCCGCTCTCGAAGTGTTATAGGACAGGGACTTGTGACCATGGCCTGCCGGGTTCGGCGGGCCATTGGCGTTTCTGGCCGGCGCGCAGCGCCCCTTCTTGCGACCATCGGTGGGAGGCGGAACCTTAGGGCCTCTACGCCGCGGTGCGTCGCCGCGCGATCAGCCAGATCCGGCGCGTCGCCGTGCGGCGGCGCACCGCACCGCTGCTTGTCCTCGACGAGATCGGCGGCACGGGCGGCGCGCTCCCGGGTGCCGTGGTGGCGTTCTCCTGGAGTTGACAGACGGTCGCATGCGCGCCATCTCTAGCGCGCCATGCGTGCCGCCGCGGCTCTCCTGGCCCTCGCGCTCGCGCCGGGTGCCCCGCTCCCGGCTCAGGGGGGGTGGATCCCTCCTCAGCCTCCCTGCGATGTACCCCCGGCTAACTCCAAGATCAACAACGCGATAACCGCGCTGACAAGCGCGGTCGAGAAGCCCGAGTCGCGCGACGCTCAGCTCGCTCAAGCGAAACGGCTCCTCACCGACGCCATCGTTCAGGACAAACAAAGCGCCAATCCCGCCGCCTGGTACTACCTCGGCCGGCTCGCGGTCACGACCGGCGATGTGGCGGGCGCCGACACGGCGCTCGCCCGGGCCCTCGCGCTCGCGCCCAAATGCGCCGACGATATCGCGACTTACCGGCACGATCTCTGGGGAGAGCTGCTCAACAACGGCCTGGCCGCCTGGCAGGACGGCAAGCAGGACTCGGGTCTCGCCCTGCTGCGCGCGGCCGTCGGGCTCGAGCCCGCCAACCCGAAGCCATTGGTCGCGGCGGCGGGGCTGCTCGCGAGCCGGGGCAACGACGACTCGGCGGTCGCCTATTATCGGCTCGCCGCGAAGACGGCTGGCACGGACACCGCCTTCGCGCGCGACAAACGCGACGCCCTCGCGAACGCGTGGCACCTGGTGGTGCGCAAGGTCCAGGGGCACCCCGCGGCGCAGCGGGTGCTCAAGCTGCGGGCCGGTCTCGACTCGACGCAACGGGGGATCGCGAGCGACTCCACCGTGCTGGCCCGACTCCTGGCCTCCTCGCAGTCGCGCCGGGCGCGCGGGACGCGTCTCGCTCCCGCCGACCAGCAGCTGTTCACACGCGACTCGACGGCGCGGGCCCAAGCGGTGGCCCAGCGGCGCGCCCGGCTCGCCGCCGCGCTGGCACAGATCGCCGCCGACTCGAGCGCGCTCGTCGCCGCGTTCGCACCGGCCATCGATGCGCTCGCAGACTACGCCGCGGCCTATCCCGGGGAGCCGGAGGCGGCGATCTCGCTCGCGACCCTGTACGCGCAGAGTGGCCGCTGGGCGCTCGCCGCCGCTGTGTTCGATTCGTTGGCGGCGCATGCGCCCGACTTCGAACCCGACGCGCTGTTCGGGACGGGGACGCGCATGGTGGAGCAGGGCATGTACCGCGCCGGCGCGCGCGCGTTGACGCTCGGGCTCGCCAAGAACCCGTACCGGCGCGACGCCCTGTTCGCGCTCGCAGTCGCCTATTACCAGCTGCGCGATTCGACCTCGCTCTTGCCCGTGGCGCAGCGCTTGCTCGCGCTCGACCCGCTCAATCGGGCGTCGCTCAAGCTGGTGGCCGCGGGATGGGATTTTCGCCGCGGGCGCGATTCGACCAAGGCGTACGTCGCCCGAGCCGATTCCGGCCTGGGCGTCGAGATCTCCGTGCCGAGCTTCGTCCCCGACACCGCGGGCGCGTCGGTCGCAGCGGGCGCGCAGAACCTCAAGTCCACGCCCTCCGCGCCGTTCCGCCTGACCGTCGAGTTCCTCGATGCCTCCGGCCAAGTCGTGGCGACGGCCTCCCACGACGTGCCCTCGCTCGCTCCCCGCCAGAACCACCCGTTCGAGCTCCAGGTGAGCGGCAAGCGAATTGCCGGCTGGCGCTACCGGGCCTCATAAGTCATATTTCGTAACTGTCGGAAGTTCTGGCAGGCGTTGGGGTTGCGACGTCTGGCCTCACAAAGTCCTTGAAGGTCAGGTTGAGCGTGGCATGATTCGCGTGCAGTCGGTGGCGCCCGACTCCCTCGGCGCCGAGCTGGGGCTCACCCCGGGAACGGAACTGCTGGCCGTCAACGGCCGGGCGCTGGAGGACTTCCTCGACTGGGAGTTCCTCACGGCGGAAGACCGCTTCGTGCTCGCCGCCCGGATGGGCACGGGGGAGGAGGTCGAGTTCGACATCGAGCGTCCCGAGGGGCTCCCCATGGGCGTGACACTGGAGCCGCCGCGGATTCGGCGCTGCGGCAACCACTGCGATTTCTGCTTCGTCGACGGCAATCCTGCGGGTCTGCGGTCGCCGCTCTACATCCGGGACGACGACTACCGCCTGTCGTTTCGCTACGGCAATTTCGCCACTCTTACGAATCTGAAGCCGTGGGACACGGCGCGCATCGTCGAGTACCGGCTCTCGCCGTTATACGTGTCGGTGCACGCCACGGACCCGACGATCCGCCGCTGGCTGCTCCGCAATCCCGACGCTCCTGACATCATTCCTCAGCTGCGCTGGTTCGCGGAGCGCCGCATCGCGTTTCATGCCCAGGTAGTGCTCGTTCCAGAAGTGAACGATGGTACGGTGCTGGAGCGCACGCTCGACGATCTCTACGACCTCGGGGCGGCCGTGTTATCGGTGTCCGTCGTGCCGGTGGCGCTCACGGAGTTCTCGAAGCGCGCGCTGGTGCGGGAGCCGACGCGGGCGGAATGCCGCGCGGCGCTCGCGAGCGTCGATCGCATGGCCGCGCGGGCGCTGGTGGAGCGGGGCGGGCCGTGGTGCTATGGCGCGGATGATCTGTACCTCCAGGCGGGAGAGCCGCTTCCGGGCGCGGCCTGGTATGGCGAGTTCGAGCAGCGCGAGAACGGCGTCGGTGCGGTGCGCTATCTCCAGACCAGGATCGCGGCAGCCGTCGACCGGCTTCCCGACCTGGCGGGGAAGCGGATCGGGGTCGTCACGGGGAGGGCCATGGGCCCGTTGATGCCGCAGGTGCTGGCCGACGTCGCGACGACTACCGGGGGCTCGTTCGAGCTGATCGTAGTCGAGAACACGCTGTTCGGCCCGTCGGTCACGACGGCGGGGCTCCTGCCGGCCGCGGCGATCGCGCGGGCCCTCGGGGGGCGTAGGGACTTGGACTTCGTCTTGTTACCGGCCGAATCCACCAACGATGACCTGACCTTCATCGACGACGTCCACGCCGACGACCTCGCGGCGCGGTTACCCATGCCGGTGCGCCTGTCGTACGACTTTGCGGACGCGTTGCTCGAACTCGGAACGCGGAATGCGGAACGCGGAGCAGACGCATCTGCCTCTCGTTCCGCGTTCCCACTTCCGCGTTCCGCGTTTGGGGTGGGGTCGGGATGAAGGGCGCACCGACGGTCGCGATCATCGGCCGCCCCAACGTCGGCAAGTCGACGCTGTTCAACCGGCTCGTGGGGGGCCGGGACGCGATCGTCGACGCCCGGCCGGGGGTGACGCGCGATCGGCATTTCGGCGCGGCCGAGTGGAACGGGCGGCGGTTCTGGCTGGTGGACACGGGCGGGATGGTGCCGGGCGCGCACGATCAGCTCAACCGCGCCATCCGCACCCAGGTCGAGGCGGCAGTGGCCGCGAGCGACGTCGTGTTGTTCCTGGTCGATGTCGAGGCGGGCGTGTACCCCGCTGACCTGGAGATCGCGCAGTATCTCCGGGTCGCACGCCGTCCCGTGATCCTGGTGGCCAACAAGGCCGACCAGCTGCCCCGGGACACGCGGCACCTCGCGTTCTACGAGCTCGGCCTGGGCGATCCGTTTCCGGTGTCCGCCGCGGTCGGCAAGAGCTCGGGCGACCTGTTGGACCGGGTGGTCGAGGTTCTGACAGGGGTAACGGACCCCGGGCGCGAGCCTGGGGTTGACGGTGGTGAGATCCACGTCGCGGTGGTGGGCAAGCCGAACGTCGGCAAGTCCAGCCTGGTGAACCGCCTGCTCGGCGACGAGCGGCTGGTCGTGGCGGAGGAGCCCGGCACGACGCGCGACGCGATCGACACGCCGCTCGACTACGAAGGGCACACGCTGGTGTTCATCGATACCGCCGGGCTGCGCAAGCGCAGCAAGGTGGAGGACGACATCGAGTTCTACTCGACGCTGCGGACGGCGCGCGCCATGGAGCGCGCCGATGTCTGCGTGCTCGTGGTGGACGCGGTGGACGGGATGCACGTGCAGGACCTGAAGATCGCCAACGATGCCTGGGAGCGCGGGGCGGCGATCATCGTCGCCGTCAACAAGTGGGACTTGATCGAGGAGAAAGAGACGAACACCGCGATGCGGGGCGAGCGCGAGCTCAAGGATCGGGCGCCGTTCCTCGAGTTCATCCCGTTTCTCTATCTGTCGGCCAAGACGGGGCAGCGCGTGCCGAAGCTGCTGGCGCTCATCGTAGAGGTCGCTCAGGAGCGCGACAAGCGGGTGCCCACGGCGGAGGTGAATCGGGTGCTCGAACGGCTCGTCGACCGCCAGCAGCCGCCGCAACCCGTGGGGGAGTCGGTGCGCTTGCTGTATGCGTCGCAGATCGGCACCGCGCCGCCGCGGTTTGCCATCGTCTCGAACCGGCCGGACGCCATCCCCGAGTCGTACACGCGCTACCTGACCAACGGCTTCCGGGAGGCTTGGCGCTTCACCGGGTCGCCCTTGAACCTCAAGTTTCGCCGCAGGCGCGAGACGGCACGCCGATGAATGACTACGGGCTTGCCGCGATGCTGGTCCTCGCCTACCTGCTCGGCGCCACGCCCACCAGCTACGTCGCGGGGCGACTGGGGCGGGGGATCGACCTCCGCCAGCACGGCTCGCACAACCTCGGCGCGACGAACGTATTCCGCGTGCTCGGCTGGCGCTACGCGATCCCGGTCGGTCTCATCGACGTGGCCAAAGGCGTCGTTCCGGTCGCAATTCTCGGTCCCTGGTCCAACGGGCCGGCGTGGTTCACGGTGGCCCTGGGCATCACGGCGGTGCTGGGACACATGTTTTCTCCCTACGTGCGCTTCCGCGGCGGCAAGGGCGTCGCCACCGCGGCCGGCGTGTTCCTAGGGCTGGCGCCGCTGGCGGTGCTGATCTCGCTCGTCATCTGGGGCGCGACGCTGTGGCTTTCCGGGTACGTCTCGGTCGCGTCGCTCGTGGTGGCCGTGCTGTTCCCGCTGTGGGTGCGGGTCACCGCGCCGGGCGAGCCGTACACGCTGTGGGCGGCGATCGTATTGGCGCTGCTGCTCGTGTACGCGCATCGCCGCAATATCGAGCGGTTGCGACAGGGCACCGAGAATCGGTTCCGCACCCGCAAGGGGGTCGCGGCGTGAGCCTGGTAAAGTACGGTGCGGCGCCTCGGAAGCCCCAGGCTGAAGCCTGGGCCCGACGAGACACTGTGCTGAAGCACGGGGGTGTCCTTCAGGGCTGTGTCGCACCGGGCCCACTCTTCAGAGTGGGAATACGATGACGAGAGTCACAGTCGTGGGCGGCGGCGCCTGGGGCACGGCGCTCGCGGACCTGCTCGCCCGCAAGGGGGAATTCACCGCGGTGACGCTGTGGGCGCGGGAGCCCGAGGTGGTCGAGAGCGTGAACCGCGAGCACGTGAATCAGGTGTTCCTGCCGGGCGCGCCCCTCGCCCCCACGCTCACGGCGCAGGCCGACGTCGGCACCGCGGTCCACGACGCCGAGGTGGTCGTTTCCGCCGGTCCCTCGCACGCGGTGCGCGAGGTCATGACGCGGGCGAGCGCCCACCTGGGCCGGGGCGCACTGGTGGTGAGCGTGTCCAAGGGGCTCGAGCCCGAGCGGCTCACCACCCCGTCCTGCGTGCTCGGCGAAGTCCTGCCGCAGGGCACGCCCGTTGCCGTACTGTCGGGTCCGTCGTTCGCACAGGAGGTCTACACGCACCAGCCCACGGCCGTCGTGGCGGCCGCCCGGGACCACGCGGTGGCCCGGCGCGTGCAGCAGGTGTTCTCGACGGCCTACTTCCGCGTGTACTCCGCGACCGACGTCATCGGGGTCGAGCTCGCGGGCGCGCTCAAAAACGTGATTGCGCTCGCCGCCGGGATTCTCGAGGGGCTGGGGCTCGGGCACAACACGCGCGCCGCCCTGATCACGCGGGGACTGGCCGAGATCACGCGGCTCGGCGTGGCGCTGGGAGCGGAGCCCGCCACCTTCGCCGGGCTCGCGGGAATGGGCGACCTCATCCTCACCGCCACGGGCCCGCTGTCGCGCAACCATCAGCTGGGCGTCGAGCTCGGCAGCGGCAAGCGGCTGGAGGACGCGCTGGCCGGGCGCGCCAGTGTGGCCGAGGGGGTGAACACGGCCCGCTCGGCGGTGACGCTCGGGGAGCGGCACGGGGTGGAGCTCCCGATCGCGCGCGAGGTGGCGGCGGTGCTGTTCCACGGCAAGTCGCCCGCGCGGGCCGTGGCCGACCTGATGGAGCGGGACCTGAAACCGGAGCAGTGGGGGGGGCGATGAGCGCGCCGCAACCCGTCCAGGAGTTCTTTTCGATCGGCGAGGTGTGCCAGCTCACCGACCTCAAGCCGCACGTGTTGCGCTACTGGGAAAGTCAGTTCCGCTTCCTCAACCCCGCCAAGAATCGCTCCGGCAACCGGGTGTACCAGCGGCGCGAGATCGAGCTGATCATGCTGGTCAAGCACCTGCTCTACACGGAGAAGTACACCATCGAGGGCGCCCGCCAGAAGATCGAGCAGTATCGCCGCTCGGGCGAGCTCAAGCCCGAGGCACGCCGCGCACTCGCGACCCAGACCGTCAAGGACCTGCGCGCCGAGCTCAAGTCGGTTCTCGCCATCCTCGAAGGGAGCGCCCCGCCGAATGCCGGGGCGCGCTGAGCCGCCCCTCGGTCGGGAGGTGGCGGTCGTCGTTCCCGCCTACCACGTGGCTGCCACCATTCGCGACGTCGTCGTCCGGATCCGTCGTGCCGTGCCGGACGCAAACGTGTACGTTGTAGACGATGGCTCGACCGATGGGACGGGGGCCGCGGCGCGGGAGCAGGGGGCGGTGGTGCTGGTGCACCGGCACAACCACGGGAAAGGGGCCGCCCTGCGGACCGGGATCGAGCGCGCGCTCGCGGACGGGGCTCGCGTCATCGTCACGATCGACGGCGACGGGCAGCACCCTCCCGAGGAGATCCCCCGGCTGGTGGCGCCGGTGCGGGGCGGCGAAGCGGACCTCGTGCTGGGCGCCCGCTCCCGGAGCGGGACGATGCCGCTGGGACGGCGCTGCACGAATTGGCTCTCGGCGGCGCTCGCATCCCGAGTCGGGGGGGTGCGTGTGCCCGACGCGCAGACCGGCTTCCGGGCCATCGCGCGGTCGCCGGCCGAGGCCATCCGGCCCGCCGAGCACGGCTACGACTTCGAGACCGCATTCCTGCTGGCGGCGCTGGCCCAGGGCGTTCGCGTTCGGTCCGTGCGGGTGCCCACGCTGTACCAGGGGCAGGAGAGTCATTTCCGCGGCTGGGCGGATACGTGGCGCCAAGTGCGGGTCTTCACGCGCTACGGGCGCCAGATCATTTTCGGGGCGCGATGAACATCCTGATCTCGAACGACGACGGCATCCTGGCTCGCGGCCTGGCGGTCCTGGGCGAGGTGTGCGCCACGCTCGGCCAGGTGACGGTCGTCGCTCCCGATCGGGAGCAGAGCGGCACGTCGCACTCGCTCACGCTGCACCGGCCGGTGCGGGCCACGCGGCGACCGGACGGCGCCTTCCAGGTAGACGGCACCCCGACCGATTGCGTGCTGCTCGCGATCGGGGCGTTGATGCCCGACAAACCGGACTTCGTGATCTCCGGGATCAACCACGGCCAGAACATGGGCGAAGACGTGTTTTACTCGGGCACCGTGGCCGCGGCAATGGAAGGCCTGGTGGCCGGCGTCCCGAGCATCGCGGTCTCGTACGCCGGCTCGGACCTGGACACGCTCGGCACGCACAAGGACGGGTTGCGCGAGCTGCTGCAGCGCATCGTCGCGGTGAAGGACTTCCCGAAGGAGACGCTCTTGAACATCAATCTTCCCGCCATCCCCGGGAGCGACGTGAAGGGCGTCAAGGTGACTCACCTCGGCAGTCGCGTGTTCAGCGAGGAAATCGCCCTCATGAAAGACCCGTGGGGGAAGGAGATCTACTGGATCGGCGGCGGGCGCATCACCTGGAGCGGAGGCGCCGACTCCGACTTTCGCGCCACGAGTGACGGCTACATCTCCGTGACGCCGCTCCACATGGATATGACCAACTACAGCCTCATCGAGGTGGTACGGAAATGGTTTCCCGGCGACTGAGCGCACCGGGCGATACGTTCGCCGGCTATCGGGCGCGACTGGTCGAGGGCCTGCGCGCCAAGGGCATCCGCGACCTGGCCGTCCTCAAGGCGTTCGCCGAAACGCCGCGCCACCTGTTCGTTCCCGATGCCGTGCGACACCGCGCCTACGAGGACACCGCGCTGCCGATCGGCGAGGGGCAGACCATCTCACAGCCGTACACCCAGGCCCGTTATCTCGAGGCACTGCGGCTGCGGGGAAAGGAGCGGGTGCTCGAGATCGGAACCGGATCGGGATACCAGACGGCCCTGCTCGGCGCCCTCGCCGCCACGGTGTTCTCGGTGGAGCGGGTGCAGGCGCTGGCCCTGACGGCGCAGCGCGCGCTGCGCGAGGCCCTGGTCAGCAACGTCTCGGTGCTGCTGGGCGACGGGACGCTGGGCTGGAGCGCCTACGCGCCGTACGATGCCATCCTCGTCACCGCTGGTGGTCCCGACGTGCCGCCGCCGCTCGTGGCGCAGCTGGCGCCCGGGGGCCGGCTGCTGATCCCGCTGGGCGTGCGCGGCGCCCAGACGCTCACGCTGATCGAGCGCGTCGGGGTGGGGGATGAGCTGCGTCACACGCCGCTCGGCACGGCACGATTCGTCCCCCTGCTGGGAGAGCACGGCTTCGATGCTTGAGTCGTTCGTCACCTGGCTGCTCGATCGGTTCCGCGACCTCGGCTACCCCGGGATCGTGGTCCTCATGGCGGTGGAGTCGTCGATTCTGCCGCTGCCGAGCGAGCTCGTCATGCCGCCGGCGGGCTACCTCGTCGCCAAAGGCGAGATGGACTTCGCGGTCGCACTGGCGTGCGGCGTGCTCGGGAGCATTCTCGGCTCGCTCGCCAACTACGGGCTCGCCCGCTGGCTGGGCCGCGCGTTCTTTCTGCGCCTGGGGAAGTACGTGTTGATCACCGAAAAGGGGCTCGATCGCTCGGAACGCTACTTTGCCGCCCACGGTGAGATCAGCGTCTTCATGGGGCGCATGCTGCCCGTGGTGCGTCACCTGATCTCGATCCCGGCCGGGATCGCCCGGATGAAACCGGGCCGGTTCGTCCTGTTCACGGGGCTGGGAGCGCTCGTCTGGTGCGCGATCCTCACCGGGATCGGCTGGTTCATCGGGAGCCGGGAAGACGTGATCCTCGAGGTGCTCGACCAGGAAGCACGGCGCTACACGGGACGGGCGGTGCTCATCGTGGTGCCGATCCTGGCGCTCATCGCGGTCGCGTACGCCTGGTGGTACCGGCGGCGCGCGTCGCAGGGGCGGCAGGGGTGAGGGGGCCGCCGGCATGGTCGCGCTGCGGTTTCTCGTGTACGGTCGGGTGCAGGGGGTGGGGTTCCGCTGGTTCGTGTTGCGCGAAGCCGAGCGCCGGGGATTGCGCGGGTTCGCGCGCAACCTGCGCGACGGGTCCGTGGAAGTGATCGCCGCGGGTACGCCGCAAGCACTCGAGGAGCTGGCGCATGCGCTCCAGCAGGGTCCGGCGCACGCCCAGGTCGAGCGTGTGGAAAGAAGCGATGTTCCACATGAGCTCGAGATCCCGAACGACTTCGATATCAGGTAGTTGCGAGACTCGCCAATGACCACGACGGTCACGGTCCAGGACATCTATCGCGCCATCCGCGACGTGCCCGATTTCCCCAAACCGGGCATCCTGTTCAAGGACATCACGCCGTTGCTGCTCGACTCGAGCGCGTTCCGCCGGGCGGTGGAGCTGCTGTCGGCGCCGTTCGCCGGCGCCGGCGTCACGCGTGTCGTGTCGATCGAGTCCCGCGGATTCCTGCTGGGTGCGCCGGTCGCGCTGGCGCTCGATGCCGGTCTCGTGCCCATCCGCAAGCCCGGCAAGCTGCCGGCGGCACGCGGGCGGGTGGAGTACGCGCTCGAGTACGGCACGGACGCGCTCGAGATGCACCGGGATGCGGTGGGCCGGGCCGACCGCGTGCTGATCGTGGACGATGTGTTGGCCACGGGCGGCACGGCCGAAGCGGCGGCCAAGCTGGTGCGGACGTATGGCGCCGAGGTGGTCGGGTTCACCTTCTTGATCGAGCTGGACTTCCTGAAAGGCCGCGCGCGGTTGCGGGGCGAGCGAGTCGAGGCCTTGCTACACTACACGTAACCCCGCTACATTGCGAGGCTTACGCCCCTGTAGCTCAGGTGGATAGAGCAGCGGTTTCCTAAACCGTTGGCCGGGTGTTCGAGTCACCCCAGGGGCACGACGAAAAGCAGGTTAGGGAGGTTGTGGAGGTTGTGGAGGTTCTGGAGGACCTCTCGCAACCGCTCGCGACCTCCACAACCTCCAGAACCTCCACAACCTCCCGTGAGAGAAATGGCAACGACGGTGTCGAGCGCAGGACAGCCGGAGGCGGCGGAAAGCAACGCGCTGAGTTGGCTCACCGAGTGGGTCAAGGCGCACCGCCAGGCGGCGACATATGTCGGCGTGGTGCTCGCCCTCGCCGCGGGATTGTTCGGGTGGAATCTGCTCTCGACTAAGACGGCCGAGCGCAACGCCGGCGGCCAGCTGGAACAGGGGCGGCTGGCGCTCGATTCCAGGAATTATCCACTTGCGGCGAGCGTACTCGCGCAGGTCGTGGAGAACTACTCCGGCACGCACGCCGCGCAGGAGGGCGCCATTCTCCTCGCACAGGTCCGGCTGGCGCAGGGGCAGACGCAGCAGGCGATCGACGTGTTGCAGCGCAACGCACCCAAGGTCGACAAAGACTTCCGGGCGCAGGCGTACGGCCTGCTGGGCGCGGCGTACGAGAACGCGCTCAAGCCGAAGGACGCGGGCCTCGCGTACGAGCAAGCGGCGGCGGCGGCACAGTATCCGTTTCTGCGAGCCCAGTTCCTGGCCGACGCGGGACGGGCGTGGATCGCGGGCGCAGACACGGCCAGGGCGCTCGCGGCGTATCGCACGATCGTGCAGCAGCTCGACTCGACGAGCGCGGTCGGCGAGGCGAAAGTACGGATCGGGGAGTTGACCAAAGGGGCGTCAGATGTGGCGAAGTGACCACGCCCTTTGTGCTCACGCACTTCGTATAAGATATGTTATGTTAAGTTGAAGCGGGCGGCGATGTGGAGAAGCCCCTCAGTTAATCACACCGCGCACCACGAGCCGAGCCTGTCCCCCTAGCCAGACATCGTCGTAAGCACCCTGCGGCCCCTTCCTGGCCCGGATGGCGAGCGGGCGCTCACTCCAGGTCCAGATCGTGACCGGGGGCTCTGCCAGGCCCCATTCGGCTAAGGCGCAGGCGGCAGCCACGGCGCCCGTGCCGCAGGCCAGCGTTTCCGCTTCCACGCCGCGCTCATACGTCCGCATGTGCCAGGTACCGCCGCCATCGTGCGACACGAAGTTCACGTTTGCCCCTGCCGGCCCGACGCATGGGTTCGCGCGGAGCGCGCGACCACGCGCCACGACCTCCACGCGAGCCACGTCCCCGACGAGCACGACGAGGTGCGGCACGCCTACTGTGCCGAGCACGGCGCGTTCTTCATCCGGAGCGAGTATCAGGCCCGGCACCGGCGCGGGCGGCGCCACCGGCGCGAGGTGCAGCTCGGCGCGCTCGTCAGGCGAAACACAGCGGCTCTCGTAGGTGCCGGCGTCGGTCTCGAGCGTCATACCCTGGGGGCGTCCCAGCCCCAGCCGCGCGGCCAGCCGGGTGCTGCAGAGCGCGGCGTTGCCGCACATGGCGGCGCGGGAGCCGTCCGAGTTGAAGTAGATCATGCGGACCGAGTCGGGGCGCGTGCCGGGGCCGACGAACACGAGCCCATCGGCGCCGACGCCAGTCCCGCGCGCACACACCGCCTGGATGTCGGCGGCGGACCACTGCTCCGGCTTCGTGTGCCGCGCGTCCACCATGACGAAGTCGTTGCCCGACCCCGTCATCTTGTAAATCGCCGTGCCGACTAGATGCGGCCGAACCAGGTCATGAGTCTCAGCCGCGGCACCATCCACACGGCTTCCCGCACGATCGACCGATTCATCTTGCTTTGTCCCTCGGTTCGGTCGACGAACACGATCGGGACTTCCTTCAGCGTGAACCCTTTGCGCCATGCGCGCACGCTCATTTCGATCTGAAACGCGTAGCCGTTGGACCGGACCTGCGACAGGTCGATCGCCTCGAGCACTCGCCTGCGAAAACACTTGAACCCCCCGGTCAGGTCCCAGATCCGGAGGCCCGTGATCCGGCGGGCATAGATATTGGCGCAATACGATAGCACAAGTCGGCCCATCGGCCAGTTGACCACGGTCACTTTGCCGCCGAGGTAGCGGGACCCGAGCACCAGGTCGGCGTCCTCGATCGCCTTGAGAAAGTCCTTTAAGTGCGCCGGCTCGTGCGAGAAATCGGCGTCCATCTCGAACACATAATCGTATCCCCGCTCGAGAGCCCACTTGAAGCCGGTGATGTAAGCTGTTCCCAGACCGAGCTTTGCTGCGCGATGCAGCACGTGGAGCCGGGGCTCGTTCTGGGCCAGAGCCCCGGCCAACTGGCCGGTGCCGTCCGGGGAGTGGTCGTCGACCACCAGGATTTCGAGGCGGGAATCCTGCGCCAGCACCTGCTGCACGAGCGGCGCGAGATTGGCGACCTCGTTGTATGTGGGGATGACGACGAGCCCGCGCTCAGGCATTGCGCGGATGCCCGGTCGCGAAGGACGCCAACAGGGCGACGAGGAGCAGCGCGAGGGACGCCAGGGTAATGGCTTTCCCGATCTCGTACAACCTCGAGTGAAACGTGAGGTCCACGGTGCGGGCGCCCGTGGGCAGCGGGACGGTGATGAGGCTTTGGTCTCCCCGGAGCAGCTGGCCGTGCCGGCCGTCGATTGCGACCTGCCAGTCCGGATACCAGTTCTCCGCGACGAGCAGGTAGCTCGGTTTCGGCGGCGCGGGATCGAGCGTGATGGTCATCCGTCCGGGCTGCCACGCGGTCACCGCGGCGTGCGACGGGCTGGGCGGGGGCATCTCCTTCAGCGGCTCCGGAGTCACGGGCTGATCGTTCGTGAACAGCACGATCCGGGAGACGTCCATGCGAGGGTCCACGAGCGTGGCAACGATGGTGGTCGAGTCGGCCTTGACCGCGCCCGCGACGACGCGCGCGTACGGCGCCGGGGCGATGCGCTCGAACAAGTTCGCTTGGCCCCCGTCGAATGTCGTGACGGAATCCATCACCCGCCGGAACCCCGGAATCGAATCGACCGTCCGGCCACCGGCCGGCAGGATCGCGTAGCGCACCGCCCACAGGTCCCACAGCGGCAGCACACCCAGGTTTCTCCAGCCATTATCGCGGTCCCACAGGTCGTCGTAATAGCGCAGCTCATTGCCGTGGTACCCGAATGTCTCGGGGATGTCGAACGCCATCAACGTGGACCCCAGATAGGCCCCTCCCGCCGGCGGCTGGAGCACGCGGTACGGCGGCGGCGTCGCGGCCACCCGATCGATCAGCTGGTCACGCCCGAACGGCTTGGTGTACGTCCAGAACTGGCGCGCGTTGAGCCACAGGTCCGTCCCCACGACCAGGATGAGCACCAGCGCGCCCAGGCGCGGCGTCAGCCGGCTGTGCGCGGGACCCAGGACCAGGGCGACCGCCGCCAGCGCGAGTCCGCTCGTCGCGGCGCCCCACAGGATCGCGGCCTGATCGGCGCGGGCCGCGGCCGCCTTCGCGCCGGCGAGCGCCTCGGCGATGTGGCCGAATACCCCCGCGGCGCCGAGCAGCGCCACGATCACACCGCTCATTAGCGCGGGCGTCATGAACCGCCTGCCCTCTCCCCTGAGAGCGCGCTCGGCGCCCAGACCCGCGAACATGGCCGTGACGAGGGCCACCACGTAGAAGGCCATCCCCGGAGCGCGGGTCTTTCTGACGAGCGGCATCAGTGTCCACCACACCCTGTAAAACGGGGTGGCGGCGCCCAGGCTGATGAGCAGGAACAGGAGCCCGATCCCGCCCAGCCACAGGATCTGCCGCCGGCGCTCGGGCGCCGTCACGCCCAGGGCGGCGAGGACCACTACGGGCAGGCCAACGTACTCGGAATGGAACTTGAGCTGGTTCGAGCCCCAGTACGTGTCCCACGACCGGCCCACGAAGTTCTTGAGGAAGAACTCCGGGACATGGTTCCACGGGATGGCGAACGAGGTCGACCCTTCGAATCCGTGGTAGCCCTGCGCCCGGGGCGAAAACGGGATGTACTCGAAGAATGGCACGATCTGAATCGCCGCGATGCCGAAGCCGACCAGCACGGCCGCGAGCGCGAGGCCGAGACGCAGCACGCGCTGCCGACCCTCGCTCTCACCCGATTCCTCGAACGTGAGATACAGCGCGAACAGCCCGGCGACGATGAGCGAGTAGTACGCCAGCTGGAAGTGACTGAGCAAGGACAACCCGGTGGCCGCCGCGAGCAACACGTAGCCACTCCAACGGCGCTCGCGCAGCGCCAGCACGAGCGCGAGCAGCAGCAGCGGCAGCATGGTGGACGCGAACAGTTTGCCGTCATGCCCCGGCGAAGGGTACGAGGCGATCAACCCGGTCAGCTCGTAGGCGAGCCCCCCGATCACCGAACCGGTCCACCCGAGCTGCAAGCGTCGCAGCAGCAGGTATGTGAACAGCCCGGCGAGCAGGTAGTGCACGAAGAAGCTCAGGTTGCCCGCTGTGGTGACCCCAACCAGGAAGCGCAGCAGCCAGGTGGGATAGAAGACGTCGCCGCTCCCCGCGGCGACGAACGGCAGGCCCCCGAAGATCTCAGGATTCCAGAGCGGCAGGTGCCCCGTGCGCTTGAACCACTCGGCGCTCCACGCGTGGAACGAAAAGCCCGCGGTGTATTGATCGCTGCTGACGGGATTCGCGAGCCACATCCCGGTGAGCATGGGCAGCGACAGGATCACCGGCCACAGGGCAAAGGCAACCAGCGCGAGCGCCGTGGGGCGTGCCGGCTCGTAGGGAGGCGCCGCAGTGGCGGGCCCTGGATCGCTCACGGAACGGACTCCTGTGGACGGTGGCGCAGCGGGAAGGTGATCAATGCGGCGGCGCCCTCCAGGACGGTCAAGAGCACGCGGGAGGCGACGCTCACGGCGACGGCGCCACCCGAGCCCAGAAAGGGCGCGAGCAAGCCGATCAGCACGAGCTCGCGCACCCCCACCCCACCGGGTGCGAACAGGGCCAATAGGCCGAGCACGTAGCCGAGCGTGAAGGCAGCGACGGCGCTGGTGAGTGGCAGGGGCGCGGCGGGGAGGAGGCCCCGGGCCAGCATCCAGAGGGCCGCTCCGTAGGTCCACCAGCTCAGGACGGTGAGCAGCGTCGCCGCGAGGACGGCGCTGAGGGCGAGCGGCTCGAGCGGGGGCGTGGCGTTGACCAGGCCACCCAGCCATGCGGCCGTGGGACGCCACACCAGCGCGCCGATGGTCACCACGGCGACGAGACCGGCCGCCGCGAGCCGGAGCGGCGGGGCGCTATGGGGCGCCGCCGCGGCCACCACAGCCACTCCGCTGCCAAGCGACACCGCCTGGATGACGAAGGCGGATGCCGCCGCCGGGCCTGGCTGAACGCCCGCCCGCTGCGCCAGCACCACCAGGCCGGCGACGCTCCACACCTTGCCTGGGACGTAGCGGCCCAGGTTGGCCAGGCTCCAGGTGCGGGCTGCGCCGGCGAAGGGGAGGCGCTGGTGCCATCCCGCCAGGATGCGGCGCCAGGACTCGATTTGCATGGCGTAGGTCGCGAGCACGGTAAGAGCGGAGCCGGCAATCCACGCCGGCGTGACCGAGAGTGCGACATGGAGCGAGCGGAACTCCGTCCAATTGCGCGCGATCGAGCGGGCGACGAAGCCCACGACCGCCAGCGTGACGAGGCCCTGAGCGGCCCAGAGCCACCGCCGTGCGTTTGTCAGCTCAGGCCTTGGCGAACTTGTAGGCGACCGACCGCGCGAGCATCCACCAGGGCGCCGGAATCGGTGGATAGAAGTACGTGCCCCCCCAATCCACCAGGCGGAACCCGTTCATCTCGCCCAGACGGGTGATCGTCTGGCGCGTCCAGCTGTAGATGTGCCCCTGCTTGTCCGGCACGCGCAACAGATTCCAGATGATCTCCTTGACGTGATAGGGATTGGGCACGGAGACCATCCACACGCCCTCGGGCTTCAGCACTCGATGGATCTCCCCCGCCGTACTGTAGGCGGTCGGCGTGTGCTCGAGCACCTCGACCATGAAGACGTAGTCGAACGAGGCATCGGGAAACGGCAGCCCGCTCGTGATGTCGTGGATCAGGATGTCGGGGGCGGCGAACTCGGGGGCGATGTCGAGTCCCTGATACTTGACGTCGCGCGGGAGGTAGTTGCGGAGGTCGCCGTTGCGGGAGCCGATGTCGAGCACCGCGCTGCCGGGGCGTACCTGCGCCAGCTGCATGTGCTTGCGAAACCGCATGCGCTCTTCGCCGGAATTGCGCCAGGCGTGGCGTTCGCTGTAGAACGTGGTGAGCTCGGGCGACGACGGCGCGATCCTGTTGGCCATGGGTCGGAAAATTACCATGGCTCGAAACCCGTGGAAAGTCTTAGCTTTGGGCAGCCTCCATGCGTATCCTCCACGTGGTCACGGCGTTCCCGCGTTCCCCGGACGACGTGATCGTGCCCTGGCTGGTCGAGCTGCTCAAGCGACTGCGAGCCGCCGGACACGAGGTGGAGGT
>DATDFC010000121.1:0-3151 GCA_036522815.1 Gemmatimonadales bacterium | reverse complement strand
CTATGCCCGGCCGTAATTTTCTCTTCGTCCCGGGACCGACCAACGTGCCCGAACGGATCCTGCGCGCGATGGACCGCGCCATGGAGGATCACCGCTCGTCCGCGTTCCCCGACCTGGCGACCGGCCTGTTCCGCGACCTGAAGCGGGTGTTCCAGACCACCACCGGCCAGCCGTTTCTGTTCCCCGCGACCGGCACCGGCGGGTGGGAAGCGGCCCTCGTCAACACGTTGTCGCCCGGCGACCGACTGCTCGCGCCCCGTTACGGACAGTTCAGCCACCTGTGGATCGACCTGGCACAGCGCCACGGGATGCGGGTGGATATCATCGACGTGGACTGGGGCGAGGGCGCGCCGGTCGACCGCATCGAGGCGATCCTGTCCCAGGACCGCCAGCACGAGATCAAAGGCGTGCTGATCGTGCACAACGAAACCGCCACCGGCGTGACGAGCGATCTGGGAGCGGTGCGCCGCGCCATCGACGCCGCCCAGCACCCCGCGCTGCTGTACGTCGACGGCGTCAGCTCCATCGGATCGATCGATTTCCGGATGGACGAGTGGCAGGTGGACCTCGCCGTGACCGGCTCGCAGAAAGGCCTGATGCTGCCGGCGGGTCTCGGGATCGTGTGCGCCAGCCCCAAGGCGCTCGCTGCCCGAGAGCAGGCCCGCTGCCCGCGCGTGTTCTTCGATTTCGGCGACATGATCAGGGCGAACGCGACGGGATACTTCCCATACACGCCGTCGATTCCGATGCTGTATGGCCTGCGCGAGTCGCTCGCGATCATTCTGGAGGATGGTCTCGAAGCGATCTTCGCGCGCCATGCCCGTCTCGCCGAGGGCGTGCGTGCGGCGGTGCACGCCTGGGGCCTGAAGCTGTGCGCCAAAGCGCCCAAGTCGTACTCGAACACGGTGAGTGCCATCCTGGTGCCCGAAGGCAAGAATGCCGCGGACGTGATCGACGTGGCGTTCCGCCGCTACAACCTGTCCCTGGGCGCGGGGCTCGCCCGCCTGGCGGGGAAGCTGTTTCGCATCGGCCACTTGGGCGACGTGAACGAGCTGATGCTGCTGGGCGCGATCGCCGGCGCCGAGATGGCCATGCGCGATGTCGGGATCCAGGTCACCCCGGGCGCGGGCGTCGCGGCGGCGGCCGAGCACTACCGCGCCACGGCCGCACCGTTGCCCGCGCGCCCCGTGGCGCCGCAGGGGACCGACGCCGCTCCCGCGCCCCCGGGGAGGTCCGCGTCGCGGAACGCCGTTAGAGCATGACGCCGCGCGCGGGCCGCCCGAGCCTGGTCGTGACGCGGCGGCTCCCGGCGGCGGTCGAGCAGCAGCTCGCGCGGGAATTCGATGCCCGCTTGAACCCTGACGACCACGCCCTCAGCACGGCCGAGCTGCAAGCCGCGCTCACGAGCGCTGACGCCCTGCTGCCGACCGTCACCGACCGCCTCAGCGCCCAGGTGCTGCAGGTGGACCCGCTGCGGGCGAAGATCCTCGCCAACTTCGGCGTGGGATTCAATCACATCGACATCGCTGCGGCCAAAGCGCGCGGCCTCGTCGTCACCAATACCCCGGACGTCCTCACCGACGACACGGCCGACGACGCGGTCATGCTGATGCTGATGGTGGCGCGGCGCGCCGGGGAAGGGGAGCGGCACGTGCGCGCCGGCGCCTGGACCGGGTGGCGCCCGACCCAGCTGCTCGGGACCAAGGTGACGGGCAAAACGCTCGGCGTGGTCGGCATGGGACGGATCGGACGGGCGGTGGCGCGCCGGGCCCACCGCGGATTCGGCATGCGCGTGATCTTTCACGACCCCGCTCCCCCGTCCGCCGAGGTCGTGGCCGAGCTCGGCGCCGAGCCGAGACGGTCCGTCGACGAGGTGCTGCGCGAGGCGGATTTCGTCTCGCTCCACTCCCCGGCGACAGCCGAGACACACCACCTGATCGACGCGGCGCGGCTCGCCCTCATGAAGCCCTCCGCCTTCCTGATCAACACGGCCCGGGGCGATATCGTCGACGAGGCGGCGCTCGTCGCCGCGCTCAAAGCGGGGCGGATCGCCGGCGCGGCGCTCGACGTGTTCGAACGGGAGCCGCAGCTGTCACCCGAGCTCCTGACCATGGAAAACGTCGTGCTGCTCCCGCACCTGGGCAGCGCCACGCAAGAGACCCGCATCGCGATGGGGCTGCGCGCGTTCGAGAACCTCAAGGCGTTCTTCTCCGGGGCCACCCCACGCGACCGGGTGGGGTGAGCCGGGTATATTGCCATATGCACGACTCCCTCTACTTCACCGACCATCACCTTCAGGTGCGCGACATGGTGCGCGACTTCGCGCAGCAGGTCGTGAAGCCCAGCGCGCCCCAGTACGATCGCGACAGCGCCTTCCCGTGGGACAACGTCCGGCGCATGGCCGACCTGGGATTGTTCGGCATTCCCTGGCCGGAGGAGCTGGGCGGGTCCGGCATGGACTACCTCTCCTACATTCTCGTCATCCACGAGCTCGCCAAAGTCGACGCCAGTCACGCCATCACGGTCAGCGCCCATACGACCCTCGGCACTTCGCCAATCGTCGATTTCGGCACGGCCGAGCAGAAACAGCGGTTCGTGCCCCTGCTCGCGGCGGGGAAGGTGCTGGGCGGATTCGGCCTCACCGAGCCCGGCGCCGGGTCGGACGCGGGCGGCACCCGGACGTTTGCGGTGGACAAGGGCGACCACTTCGTGTTGAACGGCTCCAAAATCTTCATCACGCATGCCGGCGTGGGCGAGATTTTCGTCGTCGCGGCGCGCACCGACCCCGCCGCCAAGAAGACCCACGGCATCACGGCCTTCATCGTCACCAAGGACACGACCGACCTGGAGCAGGCGAAACGGGTCGGCGTAGGCCACGACGCGTCGCTCCCCAAATGCCCGGGGGTCCTGGCGGCGAAGAAGGAGGACAAGCTCGGCTGGCGCGCGTCGGATACGCGCGAGCTCGTGTTCCAGGACGCCATCGTCCCCAAGGACAACATGCTCGGCGCGCTGAACAACGGCTTCCGCCAGTTTCTGCACACGCTGGATGGGGGGCGCGTCGGCCTGGGTGCGCTGTCGCTCGGGATCGCCGAGGGAGCGCTCGAGGAGTGCCTGCGCTACACCGGCACCCGCAAGCAATTCGGCCGGCCGA
>DATDFC010000120.1:0-5698 GCA_036522815.1 Gemmatimonadales bacterium | reverse complement strand
GGGCCGGAGGCGCAGCGTGCCGCGGTCGAACGGCTGGCGGCGGTGGCGCCCCAGCTGCTGGGGCTGCGCGAGGTGGCGACCAGCGCCGACGCCATCGCGGCGCTCGACCACCTGCTTCCCAGCGCGCGGGATCCCGGGCTGCTGGCGGCGATCGACGCCGCGGCGCTCGCGTTGTCGGACCGCGTGCTGGTGGAGCGGATGGTGCGGCGCCTGGGCGAGCCGCACGTTCCGGCCGAGGAGCGCGAGTCGCTCGTGACGGCGGTCGGGGCGCTCGCGTCGCTGTCCATGGGACCCGTGCTCGACGCGTTTCTCGCGGCCCCGGTCGAGCAACGCGCGCCGTTCCGGGCGGCGGTGCGCAAGGCCGCCGACCGCGCGCTCGAGGTGCTGCAGGGCCGGCTGGCGGACAGAGACCCGGAGGTGGTGGCGGCCGCGGCCGAGTTCGTCGGTCTGACGGGGAGCCCGCAGGCCGTCACGCTGCTCGTCCCGCTGCTGCATCATCCGTCCGAGTTCGCGCGCGAGGCGGCTCTGGTGGGCCTGGCGGAGGCGGGGGGCCGCGAGATCGCCCGTCCCGCCATGCCGGCGCTCAAGGACGAAAGCGTGGCGGTGCGCGTCGCCGCGGCCCGCACCATCGCGGCGGCGGGCGACCCCGCGTCGTCCACGGTGCTGATCCGGCGCGTGGAGCAGGAGCCCGACGAGGGGGTACAGGCGGAGTTGCTGCGGGCCATTGGCCGGCTCGGCGCCAAGGAAGCGCTGGAGGTGCTGGCGCGGTTCGCCGAGCCGGGCGGAATGATGCACCGGCGGAGCGCGACGGTGCGGGCGGCCGCGGTCGAAGGGCTGCACCACATCGCGCGCCCCGAAGCGCGGGGGTTGCTGGAACTCTACAGCAAGGACAAGGAGCCGGCGGTGCGCAAGGCGGCGGAGGCGGCGCTCAAATGACGACCAAGACGGCGAAGGCCAGCGACGCGGTGCTGGCGACCACGATCGCGCGTGAGGTGGCCAAGCGGGTGGTGGCCCAGGAGCTGATGGTGGAGCGCCTGTTGGTGGGACTGCTCACGGGCGGCCACATTTTGCTCGAGGGCGTGCCGGGGCTCGCCAAAACGCTCGCGGTGCGCACGGTGGCCGAATCGCTGCGCATTTCGTTCTCGCGCATTCAGTTCACACCCGATCTGCTGCCTGCCGACGTGATCGGCACCATGGTGTTCGACCAGCGGTCGCAGGAGTTCTACGCGAAAAAGGGGCCGCTGTTCGCCAACTTGGTGCTCGCCGACGAGATCAACCGCGCTCCTGCAAAAGTGCAGTCGGCGCTGCTCGAGGCGATGCAGGAGAAACAGGTGACGATCGGCGGTGAGACCTTCTATCTGGGCGAGCCGTTCCTCGTGCTCGCGACCCAGAACCCGATCGAGCAGGAGGGCACCTACCCGCTCCCCGAGGCCCAGCTCGATCGGTTCATGCTGAAAGTGCGCGTCGGGTATCCGACGCGCGACGCCGAAAAGGAGATCGTGGCGCGCATGGCGTCGGGCCGGCCGATCGAGGTCCAGCGCGTGGCCGAGGCGGACGACATCTTGGCGGCGCGCAGCGCGATCGCGGAGCTGTTCATGGACCAGAAGGTCGTGGACTACATCGTGGACGTGGTGCGCGGCACGCGCGAGCCCCAGGCCGTCGGCCTCCCCGAGCTGAAGCCGCTGATCGCGTTCGGGGCGTCGCCCCGGGCATCGATTTACCTCGCGCAGGCGGCCCGGGCGCACGCGTACCTGCGCGGCCGCACCTACGTCGTGCCCGAAGACGTGAAAGCCATGGCGTTCGACGTGCTGCGGCACCGCGTGCTGCTCACGTTCGAAGCGGAGGCCGAAGACATGGACTCGGACCGGGTCATCGCCAAGATCCTCGAGGCCGTGGGCGTCCCGTGAAGTACCAGGGGGTCGATCGCCGGAGCGGCGAGCACGCCCCGCTGCGCCGGCGCCGGCGCGCCGTCACGCCGCAGGTGCTGCGCCAGGTCAAGGGCATCGAGCTGCGCACCCGCAGCCTCGTCAATTCGTTGTTCAGCGGCGAATACCGCTCGGTGTTCCGCGGGCAGGGCATCGAGTTCGCCGAGGTGCGGGAATACCAGCAGGGCGACGACTTCCGCGCCATCGACTGGAACGTGTCGGCGCGTATGGGACATCCGTTCGTGAAGACCTACCACGAGGAGCGCGAGATCACGCTGCTCCTCGTAGTAGACCAGTCGGGCTCGTGTCAATTCGGGCGCCCCTACACCAAGGCGGGCCTGGCGGTCGAGGTGGCGGCCGTGCTCGCGCTCGCGGCCGCGCGCCACAACGACCGCGTGGGGGCCCTCATGTTCGCCGACAAGGTGGAGTACGTCGTGCGGCCGGCCAAGGGTCGCCCCCACGCCCTGCGCATCATCCGCGATCTGGTTGCGTTCACACCGCGCGGCCGCGCCACCAGCCTCGCCGAGGCGCTGCGCTATGCCGCCAAGCTGCTGCGCCATCATGCGATCGTGGTGGTGCTGTCGGATTTCCGGGCCGACGGATGGGAGGATGCGCTGGCGCAGCTGGCCGCCGCCAACGACGTGGTCGCGATCACGATCGACGACCCGCGCGAGCTCAACCTGCCCGATACCGGCTGGGTGGACATGGAGGATGCTGAAACCGGCCAGCGGGTCCTGATCGACACGAGCCACGCGCCCACGCGCACCCGCGTGCGGGTCGCCGCGGAGCGGCAGCTGCAGGAGCGCAGCCGCAAGCTGCTCGCGGCGGGGGTAGACCGCGTCACCCTGCAGACCAGTGTTCCCTATGCGGTGCCGCTGCGCCGTGCCTTCGCCGAGCGCGCGAAACGGCTGAAACGATGACCGCCCTCGCCGGGCTGCTGCTGCTGCAGGTAGGCGCGTGGGCCGCCAGCCCGGCCCGCCCCACCGTCGGCGACACCATCTGGCTCGAGCGGGAGATCCCCCTGCCCGCCGGGTGGCAGGTGCGGGCCGGCAAACTCGAGCCGCGGGAAGACGTCGAGCCGCTGGGTGACCCCGCGGTGCTGCGCAGTCCGGCGGGCTGGGTGGTGCGCTACGGCGTCGCCGTGTGGACGCCGGGAAGCCACACGCTCGCGCTGCCGACGCTGTGGCGGATCGGCCCGGACGGCCGCACCGACTCGAGCGCCGGCGGTGCGGCGAGCGTCGTGGTGGCGAGTGTTCTCCCGGACACGCTGAAAGCGCCCGACCCGCGCGGACCGCTCGGACCGTTGCGGCTGGAGCGTCGCAATGCGGGGCAGCCCCTCGTCGCGGTGCTCGTCTCCATCGGGCTGCTGGCGGCGGGCGTCGCCGCCCGGCGCCGGCCGCCGCGCCAGGTGCCTCCCGCACCTCCAGTTCCACTGGAACGTGAGGTGCCGGATGCGCGCTGGCTCGCCGCCGGCGAGCCCCGGGCCGTAGCCACCCGCGCGACCTGGCGGCTCCGGGCCGCGCTGGCGCGGGCGGTGCCCGGAGCGCATCCCGCCCTCGATACGCATGAGTGTCTCGGTGTGGTCGAGCGGGCGCGGTCGGGAGCGCGGTCCGGGGCGCGCCTGGCGGAACTGCGCGACGTGCTGGAGCAGCTCGATCGCGTCGCCTTCGCCAGCGCCGAGGGGACCGATGTCGGGGCGCTGGCGGCGCGGGCGCGCCGCCTGGCCCAGGAGCTCGCCCCCTGAGCTTCGCCCGGCCGTTCCTGCTCGTCGCCCTGGGCCTCTTGCCCCTGTGGTGGTGGCTGCGGACGAAGCGACTGAGCCGGCTGTCGGGGACCCGCATGAGCGACGTGCGACCGGCGGCGGGCGCGGCCGAGCGTCTCTGGATCGCGCGCCTCCCCGTCACGCTGCGCAGCGCCTGCCTGGGCGCGTGGATCATCGCGGCGGCGGGGCCCCGCATCGGGTCGGCCCGCTCGGAGACGCACAGCGAGGGCATCTCGATCGTGCTCGCCATCGACATGTCGAGCAGCATGCTCGCCGAGGACTTTGCCCCCGCCAACCGCATCGATGTCGCCAAACAGACCGCGATCGAATTCGTTCGGGCACGGACCTCGGATCGCATCGGGCTCGTGGCCTTCGCCGCCCAGGCGCTCACCCAGGTTCCGATCACCACCGATTACGCGGTGCTGGAGCAGGCGCTCAAAGGCCTGCACATCGGGATGCTCGAGGACGGGACCGCGATCGGCACGGGTATCGCGACCGCCGCGAGCCGGCTGCGGCGCGCTCCCGGCAAGAGCAAGGTGATCGTGCTGCTCACCGACGGCGTGAACAACCGCGGCACTGTGGACCCGCGCACGGCGGCACAGGCCGCGGCGGCGCTGGGCATCAAGATCTACGTCATCGGCGTGGGGAAGCGGGGGGAGGCCCCGGTGCCGACGGGGCAGGGACTCGACGGGCTGCGCTATGAGATGATGCAGGTCGAGATCGACGAGCCGCTGATGACCGAGATCGCGTCGATGACGGGGGGCCGCTACTTCCGCGCCACCGACGCCCAGTCGTTGCGCAACATCTTCGCCGAGATCAACCGGCTCGAGAAGACGCCCGTGGAGCAGGTCGTGTACCGGCGCTTCGACGAAGAGTATCGGACGCCGCTGGCGCTGGGGCTGGTGGCGTTGGCGCTGGAGATCGTGGTCGCGGGCACGTTCGCCGTGCGGGTGCCCTGATGGCGTTCGACGCGCCGGTCGTGCTCGCGGTCGCGCCGCTCGTCGGCGGCGCCGTGTGGTTCGCGGCCGCGTGGGCGCGCCGCGTGCGCATCCGGCGGGCGGCGCTGTGGTCCGAAGAAACGGTGCGGCGCGCCCTCGGCGCTGGGCGGCTCGGGCCCACCGCGCTCGCCGTGGCGGCGTTCCTCGGCGTCGTGGCGCTGGCGGGGCCGCGCTGGGGCGAAGCCACCATCGTGGCGGAGACGCGCGCCCTGTCCGTGGTGATGGCGATCGATATCTCCCGCTCGATGCTCGCGGAGGACGCCAGCCCGAGCCGGCTGGGCCGGGGGCTGCGTGAGGCGCGTCGCCTGGTGCAGGACCTGGACGGCGATCGCGTCGGCCTGCTGGCGTTCGCCGGCTCGAGCTACATCCTCTCCCCGTTGTCGATCGACGGCTCCGCGCTCATGCTCTACCTCGATGCGCTCGATCCCGAAGTCGCGTCCCAGGGAGGGACGGGGCTGGCCGGCGCGTTGCGGCAGGGCGGCGAGCTGCTGCGGGCGAGCTCCGACCTGGCCGACCGCGTGCTGGTCGTGTTCACCGACGGCGAAGCGCACGATACGCTTTCCGTAGTCACCGAGCAGGCGCAACGGCTGCGCGCGGCCGGCATCAAGCTGATCCTGGTCGCCGAGGGCGGACGCACGCCCAGCCGCATCCCCGTGCGCGACGAGCGCGGCGCCCTCCTCACCTACCAGCGGGACGAGGACGGCAGGGTCATCCAGACGACCCGGCGGGACGATGTTCTCGGCGCGGTCGCCGACGCGGCGCAGGGCACGCTCGTCGCGTCGGACCTCCCCGATCAGGCCGGGGCGGTGCGCGACCTGGTCGCGTCCTACCGGCGCGCCCGGGCGAGCGAGGCCCGCACGGAGCAAGGGAAGTTGCGCGCCTGGCTCCCGCTGCTCGCCGCCGTGGTGCTGCTCGTCGCGCAGGCGGCCACGCGCCGCACCGCGGCGCTCATCGGTCTCGCGCTGTGGTGTCTCCTCCCGCCGCCCGCTCGGGCGCAGCAGCCGGCCCGGCCG
>DATDFC010000119.1:0-67188 GCA_036522815.1 Gemmatimonadales bacterium | reverse complement strand
CGGCGTGCCGCGCCGCGTAGTTCGCCCCGTGCGACGGCGGACGGCGTCGCGTGACGACGGCGCCACGCCCCCGGTCCGGGCTCGCCGCCGGCAGCCGTGCCGCGACTCGCGTGCTGGCCGCATGACACGTCAGGCAGCTCTCCCGCGTGTGGCACGCGACGCAAGACACGGGCGCTCGCTGCGCACTGGCGCCGTGGCGCCCCAGGAAATCCGGATCCTCGTGGCTTGCAGGCGCCTGCAGCTCGGCGCGAATCCCCGCGGACCGAGGATCCGAGGCTAGTGCCTGGATCTCGCGCCGCTCCGGGGCGTCCACGTGGCACTGCAGACAGAACTCCCGGGCGTGGCAGGTCGCGCAGTTCGCGCCCGCGGCCCGTGCGGCTTGCCCGTGGCCGTCTGCACCCGCGTATCCCGATTGCTCGTGCGAAGGGGGAGTCGGGAATGCCGCCACATCCTTCACCGTGAGCCGGGCCGCCCGGGCGAGCGGCAGGTGGCAGGTCGCGCATGCCGTGTCTGGGGCGGCGAGGTGCGCCGTTCGGATGCCGTGGCAGTCGACGCAGCGCTGCGCGTCGAGCGCCGCGACCGTCATCCAGGGAGCACCCTGCTGCTGGTGACAAGCGACGCACGCCGCCGGTCGGTTGACCGCGGCCCGCACATGGTCGCGGTGATCGAACCGCAGGTTGGTGCGAGCGGCCTCTCGCCGTGGCTGCCACGCCACTCGTTTCTGGATCGTGCCATCGTGACACGACGCGCACGAGGCCGCGTCGGGCCAGATCGGGGCGTCGCGCTCGACGGCGCCGAGGTGGCACGCCGTGCAGCTCGCGAACAGCTTGCCGTGTTTGGCGTGGTCGAAGTTCGCTGCTGCCTGGCCCACAAGCGACCGCGGCCCTGCCACGACGGCCAGCGTCACGAGGATGGCGAGTCGGTCCCTCACGGCGAGCCTCGCTCGGGCATTGCCCGCACCGCCGGCGGGAGTGAGCCCGCGTCCGCGCTGCTTCCGAACAGGAGAATCATCCGCGCGGAGACCCGCACCTGGTCCCAGCTGAAGGCGCCGGGATCGGGCCGGTTGCGATCTTCGGCATAGCGACTCGCGTCGAGCTGAAAACGCAGGCGTGACGCGGGCAGGTAATCGGCGGCGATCCCGATAAGATCGAGCGACGCGGCGTCGTAGCGAAACTCGAGCGGCCGATCGAGCGTGGCCGCGTGCGCCGTGAGCGACAGGCGGCGGCCGCTCGCGTACGTGACACCGCCCTCGAATCCGCGCGACGAGGCGCCCGGTCCGAACTCCGCGCGATAGCCGCCCTCCAGCACCCATGCGGTCCTCGGGCTATAGCTCGTGCTCCACGAGAACCGCCAGCCGGAAGGCTCGACGCTCACGAGCGGCGTCGCGGTCGCGCTGTTCGCGAAGCGATAGTGCTCACCTGCCGCGCGCAGCTCGAGCTGCGGCAGCGCCTTCACGACGAACGACGCGTTCACAGCGGTGTAAGGCACGGGACTGAACGCGCCCCAGATCGTCCACAGGTCGAAGTGGGGGCGGTAGCGCCGCACGCCGGCAGTGGCGCTGACGCGGCCACCAGGCGCGGTGTAGCCGAGCGTCGCGGCCGCATTGCCCCACCATCCCTGCGCGAGGTCGTAGTCGGCTCCGCCGGTGAGCGTGACGCCGACGTAGAGCCGCGTCACCAGATCGAGCCCGGCCCGTTCCGACACGAAGTAATCCACGCTGGGGTCCACTTCCCGCTCATACGAGAGACGAGCGTCGACGCGGGCCGAAGTCCACGCCGTGCCGGCGCCCGCGACGATCGTACGCTCGGGCGGTCGGAATTCGTCCAGCGGGTTCAATGCCGGGCTCGTGACCGGGAGGGTCGAGCCCCGCCACAGCCCCCACCCTGCGTACCCCGTGAGCTCCAGGCCGCGCCCGGCATCGCGTAGCGTCAGCCGGCCGCCGTCGAATCCCGTCAACCCGAACCGCGTCGCCATGGTCTGACGCCCGACCTGAGCCGTCCAGTGCTCGACGGCGTACTGGGCGTAGCCCTCCAGCAACTGCACGTGCGGCGTCGTCCCCGGCCAGTTGTCTCCGCCCGATAGGTCGCCGACCGTGCGGCCGATCGCCCGCACGCTCAGACCCGCGACTCCCAGGCCCCACAGCGTGACATCGGCCGTCGTGGTGACAGGGGCGGCGTGGACGACGGGGCCGGGCCGGTAGAACGTGCAGAATCCGCTGGACGTGCATTGCAACGCGTATCCAGCGGCGGTCACGGAGTCGCCTACGGCGACGCTGTCGAGCGTGACACCGCGGTATGCGACCGCCTGTACGCGACTGTCCACGCGCAGCCGATAGCCCTGCGCGCCGAGGGACGGCGGCGTCGTCATGGCCAGCAGGAGGCCGGCCGTCAGGGACTTCACGAGGGTGCCGCCGGCTTCAGGAGTCGCGGTCGCAGCGCCTCCGGCGTCGCGCCGAAGTGACACACCGTGCACTCCCGCCCCTGATAATGATCCGCCTGCTTCGCATGGCACGACACGCACAGGGTCCGGTCCGGTACGAGCCCAGCGACGAGCGTCGTCGCGTGGCAGGCATCGCACCCGACGTGCGACTCGACCGGTGGCGCGTGCGCGGCGCGGACCTCAGGGGCATCGCCGTTGTGGCACGCCGGGCAACGGCGACCGCGCGCATGGTGGTCGTCATGACAGGCGGCGCACGTGACGGTCTTGGGATCGGGATCCAGTGTGACGGGCGTCGTATGACAGGCTACGCACTTCAGTGCGCGGTGCTTGAGGTGATCGAATCGCGCCGCGTGGTCCCGGCGTGGCCGGCCCGTTACGGTCACCTGCACGGTGACCGATTCCGGAGCCAGAAGCTGGGCCGGGCGGTGACAGGCGTTGCAGTCGCTCGTCTTGGGCGCCTGATGATGACAGATCTGGCAGCCGCGCGGAGGTTGAAACGTGAGCCGGCTGCGCTGGCTCCGGGACGTGTGACAGGTGATGCAGGAAAGCGCCTTGTGGCGTGCGTGGGGAAACGTGTCGGTGGCGGCGCCGTCACCGCCGCGCGGGGGGGCGGGGGCGCCCTCCGGCGGCGGGTCGTCAAAAAAAGGCCCGTCTCCCTTGCGTTTCCAGGGAGCATGACTGACCCCGGGCGCAAGCCCGGGGTCCATGGAGACCCGTTGCAGGGCCTTGGTCGTGTCGAACGGCAGCGGGGGATTGAGCCGCTTGCCGGCGCGGCGCTGCTTCACCGCCGCGTGGCACCCGGCGCAGTCGCTCGCGTCCACCTTCGCGTGATGGGGCTCGTGGCACAGGATGCAGTTTTGGGCGACGGCCGCGTGGTTCTTGCCCGCGTGGAACGCGTCGCGCCAATCGGCGTGGCACTTGGCCGTGGCACACGTCTGCGCCGCCTCGGCGGGCTGCTTCTGGACGTGCGGGTTGTGACAGAACCCGCACGTCCCGCGGTGCGGGTCGCGCGCCGGGTCGAAGTCCGCCAGGATGACCTGCATCTGGTGGCACGAGAAGCACTGCTTGAACTGCGGTACGAGCGTGCCGCGCGCCGAGTCGCGTGTGGCCAGCGCCGGGACCTCGGCCGTAAACCGGTGGCAGGTCGTGCAGTGCGCGTCCGTCTGGCTGCTCATCTTGGCGAGCGTGATGCGCACGTTCACGTGACATCCGGATTGCGCGCAGGTCGAGTCCACCGGCACGAAGCGGTGCACCTCCAGCCCGTGGCATGTCACGCACTGCACGTTCTTCAGAGCGCTCGAATCGGACTCCAGGTGCGTGCGGTGACCCGCGGTAGACGCGATGCGCTGCCACGTCTCTTTCGCGTCGCCCCGCACGTGACAGTTCGCGCAGATGCGAGTCGGCACCTTCGCGTGCTTCCCGATGCTCTGGGGCCGTTCGGCCACCCAGAGGTAGAGCTGCCGAACGTTGGCGTACATCCCTTGCTGGTGGCAGGAATGGCACGACAGCGAATCGTGCTTCGAGCCCACGAATCGCTGGAACGGCAGCTTCATCACGTGGCAGCCGGTGCAGAATCCGTTGTTGTGCTGCATGTAGTCCCAGCCGACGACGCCGAAGGCGGCGAACCCGACCACCACGGCCGCGGCGCCCGCCGCCAGGCCGATCTTCAGACCGCGCGGGCGGGACACGATCCACGCGATGATCGCAGGTCGCCGCCGCCACAGCAGCACGAGCACGATCGCCGCGACGATGACGCCGACGATGAATCCGGCGATCTGGAACCATTGGGGCAGGTTGAAAAAAAAGCGCAGCACGGCGGCGACGCCGCCGGGCAGCGGAGGTGGACCGACGGCGACCTGCTGGGGCGTCAGCATGGCGGTCCCCTCTATGCTATGGAAAACCGCGGCCCCGGCAACCCGCCTGGGCTCCGGGGCCTCTCGATGTCGACGGTGTGCCGGCTAGCGCAGACCCGCCCGCATCCGTACGCCGGGCGGCGCAGTCACTTGCGGATTGAGCCGCGGTGGCGCGGGCAGCGTGTACGTCGTGTGGAGCGCGTCGATGGACGACGTGAGCAGCGCCACGAGCAGGAACGGATTGTGCACCCCGTTCCCGGACGCCATGTGCGTCGCGAAGCCCTTCCCCAGGACGGTCCCGTTCAGGAAATACGCTCGCTCGTCCGTCGCGGCCAGCGCCGCGTTGAACAACGCCCCCTTAGCGACCGTGGTGACGTTGCTGCCGAAGTTGATCGCGGCCGTGTCCGCTGCTGTCGCGGTGGGCCGCTGTGCCCGGGCCACCAGCTGCGGGATCAGGCCGCCGTCGGTCGAGTCGATCACCCCGTTGGCGTTCGCGTCGGTCCAGATCTGGTCGAGCAGGTTGTCGATGTTGCTCTTCGTGGCCAGATAGGCGTTGCGTGCGACACTCGGTCCCCCGATGTGGCAGGTGCTGTTGGAGCACGCGACGAAGCTGCGCACGGTATCCGGCCCAGTCGCGGTCGCGCACGGCACGGGAACCCCGTTCGACGCCTTGGTGCAGGGAATGGCTTCGAACAGATGGCCGACGCTGTTCTGAATGAGGACGCCGTTCGCATCGGTGATCGTGGTGAAGGCCACGTGGCACGTGGCGCACAGCCTGGCGTTCGCGGCAGAGCCGTGACTGCTCACGATCTGGTTCGTGTCGTACGCGAAATTGGGCGGGATCCAGCCGACGTTCTGTCCGATCACGAGCAAGCCCTGGGCGCCATGCGCCCCGCGGGCTGGCGACGCGCCCGTCGCGATGCCCCAGGGCGGCGTGCCGCTGCGGGAGTGGCACTTGATGCACAGGTTGTCCGTCGTGGGCTCCGAAATCGACGCGCGCAGCTGTCCCGAGTATGGAGTCGCGCCATGCGGGTCGTGGCACACGACGCACACGATGCGCTGGTGCGTGGTGTCGGCTTTCTCCGCGTAGTTCGTGGTGACGCCGAACTTTACCTGTAGCGCCGCCTTTCCCTCATGACACGGTGCACAGCTGGCGTTCGCCGCGGCGTGCGAGAACGCGGGACCCGACCCGTGCGCAGACCCTACCCACTGGTCGACGAACGGCTCGTGCGTGCCGGTGTGGCAGCCGCCGCACCCATTGACGAGTCCAGTATCGACGTGAATCGAGGCGAGCGGTACGTTCGAGAGCGTCGGAGACGACGCATGTGTAAACCCCGGCCCGTGGCAGCTCTCGCACTGGACGTCGTGATATGCCGAGTCGGCGACCAACGTGTAGCCGGCAGGGTGGCCGACGCTGTTCCCCAGCTGCGATACGGAATGGCAGCCGTTGCACGAGGCCTGCGCGTGGCCCGAGGCCTGCAAGTCCGCCCAGGCCCGCGCGTGTTTCGTGCTCTTCCAGGAAGCCTGCACGCCGACGTGACAGTTGCCGCAGTTGGTCTGCGTATCGCTGACCGTGAAGTAGCCGAGGAAGCCGTTTGTCGTATCCTTGCCCTGAACGAAGGGCCGCGTCACGTACTGGATTTTCTCGGTGGTACAGGCACCGAGCGCCAACGCCGCGAGGACCGTCGCACGGTGGAGCTTCATCGCCGGACTCCCGTCTGGTTCTGCAAGTAATAGAGGATTTCCTCCGTCTGCTGCGCGGTCGGTGGAGCGACCTTCATCCGCTCCATGTTGCGCTCCATGCGCGCGAACACGACCCCCCAATCCGCTTTCGAATGTACGCGGGGATCGGGCAGGGCATGACAACGGCTGCAGATCAGCGCGAACGCCTCGCGCCCGCGCCCGGCCGGGAGCTCACTGCCACTCACCCGCAGCGCATTGACCGTAAGGTACTGGAGGATCTCGTACCGCTCCGCGTTGGTCGGCACTTTCACGCCGAGCGAGTCGGGGAGCCACTCCATCCGCAGCCACATACGGCGAGCCACGCTAGGCCAGTCGGTTGCGCTGTGCGCGCTCGGCGCCGGGAGGGAATGGCATTGTGTGCAGTAGGTGGCGAGGAGCTGTGCGCCACGCGACGTGGGCTCGGGCAGGTCCGCCGACGTCACGTCCGCCGGTGGCAGCCCAATAATCGCCGCCGCGAGGAGCAGCTTGTCGCTCCGGCTCTGCTGCGCCGGAAGCGACGCTTGCGCGGCGGCGCGTGGTGCCTCGCGGCACGCCGCGAATCCTACGGCGACCGAGACCGCGAGAAGAGCGCCACGCCGATGACCCATTGCCAACACCTCGGCTGAGACCGCAAGCAAGAGAACGCGCGGGTGACTACCTCGCAAGAGAATCCACTTCCGTCTGTGAAGATTTTGTGAAGACCCACTGAGGATCTCGACCTGTTGCCCCCTATCGACTGTTCGTCGTAGCTTCTCGCTCGATGATCTTGTCGATCTTCCTCACGGTCTTCGCCCAAGGTACCCCCGTGCCAGCCGATTCGGGAGAAGGACACCTGCGCAACATTCGCCAGCTCACCTCGGGCGGGCAGAATGCCGAGGCGTATTTCTCCGCGTCCGGAAACCTGCTGATCTTCCAGCGTCAGGGCGCAGCCGAGCAATGCGATCAGATGTACGTGATGGGGGTGGACGGCAGCGGGCTGCGGCGAGTGTCTTCGGGACGCGGTCGGACGACCTGCGGCTACTTCTACGACCGCGACCGCCGCATCTTCTACGCGAGCACCGAGCACGCCGGCGCCGACTGCCCGCCACGCCCGGATTACTCGCAGGGTTATGTCTGGGCCCTCTACGACTACGACATGTACACGGCCAACGCCGACGGCTCGGGCGCCCGGCGCCTGACCAGCAATCCCGACTACGACGCCGAAGCCACGCTCTCCCCCGGCGGCCAGACTATCGTCTTCACGTCGCTCCGGGACGGCGACCTCGACATCTACACCATGAGCGTGGACGGATCGAACCTGCGGCGACTCACGACCACGCTCGGCTACGACGGGGGACCGTTCTTCTCACCCGACGGGAAGCAAATCGTGTATCGGGCGTATCACCCGCAAACGGCTGCCGACAGTCTCGAGTATCGCTCGCTGCTGGCGCGGCGGCTGGTACGCCCCACGCACATGGATCTCTGGTTGATGAACGCCGACGGGTCGGATCAACATCAGGTGACCCACCTGCCGGGGGCGAGCTTCGCGCCCTATTTCCACCCCGACGGCCGGCGCATCATTTTCTCGTCGAACTACCAGAGCCCCGAGTCACGCGACTTCGACCTCTATCTCGTGAACGCGGACGGCACCGGGCTGGAGCGGATCACCACCGCACCGGGGTTCGATGCGTTTCCCATGTTCTCTCCCGACGGGAAGCACCTCGTCTGGGGGTCGAACCGGCACGGGACGGCGCCGCACGAGACCAACATCTTCATCGCGGACTGGGTGGAGGGGCCCCTCCCGACTCAGTGAGTCCGGCCCGCCGCTCTGGCTCAGGAAGCTCGTATCTGCCCAGGAGCTGGGCGTTGATGGCCACGATTACCGTAGACACCGACATCAGGACCGCACCGAGGGCGGGGGAGAGCAGGATCCCCGCCACGCGGTACAGGGCGCCCGCCGCGAGGGGCAGCGCGACTGCATTGTAGCCCGTCGCCCACCAGAGGTTCTGCACCATCTTCCGGTAGGTCACGCGGGCCAACTCCACGATCGCAGCCACGTCGCGCGGATCGGACCGCACCAGCACGATGTCGGCGGACTCGATGGCGACGTCGGTCCCGGCGCCGATCGCGATCCCCACGTCCGCCGCTGCCAGGGCCGGAGCGTCATTCACCCCGTCCCCGACCATGGCGACGGCTAGCCCTC
This sequence comes from Gemmatimonadales bacterium, assembly GCA_036522815.1. Classification (GTDB taxonomy): domain Bacteria; phylum Gemmatimonadota; class Gemmatimonadetes; order Gemmatimonadales; family GWC2-71-9; genus AG41. Next base: position 58,992 of record DATDFC010000119.1, on the reverse strand, counting down.
GCACCTGTAAATCGCGGATCCTCGTCGCCTTCTGATCGGGCAGCACTTCGGCGAAGTACTCGTCAAGGCCGAGCTGGTCTGCCACCCAGCGGGCCACGGGGCGCGAATCACCCGTCAGCATCATGGCCCTGATGCCCATGTGCTTGAGCCGTCGCAGCGCGTCGCGCGCCTCTTCCCGGATGATATCGGCGAGCGCGACGGCGCCGGCTACGCGGCCGTCGATCACCACGAAGACGACCGTCTTCCCCTGGTCCGCGAGCCGCGCCACCCGCGGGTCGTTCGCGGCCAGGCCCTGCTCCCGCAGGAACCCGGGGCTCACGACCTTCACCTCGGCACCCTCGACGACACCGACCGCGCCTTTGCCGGGGATCGCGGTGACCCCGGCGGGCGTCGGATAGCGGACGCCCCGCTCCGCGGCCGAGCGCACGATTCCCGCGGCGATGGGATGCTCGGCCTGGCTCTCGATCGCCGCCGCGAGCCGTAACACGTCTGCCTCGGTCCGCCCGCCGAGCGCCACGACGTCGGTGACGCCGAAGCGGCCTTCGGTGAGCGTACCGGTCTTGTCGAACACGACGGCATCGAGCTCGCGGGCCCGCTCGAACGCGGACCGGTCGCGGATCAGGAGCCCGCGCCGGGCCGACAACGTGGTCGAGACCGCGATCACGAGCGGTACGGCGAGACCCAGCGCGTGCGGACAGGCAATCACCATGACCGTCACCATCCGCTCCAGCGCGAACTGCAAGTCCCGGCCCGCCGCGAGCCATGCCGCGAGCGTCGCGGCTCCAGCGGTGATCGCGATGATCGTGAGCCAAAGTGCGGCCCGATTGGCGAGGTCCTGTGTCCGCGACTTGCTTTCCTGCGCCCGATGCACGAGCTCGATCACCTGCGACAGGTACGTATCCGCTCCGGTGCGCGTGACGCGGAGGGTGATCGCCGACTCGCCGTTCACCGCGCCGCCGATCACGTGGTCGCCGGGACCTTTCTCGACGGGCCGAGACTCTCCCGTCAGCAGAGCCTGGTCCACGGACGTCCGCCCCTCGGCGATCTCCCCGTCGGTTGGAACCTTCTCCCCCGGCTTGACGAGCACCCGGTTGCCCGGCCGAAGCTCGGCGACCGGGACGTCCTGCACCGAGCCGTCCGACCGGAGGCGGTGCGCGTCGGCCGGAAGCAATCGCACCAGCTCCTCGAGCGCGCGTGAGGCCCCCAGGACGGAGCGCATTTCGAGCCAGTGGCCGAGCAGCATGATGTCGATCAAGGTCGCGGTTTCCCAGAAGAAGACATCGCCGGGAAGCCCGAACACCACGAGCGCGCTGTAGGCGTACGCGACGGTGATCGCGAGCGCCACGAGCGTCATCATCCCTGGCAGCCGCTTGCGCAGCTCGTCCGCGAATCCCGCGAGGAACGGCCGACCGCCATAGAAATAGACGGCCGAGGCAAAGCCGAACTCGACGAAGCGATCGCCCGGGAAGGCCAGCACGTCCCGGAGAGCCAGGAAGTGCTGGATCATCTCTGACGTCGCGAGGACCGGGACGGTCAGCCCGAGCGACACCCAGAAGCGGTGGCGGAAGTCGTTCACCATGTCCGCGTGTCCGGCGGGGTGTCCGGACGGCGACCCGCCGCGCGCGGATGCGTCCGCGCCCCGCCCGGCGTGATGGTGTTGCTGATGATGATGGGCGTGATCAGTCATGCGTGCAGGCTTTCGGGCTGGACCGCATCCTGGCGCCGCTCCGAGAGACACCCTGAAGCGTTTGAAGGTCTCTTAAGCCAGGCGGAACGGCGGATAGCGATCCGTGGTGAGCAGGAACGCGTAGGCCGCGACCCGCAGCCACCAGCGGAACACCCCGACCACGAAGTCGAACAAGGGGCGGGGATAGCGGCCGGTGATGAGGATCGCGAACCACGCGATGATGACGCAGCAACACGCCGCGACGCACAGGAAGCACAGCACAACGTAATGCGGAATCGCGAGCAGCCATTTTACGAGCGGCAGCCAGCGACTCAAGTCGTGCAGCGCGTCGGGGTAGGCAATCTCGACATGCACCGCCTGCTCGTCGTCCGTCGACGGATACTCGTCCCGCAGCAGCGCCAGATACGCCCAGACGCGGGCGCCGAAGCGCGTCAGGGCGAGGTTCCAGTCGAACCACCACCGGGGGTACTTCCGCCGGAACAGTAGCATCAGGACCGTCGCCAGGAACACGATCCCGCCCGACCCGACCACATAATTCGCCGACTCGCCCCGCACCGTCGCCCGGGTGACGAGGGAGAGGACGATGGCGATGGGAATGGCGGTGAGCGGCCGGAAAAAGGTCGTCAGTCCATCGAGCTCACGGTCCGGGTACTCGATGTCGAGGGTCGCGGGATATCCAGTCGGAACGGTGCCCATGGATCAATGCGGGAGCAGGGCGCTGAAGCTGTGCTGCTCGATTCGTATTCTTTCCATGTCGACACCTCTCTCTCGAGCAGGAACGTGGCCGCGTGCGGGACAAGCGACGCTGAACTTGGTGTGAGGCTTCCTTTCGCTAGGGCCCGAACCGCTCGTCGATGGCGTGACGGATCTGCTCCAGGGTGCTGCCCCTCGCCGCCAGCTCCGAGGCGAGTGTCGCCTCGCCCATACAGATGTCGCAGCGCGAGCCGTGATCGGATTCGAAGCAGGTCAGGAGGGAGCGGTGTCCGAAGTTGCGCGCGCACTGGCAATGGCAGTAGAGCCCATCCAGGATCTGTGGGACGTGGCGCGCAGCGGCGTAGGCTTCGATCACCCCACGGCCGTCGGGAAGGAACGAGGGCGGCAGGACCCGCTCGGCGGTGATCCCGGGCCGGGGGTCGGGGTGATCCGCCGCCTGCCCCGGCCGCCGCAACGCGACCACCATGACGAGCGCCAGCACGCACGCGCCAGCGACGAACCACGGTAGCTTCGCCATCCTCGCCTCTCCTGAGTGCCGAGCAAGCCGGAATCTATGCGGAGCGACGCCAGGCGCGACACTTGAGGAAGCGCGCAAACGTATCTTTACGGCGTCAATTCCGGAGGTACGAGACTGTGAGAATCAAACCGCGTGTATCGACGCTCGCCTCGGCCTGCCTGCTGTCGGCGTGCGCCGGTCATCCGCCACCCGTTCCGTTGGCGGGCTCTCTGCGCGACATCGCCGCGCTCACCGGAGAGTGGACCGGCGACTATTCGAGCGACGAGACCGGCCGCAGCGGCAGCGTTACCTTCATGCTCACTCCACGCGGCGACACCGCCTACGGCGACGTCATCATGATCCCGCGGGGCCTGGGCCAGCCGCTCAGAGCGTGGCGTAAGGATGACGCGGGCGGCCCGGCGGACCCCGAGCGGTCGCGCCCGACGACTCTGACCATCAGCTTCGTGCGCATACAGGGGAACGAGGTGAACGGCACGCTCGCACCGTACCGCGATCCGGAGTGCGGCTGCGCGCTGGCCACGCGGTTCGTGGGCTGGTTGCGGGGCGACACGATCTCCGGCTCGTATTTCTCGAGCCACGAGCGGTCCGAGGCGGAGGCGCACGGTCGCTGGCAGGTGGTGCGAAAGTCCGCGCGCAGCTCGGGTCCCTAGTTCCGTCACCCACGAACCAGTCGCACCGCGGCTGCTCTCCTTAGTCTCGGGACGGCGGGTGCGGCAGCGACTCCGGCCGGGCGCGTACCCGAGCCAGCCCCGGCGGGGACGACGGCATCTGCGGATCCATGTCCGCGAGATGCTCGTTGTACACGGCACGCAGGATGCGTGAGATCGAGTCGTCGTCCTGCGGCGTCAGATGGAGATGCGACGCGAGGACGAATCCCATCAGGCCGGGTGGTTCGCGGAAAAACGCCTCGAGGCTCACCCCGTATCGGTTAACGACGTCAGCATAGGCGAAGGTGAGGTCCGGACCCACGTCGGTCGCGGCTTTCACGCCGAGGGAGGAGACCGCGTGACATTCCCGACAGCCGCGCTGCACGAAGATCGCTCCGCGGGGGTCAGCGTGCACCACCACCGGCTGCGCGAGGGCTCGGGGCTTGAAGCTCCCGGTGAGCGCTGCGATGGCCGCGGCGGCGAGTGCCGGGACGACGACCGCCATCAGTGTGCGTGGCTTCATGGAGGTTATTCTAGGGACGCCGTGCCGGAGAACCGATGAAGGCGGGGTGAAGGATCGTTCAGCAAAACTAGGCGGCCCGATACTCCGAGCTGCGCTCAGAGCACGGGCCGCCTACGCATCGGTTACCCGGAGTCGAGGAATTGACTCCCCCGTTCTTCTTCCCTCGGCGACCGCTCAACTGTTCGTTCGCGGCTGGGCCTCGGGAGCTCCGGCTTCCATTCCCATCAGGCTTGACGAGCCTCATGGTTCGCCGACGCGGGCGCTGCAAGTCGGCCGAATCGCGGATCGGCCTCTCGTACTGCACGTCGGGGCGCCGCTCCGACGTGGGTGAGGCACGCGATGGGCCTCACCGCCTCGGATGAGAGTGATCACCCGGATCGCCGGTTCCGTTTCCGTTGCGGGTCCTGGAACCTCCCCGACTCATCTGAAGCAACGAGGTAGAACTTACACCCCGAACCTGAAGCCGTAAGGAAAGCATCGTGTAGCTTCATTCACATGCCGATCATCCGACGGCAATGGGATCGCCGCTCGATGAGCCGGCATACCGCTGCTCGGCCTCAAGAGTCGTGCGGAGCGGTGACGGCCTTCTCGCTGAGTCTCTCACGAACACCTCACGCTCCGGTCATACCGATGTCGCCATGCTCACAGTGACACACGGGAGAGATCGTGAAACGCTTCATCGCCACCTTGCGGAGGCGCTATGGAATCGTCAGGCACTCATCGAAACGCTTTGCTCGCCTGCGGCATCCTCGCGGCGCTGCTCTATGCGGCGATGCTCGTTTTCGTACCGATGCGGTGGGAGGGCTACGGCTCTGCGTCGCAAGCCATCAGCGAGCTGTCCGCAATCGACGCGCCGACGCGGCCGCTGTGGGTGGCGCTTGGGATCGTCTACACCCTGCTCGTGGCCGCTTTTGGCTGGGGCGTCTGGCTATCGGCAAGGGGGAGCCGCGCGCTGCGCGTAGTGGGCGGCGTGCTGATCGCTTCCGGAATCCTCGGCCTCGGCTGGCCACCGATGCACCTGCGTGGCGCCGGATTCACGCTAACCGATACCCTGCACATCGTGTGGACGATGGTCACGCTGGTCGGTATGCTGCTCGCGATCGGATTCGGGGCGGCGGCGTTCGGGAAACGGCTCCGCCTCTATTCCGTTGCGACGATCGTGGTCTGGCTGGTATTCGGCACGTTGACCGGATTGGACGGGCCCAAGATCGCGGCCAACCTCCCCACGCGATGGGTAGGACTCTGGGAGCGCATCAACGTCGGCGCGTACCTACTCTGGCTCGTGGTGTTCAGCGTCGCGCTGCGGCGGCGCCGGACGCTTCGTTCCCCCTCTCCAGAATGGCGAGGGGGTCAGGGGGTGAGGACGGTCGCCGGGCTCGTCGCTCCCGGGTTCGAAGCGGTGAAGGCCGAGTTCGAGCGCAACTTCGCCGAGCGGGGCGAGATCGGCGCCGCCGTGGCGGCGTACTGGCGCGGCGAGAAGGTCGTCGATCTCTGGGGTGGCCGCCGCACACCGGACGGCGAGGAGCCGTGGAACGAGGACACGATGGTGGTCGTGATGTCCACCACCAAGGGCCTTGCGGCTATGACGCTCGCGGTCGCGAACGCCCGCGGCTGGCTCGACTACGATGCCCCCGTCGCTCGCTACTGGCCCGAGTTCGCGCAGAACGGCAAGGAGCACGTGACCGTGCGCCAGCTGCTCGGGCACGAGGCGGGGATCGTGCTGCTCGACGAGCAGCTCTCGATCGAGAAGCTGCGCGACCTGGATTATGTGGCACGCCTGCTCGCCCGCCAGCGGCCCGCGTGGGTGCCGGGCACGCGCCACGGTTACCACACGATGACGATCGGGCTGTATATGCAGGAGCTGATCCGCCGCGTCGATCCCGTGCACCGCACGCTCGGTCGGTTCTTCCACGACGAAATCGCGGTGCCACTGCACTTGGAGTTCTATATCGGGCTCCCGCCCGCAATCCCCGACGAACGGCTCGCGCGGGTCAAGCCGCTTTCCCCCTGGCGGGGGCTCCTGGCGCTGCGCTACACGCCGCCGGCCACGACGATCAAGATGATCCAGCCGGGCTCGCTGCTGCGCAGGTCGTTCGCCGGGCTGAGCGTCGACCCGAACGACCGACGCTATCTCGAGGTCGAGGTCCCTGCCGGCAACGGGGTGGGCACCGCGCGCGCGATCGCGCGCGCCTATTCGGCCTTCGCGGCAGGCGGGGCCGAGCTCGGGATCGCGCCGCAGACGTTCGCGCGCTTGACGGCGCCGCCCAAAGCCACCGGGCAAAAGGACGTGGTGCTGGGGGTGCCGAGCTATTTCTCGCTCGGCTTCCTGCGGCCGGGGCCCGAGGTGTGGTTCGGCTCGAGTCCCCGGGCGTTCGGTGCTCCCGGGGCGGGAGGCTCCTTCGCGTTCGCCGACCCCGACGCGGAACTCGGCTACGCCTACGTTATGAACAGGCTGGACTTCTATTTGGAGAACGATCCGCGCGAGAAGGGGCTGCGCGATGCGGTGTACCGGGCGATCGCGCGACTCACCGCCCGGACGCGCGAGCCGCACCGCGACGCGGAGCCGTCGCTAGCTGGCGCGCCGCCACTGCCTTGAACACCCGTCCGGTCGGTGTGTCAGGCAAATCCTCCGCATCCTGCGGCACGGGGATGTCCAACTGGTACACCCCCGCCTCCAGGCATCCGACATGCGCGCCCAGGTCGCGAAAGATCCGCAGCATTGCATCGTTGTCTTCCTGCACGTAGGCGCGGAAGCTTCGGATGCCCTGCGCGGCCGCGGCTTGGCTCAACACGCCGAGCAAGAGGGTGCCGAGGCCCCGCCCTTGATACGCGTCGAGGACCGTGACCGCGACCTCCGCGACGTGCGGCTCCGTGGGCAGTCGAATGCAGCGCGCGACCCCCACGGCGGGCTCGCCCGGATGGCACCGCCTAGACTGCTGCTATGGTCTTCGGGACGTGGCCGGAAAAGACCACGCGCATGACCTTGTGGCCGAAGTCTCCAGTGGGGTCGAACATGAGCGGACAGCCACCGTCGATCACGGTGATGCCGTGCTCACGTCCGTAGGCCGTGGCCGCGGCGCTGACGCTGCCCTGGCCGTAGGACCGATGCATCCACACGTGCTTGATGCCGAGCTCGGCGCACTCCCGCATCGTGCCCTCCGCCTTGTCGGGCGCGGTGGCGATGACGACGGCATCGACTCCTCCGGGGATGCTCCGCAAGTTGTGATAACTGTGGGCACCCTCAACCTGGTCCGCATTGGGGTTCACCGCGAACACCTCGTAACCCCGCTGGCGCAGACGCTTGAACACGGTATTGGATCCGTGATCCGTGGGCCTTCGCGACACGCCTGTCACGGCGATCCGCTTGTGAGCAAGGAACTCGGAAGCGGCTTCCTTCATCGTTGGCATTTTCCACCTCCGTCACGATTTCAGTAGCAGGAACGCGACGGCCGGCTCAGACGCCTGGAGACGGAACCGGCTGCGCTGCTGCACGGAATGGAGCCGTGATCGCGAACGCTCCCCAGATGAGTACGAGGCCGAGATATTCGGTCACCTCGAACGGCCCGATGGCGTTCACCAGCTTGTCCATGGTTATGGCCGACACCAACGCGACCGTGTTGCCGACGAGCAGTGTCCACCAAGCCCAGCGCTCACCGCGGCGGAAGGCGGTGACAGCGATGGCGGTGCCCGTCAATCCGAAGAGGGTGCAGTAAACGCCGTACATCCGGTACAGCACCCTCATGTATCCGGCGATCAGCGGGGAGGCTTTCGCCAGCTCCGACCACGACGCCCCGGAGTAACCTTCGTACGCCGCCGGCAGGATCCCCTTGCCGCCCGGACCGAGCAGCTGTTCCGGCGATGCTGCGGCTCCCGCGCCCCACGCGATGTATCCCACGTCGACGATGAGGATGAGAATCAAGGCAATCTGGCGGCGCCTCATGTGGGTAGCCCTCCAGTGGCCTTCATTGAGAAGCTTTGGCTGTTGGCGCTTGGGCTGCCGCGCGGCCGCGCAGATCGTCTCGATGTCCTGAGCCGAGAGCCGCGTTTCCGGCTGCAGCCGTGTGTATAGGCCGGGCATCTTGCCGGTTGACGCGTCCGCGCATGACTCGGCCAGCAGGTTCCGCTGCACTTCGGGCGGATAGGCGGCCCACTCTGAAAAGTTGACGGCCTTGCGCCCTTGCTTCACCGCGTGCGCCATGAGCCAGGAGAGGGGTGCAATTTGGGTGTACGGCGGCCATACGGTCGCATTCGAGTGACAGTCGCGGCACGCGCGATCCAGGACGCCGACCAGCCCGCTCGCCGTCCCCACCTGCGCTTGAATCGTGTGACTTTGATTCGTCGCCGGGTTCGCGCGCTCGGGGCGAACGAGTTGAGCGGCGGCCAAGACGACGACGCACACCACGGCGACCTGCTTCAGTCGTCTGTTCATGGCTCATCCACGGCGAGCATGGGCCCGCGCCTCCGAAAGGCGAATGCGGAAAGCGTGGAGATTCGCGGATGAAACTAGGATGAATTCACGATGAGAGAATGTGCCGCGAGTACAGCGGCGTTGTAGCGCGCGAAGACCGCAAAGAACTGCGTCGCGTCGAACGGCAGCCTCATGCCCGCGCCTCCTCCTTGTCCGGTGCCACCGTGAGTGTACGCCGAGCCGAGTGAACCTGGTGTAAGACGCCGATGAAGACCCGTTCACGGGTGCTTCCCGCTCGCTTCACGGGCGCCCGGCGATCTTGGGTCTGCAGCCTCACAAGGGTGGAGCCATGTTCAAGAACAACGTCGGCGGCGTGGACACCGCCATCCGGGCCGTGCTCGGAAGCCTGTTCATCGTGCTGGGTGCGGTCGTCGCGGACCAGCGTCCGTTCCTGGCGCTTGGCGCGGGGCTCGTCGGCCTCGCCGTGCTCGTCACCGCGATCGCCGGAACGTGCTTCCTGTACACAGACCTCGGCATCGACACGCGTCCGCGCACAAGACCGCGGTCCGAGGTGAAGTCCCAGCTGGCGCACCAGCTGCGGTAACGTCGAGCCTTGCTCCCGCACCGCGGGAGCGGGATGTTCCGGCTTGTGGCGCGCTCGATCCGTCGCGCCCTCGCACTCGCGAGCCTAGGCGGGCTGGCGTTGGCGCGGCCACCACAGGCCTCCGCGCAGAGCGGCACCGCTGCCTGGCGACCGCAGACGGTGCCGCTCTGGGGCGTGAGCTATTCCCCCGACATCGGACTCCTCGTCGGGGCGGGGATCACACACACCCGCTACGGATTCCGCGCGCTCCCGCCCAGCACGCGCCTGCTCGCCGAGGGCGCTTGTGCAACCGGCGTGCGCGCCTGCCGCCTGGACGCGGCCGGTGAATTCCGGCGGCCACTCTCTCCGTCGATTCTCTTCGTCGAGCTGCGCGTCTCGGGCCTCGAACTCACGCGGTTCTATGGCACGGGCAACGAAACCGCCGGGTCGCGGCCGGACAGCGTGTATCGCGTGCGCCAGACCCAGCTGCTGCTGGGGCCGCGGGTGGCCATCCCCCTGGCACCGCGATTCCGGCTGACGCTGGGCCCGCTGCTCGAGTACACGCACACCCCGGTCGACGCCGGCACGGTCCTGGCCCTCGCCCGGCCGTACGGGGCGGGCGACTTCGGCCAGATCGGCGCGCGCGCCGCGCTCGAGCTCGACACGCGCGACGTCCCGACCGCTCCGACCCGCGGGCTGCACCTGACCCTGGCGGGACGCTGGCACCCAGCTGTTTGGGACGTCGCCAACCCCTTCGCGAGCTGGTCGGCGGAGGCGTCGACCTACCTCTCGGCCGGGGACCCGCCGGCGGCGACGCTCACGCTCCGCGCCGGCGGCGCCGCGGTGAGCGGCACCGTCCCGTTCCAGGAGCTGGTGTACGTGGGGGGTGAAACGACGGTCCGGGGCTACGCCGGGCAGCGTTTCGCGGGACGGCGAGGCGCCTATGGGAACGTCGAGCTGCGGTTGCCCGCCGGCCGCCTGCCGTTCGCCGACGTCGGCATCTTCGGGCTGGCGGACGCGGGGCGGGTGTGGACCACGGGGGAGTCGTCAGACCGTTGGCACGCCGCGGGGGGAGGCGGGCTGTGGCTCGCCTGGCAGCATCGCCGGGCCACGACTCTGTCGGTCGCGGTCTCCCGGAGCCCCGAGCGCACGGCGGTCTACGTCCGCGCGGGGTTCATGTTTTGAGGGTTGAACTCCGACCCCTGGGCGGGCGTATACAGAGTGGCGTTGATATCCTGACTACCCACCTCGAGGAGCATCGCATGCGGATCGCCCTGTTGACTCCCGCCACCATCGTCGTGTTCGCCGCCTGCGTCGCTCCCACCCCCGGGACGCTCCGATCCGGGCCGGACCCCGTCGGGACGCGCTACATCAACCCCGGCACCCTGGCCGCCCTCCCCGGCTTCACGCACGCGGTGAAGGTGGGGTCGACCGTGTACGTGTCGGGCGAGGTGTCGCTCGATTCGACGGGCCAGCTGGTGGGTCCGGGGGACCTGCGCGCCCAGGCGACGCAGGCGTTCGCGAATCTCGCGACCGTGCTCCGCATCGCCGGCGTGACGCCGGCCGAGGTCGCCAAGCTCACCATCTACGTCGTCAACGCCAAGCCGGCCGATCTCGACGTGATCCGCGCGGCCGCGCCCGACTTCTTCCCGCAGCGCAACTCGCCGGCCGGGACGATCGTTGGCGTGCAGAGCCTGCCGCGGGAGGGCCTGCTGATCGCCGTCGACGCGACGGCGGTCGCGCGCGCCATGATTCTGCCGCGCGAGGAGCGCGACCGGTACCGCGAGCGCCCGTAGCCTGAGGGACGCATCACGGATTTCTCAGCGCGCCTTCACGCCACGGGCGTCACCTTTCGGGTGACTCCCACCGCGTGAGAAAAGGCCATGGCGCGACTCCTGATTCTGTACGGCACCACCAACGGTCACACCCGCAAGATCGCGACGGCGCTGGGCGAGACGCTCGGGGAGGAAGGGTTTCCGTGCGACGTGATCGACGGGGAGCGGATTCCCCGTGAGCTCGACCCGGCCGCCTACGACGGAGTCGTCGTCGCGGCCTCGATCCACGCCGGGGGCTATCAGCGCGCGGTCAAGCGCTGGGTGCGCACACACGCCGACCAGTTGAACCTGGTGCCCAGCGCGTTCGTCTCCGTATGCCTGGGGATCCTCGAGCCGCGCCCCGAGGCGCAGACCGCAGTGCGCGCGATCATGAACCGGTTCCTCCAGGCCAGCGGATGGCAGCCAACGATCACGAAGACCGTTGCGGGGGCCCTCTTGTATACGCAGTACGACTGGCTGACGCGTTGGTTCATGAAGCGGATCGTGGCGAAAGCGGGCGGGGACACGGATACCACCCGTGACTACGAGTACACCGATTGGGACGACCTCCGTACGTTCGCGCAGGACTTCGCGCGCAAGCAGATGACCATCGGCCAATCGATCGGAGCCCTACCATGATTTAAGCACGGTCACCGCACCCGCAGCGCGTTGAGAATCACCGCGGCGTCGAGCGCCTCCTGCAGCACGGCGCCAACGGGCGGCGACAACAACCCGAAGCTCGCCACGATCATCAGCGCGCAGCTCGCGCCCAGCCCGACCACGATGCTCTGCAGGACGATCCGCCGCATCCGCCGGCTGATCGCCATCGCGTCTCCCACCCGGGCGATATCGTCCACCAGCAGCACCACGTCCGCCGCCTCCGCGGAGATGGCCGTACCGTGCGCGCCCAGCGCGATCCCCACCGTCGCGGCGGCGAGCGCCGGCGCATCGTTGATCCCGTCGCCCACCATCACGACGGTACCGTAGCGGCGCTTCAGCTCCTCTACTGCCGCCACCTTGTCGCCGGGGAGCAGGTTCGCCCGCACGGTGCGGATGCCGGCGTGCGTCGCGATCACCGCGGCGCTCGACTCCCGATCTCCCGTGAGCATCACCGTCTCCGTGACGCCCAGCACCGCCAGGCGCTGCATCAACGACGGCACCTGATGCCGTAGCCGGTCGGCGAACTCGATCGCGCCGGCCAGCCGGCCGTCGACGCTGACGAACGCCGCGGTGTGATCGTCGGGTTGCGGCGGTACCACGATACCGCGTCCCCCGAAGAACCCCGCCGACCCCACCGCAATGGCGTGTCCGTCGACCAGCCCCGTCACACCCGACCCAGGCGTTTCGTGGAACTCGGCGACCGCGCCGATCGACCCGAGCCGCCTGCCCGCCTCCACCACCGCCCGGCCAAGATGGTGCGACGACAGCTGCTCGACCGCGGACGCAAGCCGCAGCAGCTCGTCGGGCGGCAGGCCGTCCGTCGCCTGCACACGCTCCACCACCGGATGGCCGAGGGTGAGGGTCCCCGTCTTGTCGAACACGACGACTTCGGCCCGGCCCACCTGCTCGATCGCGGCCCCGGTCTTGACGATGACGCCCAGGTCCGCGGCGCGGGAGATTCCGGCGATCACCGCCACCGGCGTGGCGAGGATCAGCGGGCACGGGGTCGCCACCACCAGCACGGCGAGCACGCTCGTCGGACTCCCGGTGATGAGCCACGCCACGCCGCACATGAGCAGGGTCACGGGCGTGAACCACACGGCAAACCGATCGGCCAGTCGCTGGATCGGCGGGCGTTCCCGGCGGGCCGTCTCTACGAGGCGGACGATCTGCTGGTACTGACTCTCGCCCGCCGCGCGGACCGCCCGCATGCGCAGCGCCCCGTCCAGGTTTACACCGCCGGAGAGCAGCGCCGTGCCCCGCACCGCGTGCAACGGGAGCGGCTCTCCCGTCAGCGCGGACTGATCGACGGCCGACACGCCGTCCGTGACCTCGCCGTCTACGGGCACCAGGTCGCCGGGCCGGATCAGCAGCACGTCCCCGGCGGTGATGGCGCTCACGGGCACCTCTTCCACCTGCTCGCCCCGGAACCGGCTCCCGATCTTGGGAGCCCGCGCCAGCAGCGCCTCGAGCGACTGCGAGGCCCGGCCCTTGGCGTAGCGCTCGAGCGCCTCGCCGCCCGACTGCATGAGGGCGATGACGGCACCGGCGAAGTACTGGCCGAGCGCGAGCGCCGTGACGATCGCGAGCATGGCGACGATGTCCGCGGCGAAACGCCCCCGCAGCATGCCACGCAGCGTCTGAACGACGAGTGGCCCGCCACCGACGACGAGCGCCGCGAAGAACATCCTGTCCGCGACCGCGGGTGCCGCGAACACGAAGCGGGCGGCGAGCCCGGCGACGAGCCCTGCGCTCACGAGGGCGGGAAGAGGGTACGACCTGATGAACCGCGCGCCGATCACACCCGTCCCCCTTCCCTCGTCCCCCGTCCCGGCTTCTTCAGAACGGCGAGAACCCTGGCGAGCCGTACGTCTGCATGCGTAGATGCTGCCACAGCGGCACCGCGTACGCGACGAGCACGAGCACGATGGCGACGACGGTCCACAGCCCGTAGCGATCGAGCAGCCCCGCCCGCGGGCTCACGGGCTCGAGCGGCTCGGCCCAGTGAATCGGGTCGGGCGGACGCCGCTTGCCCGCCAGCCCGGTGCCGAGCATCACCAGCATGAAGAATCCGGCGCTCGTGAACAGGAACAGCCCACCCACCGCCGAGAGATCGGTGAGCCCGCGCCATGCGTGTGCCACCGCGCTGCCGCCGTAGCTCGCGTCGTAAATGCGCCGGGGCATGCCCATCAGCCCCGTGATGTGGTTCGAGATCGAGAACAGCACCATGCCGATGAACCAGAGATATGGCTGCACCTTCGCGAGCAGGGCGAGCTCGAGCTCGCGCCCCGTGAGCCGCGGCAGCAGCCAGTACGCCGTCCCCATGAAGGTCAGTGCCACGGCGCTGCCCACCGTCAGGTGGAAGTGCCCCTGGATCCATGCCGTGTTGTGCACCACGGCGTTCATGCCGTAGGCCGCGTTGATCGCACCGCCCAGGCCACCCACCGCGAACAACAGCATCGAGAGCAGTACGCTGGCCACGAGCGGATCACCCCAGGGAAGCCGCCCGAGCCAGTTCAACAGGCCGGTCGCGCCCCGCAGTCGGCCCGCCACCTCGAGCGATGCCGTCACCGTGAACGCCGTGAGAAAGCTCGGGAACAGGATCCCGAACGTCAGCAGCGCGTGGAACAGCTTCCACGACGCCGGAATCCCGGGATCCATGAACTGATGGTGGAAGCCGACCGGCGTGGACAAGACGACGAACAGGACGAACACCAGCCGCGCCAGCGGATCGCTGAAGAGCCGGCCGCCCGCCACCCGGGGGAGCACCGTGTACCACACGACATAGGCCGGCAGCAGCCAGAAGTACACGAGCGGATGCCCGAAGTACCAGAACAGCATGCGCGCCAGCTCGGGATCGACCGTCTTGGTGAGCCCCAGCGACCAGGGGATCAACAGGAACAGCATTTCCGCCGCCACGCCGACGGTCGCGATGAACCACACGATGACGGTGGCGAGCATACCGTGGAGCGCGAGCGGCGCGGGCTGCCCCGGATGCTCCCGCTTCCAGGCGAGATAGCTCCGGATCACCACGAATCCCCAGATCCACGACCCGACCACGAGCAGCGTCGCCCCGATGTAGAACGCTGGATGGGCCTTGAGCGGGGGATAGAACGTGTACAGGACGGTGGCCTTCCCCGACAGGATCGCCGCAACGGTGGCGAGGGTCCCGACGAGCGCGACCCAGAAGCCCGTCCATGCGAGCCCGCGGTTCGGAACCGGGCGCCCGAGCACCTGCTCGGCCACGACGTAGCCGAACCCCATGATGAAGAACGTCGTGAACACGAGCGCCATCAACGTCCCGTGCGCCGTGACGGAGAGGTAGTACATCCGCGCCGAGCGCCACGGCAGATCGAGCGCGGCGCGGGACAGCGCCTGCATCAGGGCCATGGCCGACGCCACACCGAACGCCAGTATCGCGACCCAGAGGTGCGCGAGCGCGAGGCGGCCCGAGCGAACCACGACGGCGCTCATGGCTTCGCCTCCTCGACGATCAGTTTCGCCGACATGAGGTGATGGCCCAGGCCGCAGTATTCGTTGCACACGATGAGGTACTCGCCCGGCCGCTGGAACACGGTGGTGAACTGGCTCACGTAGCCCGGCACGAGCATGGTGTTGGCGTTGGTCCCGACGATCAGAAACCCGTGCGTCACGTCGGCGCTCGTCATCCGGAACGTGACGGGTTTGCCCGCCGGGACATGGATCTCGGCCGGCGTGAACGCGAACATCATGCCGAACGCCACGACCGTGGCGCCGTTCGCGGTCACCGTGACGGCCGGATGGGCGAAACGCGGGTCGGTGAAGACCTTGGTCGGGTCGATCGTCTCCACGTGACTCGGCGGCTGCAGGGCGCCGCCGACCGCGGTGACGAGCACGATCGCGATGAACGCGGCGATGATGCCACCCGCCGCCCACATCCAGATCTTTTCGTACAGCGGCACGTTCATGGCGTCACCCCGCCACGGCGCAGATAGACGAACACGTACACGGCCACCCAGCTCACCACGAACACCAGCCCATACAGGGCCATGATGAGCAGGGTCCCCTTCGGATGGCTCATCTGGGTCTGAGGCTCGGACACGTGAGATCCTCCGGTCAGTACTTGGCCTGCATGTACGCCACGCCCTTGTGCACGGTCTGTCGCCACGCGGATTCCACGGCCGGGGTGAAGCGGGGGTCGCAGGCCCGCACCGTATCGATCAGCGCCTCGATGAATGGCTGATACATCGAGGGATCGACATTGAGCTCCCGATGACTGTGTCGCTCGGCCACCCGCGTGAGGATGGTCGGTTCCCCATCGGATTGATTCGGGAAGATGAGCAGCAGACCGAACGCATGCTGCAGCAGCTTGTTTTGCCGCGCGAAGTCCGTGTGGGCGAACATCGCCTTCGCCTGCGGGCAGCGGCTGAAGAAGTTCCGGTAGAAGTCCTCGAAGAAGTGCTGCGCGGCGCAGCACCGGTCGTAGCTCGCCTTCGCCGCCGCCATGGTCGCCTGGTCGAGCTCCTTCTCGCCCCGGCTCATGCGGCGTGCCGCGCGTCGGTCGCGCCGAACAGCTCGCACTCGAGCCGCACGCCGCCGCTCGCGAGATTGACGGCCCGAATCGACCCGCCATGCAACCGCGTCACGGCCGCCGCGAACGCGAGCCCGAGCCCCATCCCCGTTCCCCGAGTCCGGGCCTGGTCGGCGCGGTACAACGGCTCGAACAGATGCGCCATCGCATCGCTGGCCAGCGGCGAGCCGGAGTTCTCGACCGCGAGACGCAACGCGCGTCCCATCGCCGCCGTGGCGACCCCGACCGTGCCGCCTGAAGGCGCGAACTTCACGGCGTTGTCGAGCAGCTCCTCGATCAGGCGTCGCGTGAGCGCGGGATCGAGCGCGACTGGCCCCAGCTCGGGATCGAGCTGTGTGTGCACGCTGAGCTCCTTTTCCTCGATCCGCCCGCGCATGGCCTCAAGCGTACCGCGGAGCAGCGCGTTGACGTCTGTGGGAACCGGGTGGGCGGTCACCAAACCCGCGTCCGCCCGGGTGATGAGCAGCAGGTCGTCGCTCAGCGCCGTGAGGCGGTCGATTTCCTCGAGGGCGCTGTACAGGACGCGCTGATAGTCACGGGAGCTCCGCTCCAAGCGCAGCGCTACCTCGATCTCCCCTCGCAGCGCCGTGAGGGGGGAGCGCAGCTCGTGGCTCACGTCTGCCGTCAGCCGCCGCTGGTTCTTGAAGGCCGCGTCGATACGCTCGAGCATGCGGTTCAAGACCGCGACCAGTCCCCGGTATTCGTCGGTATCGGCATGCGCCACGATCCGCTGGTCGAGCGTGCCCGCTGCGATGCGGGTCGCCTGCTCCGTGATCTCGCAGACCGGTTGCACCGCCGAACCCGCGAGCCACCACGCCCCCACGAACGTCGCCCCGGTCACGAGCAGAACCACGCCCAGCAGCGCCGGGACGATAGCGTCGCGGATCGAGGTCGGATCGAGGTGGTGCTGGAAAAACAGATGGCTGCCGTACAGCAGGGCGGCGGCGACCGCGAGGAGACCGACACCCATGGTCGCCGCGAACCGGACGGCCAGCGTCCGCCGCAGCGACCGGCTCACTCTTCGTCTCGATCCGGCGACTGCAGGCGGAAACCGACGCCTCGCACCGTGTGGATCAGCTCCTGCTCCGCCGCCTCCTTGAGCTTGCGCCGCAGGTTGCCGACGTGCACGTCCACGACGTTGCTCTCGGGGTCGAAATGCAGGTCCCACACCTTCTCGAGCAGCTCGGTCCGGCGGATGACCTCCTCCGGACGCAGCAGAAAATGCTCCAGCAGCTGGAACTCCTTCGGAGTCAGCTCGAGCTTCTTTCCGTTGACCTTGACCTTGTGTTTCAACCGGTCCAGCTCGATCGCCTCATACGTCAGCAGCTCCGTGCGACTCGCGCCGCCGCGCCGCACCAGCGCGCGAACGCGCGCCAACAGCTCGTCGAACTTGAACGGCTTGGGCAGGTAGTCGTCGGCACCGGCATCGAGTCCGCGCACCACGTCCTCCGTGGTGTCGCGGGCCGTGAGCATCAGGATCGGCGTCTTGCGGCCCTCGCGCCGCAGCTCCGACGCCACCTGCAGCCCGTTCTTCTTGGGCAGCATCACGTCGAGCACGAGGAGGTCGTACTCGTACACGTGCGCCAGAGTCGTGCCCTCTTCACCGTCGGGCGCGACGTCCACGGCGTACCCTTCTTCGCGCAGGCCCTGCTCGATAAAGCCGGCGACTTTGCGATCGTCTTCCACCACAAGGATTTTCATATGGCTGGCAGTCTAGGCGTCCGGCGCTGAACCGAGTCTAAAGGAGTGATGAAGGAACCTTCATGTGTCGGGAGCCTTCAAGGGAAGGGCAAGCGTAAACGTCGCTCCCCGGCCCACTTCGCTCTGGACCGTGAGCCGGCCGCCCAGCACCTCGGCCAACCGGCGGGACACGGGCAGCCCGAGCCCTGTCCCCACGCCGGAGTGCGGATCGAACCGCTCGAACGGCTCGAAAATCCGGGTCAGCAGATCCGGGGGAATCCCCGGACCGCGATCGGTCACCGCGAAGCGCATTTCGGAATCGAGGGCGGCCACGCGCACCACGACGGCCTCGCCCTCGGGCCCGTGCCGCACGGCGTTGGACAACAGGTTCACCAGAATCTGCTCCAGTCGCACCGGGTCGGTGCGTAACCCGCGCCCGCCGTCCACGCCCTGCACCTCCAGCTGCACCCGTTTCGCTTCCGCCGCCGGGCGCACTGCCGACAGGGCGTGCTCGATCGCGCTGCGTACGTCCACGTCGCGCCATACCGGTCGCACCTTTCCGGCATCGAGCCGCGTGAGATCCAGGAAATTGTTGAGAAGCGTGATCGTCCGCTCGGCGCTCTCGTACACTTCGCGCGCCGCCCGGGCCGCGGTCTCCGGAGACTTCCCCCGCACCAGCCGCTCAGCCCATCCGAACACGCCCGCGAGCGCGTTGCGGAGCTCATGGTTCATCATGGCGAACGACAGGTCCCGCTGCCGCTGCATGTCCCGCACCTGCCCCAGGAGCCGCTGCGCTTCGTCGTTCAACCGGGCGTTCTCGATCGCGACGGCGGCGTGCGCCGCCAAGAGCACGGCAATCGCCTGATCCTCGGCATCGAACTCGGGCGCTCCCTGCTTCTGCGTGAGGTACAGGTTGCCGAACACCTGCCCGTGACTGACGATCGGGACCCCGAGAAACGATTTCATCGCAGGATGGTGCGGCGGGAAACCGGAGCGCTTGGGATGCCGCGTGATGTCCCGTGTGCGGACCGCCCTGGGCTCGCGGATCAGCACACCGAGCAGGCCGCGGCCGGTGGGGAGCGCGCCGATGCGGTCCCGCTCCGCTTGGGAGATACCGGACGTGACGAACTGGCTGAGCGACGCGCGGTCCGGCGCCAGCACGCCAAGCGCGGCGTACTGCGCGCCCACCACGTCGCGCGCTGAATCCACCACTTGCTGCAGCACGCGACCGAGCGAGCGCTCCGAGAACACGGCGACACCGGCCGACAGCAGGCGCTCGAAGCGCCGCCGCACGCGCGACGCTTCCGGAGCGGCTGTCCGGCCTCGGGGTGGGGAGCGCTTCTTGGCCAAGCGTACCTCGCAGACAGTATGAACGGGCCGCGGCGCGGAAGCTAGCCTCACCGCGGATTCAGCGTTTCTTCAGCCGCGGGTTCTTAGGATGCCGCTCAAGGAGCGTGAGTATGCCAGCACTGCGAAATATCCTCGTCGCAGTACAGCCCGGTTCTCCGGACGCCCACCCACTGGAGCCCGCACGGTGGCTCGCCCAGTGTGCGGGCGCGCGCCTGACGGTGCTGAGCGTTCCCCCCGTCGCCGTCCCCGCGATCGAGATCGCCCGGGAGGCGGAATCACGGGGGGCCGATCTCGTCGTGCTCGGTCGCGAGCCTCCCGCCGCAACGGACTTTCGCCATGACCACGGCACTGTCGAGGGGACCGTGCGCCGGGCCCGGGTGCCTTGCCTGCTCTTGCCCCGCGGGCCACTGGCGGTGCGGCGCGTGCTCGCCGCCATCGACGGCGGCCCCGATTCGCGTGACATTGTCCGGGCGGCCCTGCTGATCGGTCGGCTGTTCGACGCCACGGTGCGCTCCCTCCGTGTGGAACAGCCCGTGCTCACCGGCGTGGGTGCGCCGGCCTCGTCCGAGGACGCCACCCTCTCGGCCAGCTACGGCCGCGGGAGCGTAGTCGACGCCATCGTGCGCGAGGGAGATCCCGTGCCGGAAGTGCTGCGGGTGGTGCGCGAGGAAGGCGCCGATCTCCTCGTACTCGGCCATCACCGCGGCGGCCCGGTAAGTGCTCACGCGACCAGCGGCGTCGCCGCCCGCCTGCTGCAGCGAGCTCCGTGCGCGGTGCTGACGGTTCCGATCTGACCCGCCGCGCTACACCTTCTGGGTCGCCACGGCTCCCACGATGTCGGTCTGCGAGATCACACCGAGCAGTCGGCCCGCGTGCTCAACGAACAGCCGCTGCACCTCGAGGTAGAGCATCTCCCGCGCGGCGTCCCGCACGTCGGCGTCCGGCGCGATCGTGACCGGCCACGGCGCCATGATCTCCCTGACCAACGTCTCGTCGAACAGACGGTCGCGCGCCCGCGGGCTCTTCCTCGCGTGCTCGGCCTTGAGCACCTCGCGGGCCGAGAGCACGCCCATGGCCCGCCCCATACGGTCGAGCACGGGGAGAGCGGACACCCGCGCCTCGGCGAGGGCCGCCACAGCGTCGGAAACCGTGACATCAGCGCTGATCGTCTTGAGACCGGTGTGCATGAGCTCGGCCACTTTCATAGAGCCTCCTGTGCAACGAAACGTCACCGCCCACGTATGAAACAGAGCTGAAGCCGGCCGCAACGTCTCGATAAGGAGCTCCCTGAGATCAAGGGCCGGGCGATGCGCCGATCAAGCGGCCGATCCCGAAGGTGAGGCCCGCAGCCGCGAGCCCGAACAGAACCTGACGCATGCCGGTGTACAGCAGCCCGCGACGCGTGAGCAGCGTGATCCCGGCACCGACCAAGAACAGAGCGACCGCGCTCGCGCCCAGGCTCACCGCCACCGCGCTCGTCCCCGTGAGGAACAGGAAGGGGGCGAGCGGCACGACCGCACCCAGTGCGAACAACACGAACGAGGCGCCCGCCGCCTGCCACGCCGACCCGCCGAGCTCCGCGGGATCGACCCCGAGCTCTTCGCGCGCCAGCGTATCGAGCGCATTCGCGCGGTTCGCCACCAGGCGTTTGGCGACCGCGCGCGCCTGGCTCCGCGGCAACCCCTTGGCCTGGTAGATGAGCGCGAGCTCCTCTTGTTCCTCCTCAGGGACTGTCGCGAGCTCCTCGCCTTCCGTCTGGATCTCCCGTTCGTAAAGCTCGCGAGAGCTCTGCACTGAAAGCCACTCCCCCAACGCCATCGAGCCCGCGCCCGCAAGCAGCCCCGCGAGGCCAGTGATCACGATCCCGCGGCCCGCAAGCTGCGCGCCGGCCACACCCATCACGAGGCTCAGGTTGGAGACGAGTCCATCGTTCGCGCCCAGGACGGCGGCGCGCAGCGCGTTGCCGCCCACGGAGCGGTGCCGGCCCTCCAGGCGAACGAGGGAGCTGCCCTCGAGTCCCCGATCGGGACCGACGATCGTCTGGAGCAGTCGGGCGTGAGAGCGTTCCTGACTCGGCAGGCCGGCGGCGCGCGCTTCCACCTGGGCGTCGTAGTGACCCGAATCGACACGCTCGAGCGATGCCACGGTCGGCAGCACGACCTGCGGGCCGAACCGCCGGGCGAGCCAGCCGAGTACGCGGATCTGCCAGCGCGGTCGCCGCGGTGGAATCCCCGCCCCCGCGGCGCGCAACCGCTCTTCCCAGTGGCGGGCGTGCTGCTCCTCGGTTGCCGCGAGCCTGCCGTATACGTCAGCGAGGGGCGGTTGCCGCTCGGCCTCCGCCAGCGCGCGATACAGGGCCGCTCCATCGATTTCGCCCTGGAGGTTGGTGCGATACCGCGCGACGTCGGCGCGCTCGGTCATGCGCGCACGGCTGCTCTGCGCGGCTCGTAGGGGCACAAGGGATCCTCTGTGAACGGATCGCCGCTCGCCGCATACGCGCGGGCGCGCGAGCCACCGCACACGGACTGGAATTCGCAGCGCCCGCAACGCCCCGTGAAGAGCGCGGGCCGTCGCAAGCGGCGGAACAGCGGCGAGTCGCGGTAGATCGCTACGACATCGTCGGTGCGCACGTTCCCCCCGGTCAGCGGCAGGAAGCCGGATGGCTGCACCTCTCCGGTGTGGGAGATGAACATGATGCCGTTGCCGTCGCGTACGCCCGCGCCATGCCCGCGGGCGGCGCCGCGGTGGCGTTGCAGCATCACGCGCCGAAAGTGGGGGGCTTCGGTTGTGGTCACGACCGGGCCGCCCCGTTGGCCCGCCAGCTCGGCCAGCCAGCGCATCACGTTTTCGGCTTCCGCCGGCCGGATCTGCTCGAGCAGCGTCCCACGCCCCACCGACACGAGGAAGAACAGGCTCCAGCGCGCCGCACCGAGCTCGCTCGCGAGCAGGTAGATCGCCCCCAGGTCGTCGAGTGTTTCCGCCGCGACCAGCGTGTTGATCTGGAAGGGAAGACCCGCCTGCCGGGCCGCGGACGCGGCCTCGAGCGTCCGCTCGAACGTGCCGCCGACGCCGCGCAGCGCGTCGTGGCGGGCGGGCGTGGCGCCGTCGAGCGAGAGCGAGATCGCCTCCACGCCCGCCTCCTTGAGACAGCGAATCTCCTCGGGCTCGAGCAGCGGGGTTGCGCTCGGCGCCACCGACACCGGCAGCTCGAGCGCCCACGCCGCCGCGATCAGCACCCACAGGTCCGGCCGTTTGAGCGGGTCGCCGCCAGTCAGGACGAGATGGGGCCTGGGCAGGCCGAACGCGGCGAGGCGCTCGAGCAGGTGCAGTCCTTCGACCGTGGTCAGCTCTTCCCGATGCCGGCGGCTGACCGCCTCGGCCCGGCAGTGGCGGCAGGCGAGGTCGCACGCCCGCGTTAGCTCCCAGTAGACGCGCAGCGGCGCTTCATCGAACGTCAGCCGCGCGGTCGTCATCGTGCCGCCCCCTAGTGCCCCATCCCCGCCACCTGCTGCGGCGCGCCCACCTGGATCAGGCCGACCGCTCCCTTGGCCGCATCGGCGAACGCGTGCGTCACGAACGCGTAGGTCCCTTCGCCGCTCGCCGCCTGGTCGAACACCGTCTCGAACACCGCCCCACCGCCCGCCGGGACTCCCCACGTCTGAACGCTGTGCAGCGGATGCCGCGGATCGCCGTCGGGGTACACATTGTCGAACACCGTGCCCACGATGTGAAAGTCGCTCGTGAAGCTCGGGCCGGCGTTCACGACGAACAGCCGCACCCGGTCGCCCACGTCGACGTGGAGCGGATGCTCCTGGTACTGGAACGCCCGGCCGTTGAACACGACGTAGCTCGCCTGACGGTCCAGCGCCCGCTGCCAGTTGGCCTGCCCCGGCAACGCGCTGTCGCCTCCCTGGACGTAGAACTCGCTCTGCACGATCACAAACTCTTTCTGCACCTTGACCGGCCAGCCCCCCTTGGGGTCCACGATGATCGGCAGATACATGCCCTGCATCAGGTGGAGCAGCACCGGCGGCGTGCCACAGTGCACCAGATATGCGCCCGGATCGCGCGGCGTGAACTCGAAGGAGAGCGAGTCCTTGGGCAGGATGGTCCGGAACGCCTTGTTCATCGGGATGCGGGCCGCGTGGAAGTCGATCGAATGCGGCATCGAGGCTTCGTTCACCAGCTTGATCCGTACCAGGTCGCCCTGGCGCACCCGGACGACGGGGCCCGGCGCGTTGCCGCCGAACGTCCAGCCCGTATACGTCACGCCCTTGGCGATCTCGATTGTGGCGTCACGGATTGGAATGCGGAATTCCTTGACCGCGGCGGCCGACACCGGGGCCAGCTGGGCGGGATAGGTCGGGCTCCTGGGCGCGGTCGCCGAGCCGAAGTCCGTCACCTGGACCTCCGGGGACCACGACAGCTGCACCGCCGCCGTAGTGGCGAGCGCGACAGCGACGATGACGATACCGAGGACCTTCCCGTGCATAACGTGCTCCCTGTCGATGTGGATGGATCGGGTTTCAGGCCAGTCTAGCCCGGCGCCGTCGGCGGCCTCATGAAAACGGTGTGAAGGAAACTTCAGATGTGAAGCAGCGCTCCACGCGGCCTCACACTGGCTTCAGAAGACGGGCGCCATCGTTCTCAGCGAGCGACCACCCGGAGTGGCTATGTCGTGGAAACCCATCATCGTAGGCGTCGATGCCTCGCCCCAAGCCGTGGACGCGGCGACGTTCGCGAGTCGGCTAGCCGCCCGCGCCGGCGCGACGTGCCGGCTGATACATGCGACCAGCGACGCGCTGGTCGCTCCGGAGGTGCCTGAGAGCGCCCACTACCGGGAGGCGTTGGCGCAGCATGCGCGCGCCCTGGTTATAACGACGCTCGCGGACGCTCTGCCCCCGCAGCTCCTCGACACGCTCACCGTACGGCTCGGCCCAACACCGGGCGTCCTCAAGCAGAGCGTCGCCGAGCTCGGAGCGGAGCTGATCGTCCTGGGCGGCAAGCACCACTCCGCCCTGGGCCGCTGGATCGGCGGCAGCACCAGTCTCGACGTCGCGCGCACGACCGAGGTGCCGCTGCTCGTCACCGCCGGCCCCACCGCCATTCGGCGAGTCCTGGCCGCCGTCGACATCTCGGGCGCAGCCCGCCCGACGATCGCGGCAGCGGAGCGCTACGCCACGATGCTCGGAGCCGAGCTCCGAGTGGTCAGCGTGCTCGAGCCGCTCCCGGTCATCCCGAACGTGACGCCTCCGTACGACGCGAGCGAGTTCTACGCTCTGTCGGAGGAGCTGCTGCAACGTGAAATCTGGTCGCTGGTGCGGACCCCAGGGGCGGACAAGGTCGTGCGCTACGGCTTGGCCGTCGAGACCATCGTGCGGGAAGCGTCCGAGTGGAGCGCGGATCTGCTGGTAGTGGGCTCGCACAGCAAGGGATGGGCCGAGCGCCTGCTGCTGGGGAGCGTGACGGAGCGGCTGCTCAATCATCTGCCCACTTCGCTGCTCGTGATTCCCGCGCCCGCTCGGGCAACCGAGCCGGTGAGCGCGCGTCACAGTGCGATGGTCTGGCCGTCCCCCGCCACCTGCACGACCCAGGCGTAGCGCGCCCGCTCAGGCCTTGCCCTCGCGCGCCACAGTCGGCGTCGCGAACCCGGGACGCGGCTCGATGGCGAGCCCCAGGTGCTGGCGCGCCCGGTTGAGCGCGTCGTCGATGTTGCCGTGTACGTTTTCCTCGCCCAGCTCGTCGTACAGGCCGGAGCGCTCGAGCGCCACCACGGGCTGCGCGTGCACGTCCGAAAGCAGCACCAGCGTACCGCTCTGACGGCTGCGGCGCACCAGGTCGCGCAGGGCGTGCAGCCCGGTGGAATCGATCGCCGGCACGTGGCGCATCCGCAGGATCAGCACCTTGGGCCGCAGCGCGATGCGGCCCAGGCGCTCCTTGAAGGTTTCCGCCGCCCCGAAGAAGAACGGCCCGGTGATCTCGTACACCTCGACGCCGGGCGGCACCACGCGCCGCCGCACCGCGTTGGGATCGCTCTCGAAATCGTCCTTCGGGTCCTGCAGCTCGTGCGTCAAGGCGCTGACATTGGTCACCTCCGCCATGCGCCGCATGAACAGGAAGGCCGCCAGCACCATCCCGACCTCGATCGCGACCGTCAGGTCCCACAGCACGGTGAGCAGGAACGTAGTGACGAGCACGGCCACGTCGCTCTTCGGCGCCCGGAACTCGGCCACGAACGTGCGCCACTCGCTCATGCTGTAGGCGACGACGACGAGAATCCCCGCCAGCGTGGCCATGGGGATCAGGCCGGCCCAGCGACCGAAGAACAGCGCGATCAGGAGCAGAGTGACCGCGTGCGTGATGCCCGCAACGGGCGTGCGGCCGCCGTTCTTCACGTTCGTCGCGGTGCGGGCGATCGCTCCCGTGGCCGGGATGCCGCCGAACAGCGGCGACGCGATGTTGGCGATCCCTTGCGCCACGAGCTCCATGTTCGAGCGGTGGCGTCCCCCGATCATCCCGTCCGCCACCACGGCCGAGAGCAGCGACTCGACGGCGCCGAGCAGGGCGATCGTGAAGGCCGCGCCGGCGAGGCCCGGCATCTGCCGGAAGGTGACCGCGGGAAGCGACGGAGCCGGGAGCACCGCGTTGATCACGCCGAAGCGGCTGCCGATCGTGTCGACGGGCAGGTGCCCGAGCTGCACCGCCGCCGTCGTGACGATGAGCGCGACGAACGGACTGGGAATGCGCCGGTTGAAGCGGGGCCACAGAACGATGATGGCCACGGTGACCGCGCCGACGGTCACCGCCCAGAGGTTGAGCGAGTCGAGGTGCGCCGCGAACGTGCGCCAGCGCGCCACGAACTCGGCGGGCACGGGGCCCATCTTCAGTCCCAGGAAATCCTTCACCTCGCCCGACAGGATGATCAGGGCGATCCCGCTCGTGAATCCGATGGTGACGGGATAGGGGATGAACTTGATGGCCGCGCCGAGGCGGGCGAGGCCGAACGCCACCAGGATGATCCCCGCCATGAGCGTCGCCATGGCGAGGCCCTCCACGCCGTGCCGCTGCACGATGGCGTAGACGATCACCACGAACGCGCCCGTGGGCCCGCCGATCTGCACGCGCGAGCCGCCCAAGGCGGAGATGAGGAAGCCCGCGACGATCGCGGTGAACAGGCCGCGCTCGGGGCTCACACCGCTGGCGATGGCGAAGGCGATCGCCAGCGGCAGGGCCACGATCCCCACGATCACGCCCGCGGTCAGGTCGGTGACGAACTGCCCGCGAGTGTACCCCTTGAGCGTGGTGAAGAGCTTCGGGACCAGTGTCTCCAGATTCCCCCGCCCCTGAACGCGACGGCGGAATCTATGGAATCGCCGGGCTTAGCGCGCGAGCCCCAGCAGATGGTCCAGTGAGAAGGCTCCCGGTCCGACGGCGGCCAGCGCCACCGCTGCGATGATCAGCACCAGGTTGTACTCGAAGCCACCGTTCTGCACGAAAAAGCCCTTCGGCCCGTGCACCTTGGCGATCGCGACGGCCATCGTGGCGAGCACCAGCAGTCCGGCGAGCGGTGTGAGGAGACCGAGCACGAACAGTACCCCGGCGACGAGCTCCCCCCCCACCGCCAGCGCCGCCCATGCGCGCGCCGGTCGGAACCCCATGCTCCCGATGAAGCCCGTGGCGCCCTCGAACCCCGGCCCGCCGAACGACCCGAACGCCTTCTGCGCCCCGTGCGCCAGGAACACCGTCCCCAGCGTCAGTCGCAGCAGCAGTAATCCCAGATCCCCTAGCATTGTGGCATCCTCCTGTGGACATTATCTCGATATCGAGATACTCTACGTCTACCGATCTGGGAACACGACGACGCGTTTCTCGGTTCCCGAGGCGAGATGCCACCACCGTCGCAGCCGCACGACATCGCCCTGAAGCTGTGGGTCGTCCTGGCCCGCGCGTTCGATGCCGTGGACCATCATTCCCGCTCGAGCATCGCTCGTTTCGGATTGGGCACGACGGAGTTTGGGGTGCTGGAAGTCCTGTACCACAAGGGAGAGCTGGCCGTGTGCGACGTGCAGCGCCGCATCCTGGTCGAGTCGTCGAGCACGACGTACGTCGTGGACAAGCTCGTGACCCGGGGCCTGGTGCGCCGCCGGCATTCCTCCCACGACCGCCGGGTAGTCCTGGTCGCCCTGACCCAGGCGGGTCGGCGCGTCATCGAGCGGATCTTTCCATTGCACGCGGACGCGATGCGGCGCGCCGTGGCCGCCCTGCCGGCGCGGCAGCAGGCGCAGGCCGTGCGCCTGCTCCGTGCCCTCGGCAAGGGAGCGGCCGAGCTCCAGTCCCGGCCTAATGGAAGGTCACACCCAACCCGACGTCGAGCACGTTCTGCCGCCAGCCGGTGAACACAGCGCCGGAGCTACCGATGTTCACGTCGCCTACGTCGCCCCACGTGTAGTTGACGACCGGAGTGAGCGAGACGTCGCGCCCGAAGCGGACATCGTATCCGGCGCCGGCCGTCCATCCCCATCCCGTGCCGTCCCACGCGGGCGTGGAATTGATGTGGTAGCCGGAGAGCCCCACCCCGCCGGTGACGAAGAAGCCGCTGCGGCGCCGGGGGTAGAGGTAGAGTGATGCGGTGACGTTCGCCATCGACTCCGTGGCACTGCCGTCGGAATGGGCCCAGCCGTTGAGCGCGGCCCCGATGAGCAGGTTACGGCTGGGCGCCCCGCCCAGCTTCAGAAACCCGGTGACGCCACCCTGGCGCGACACCCGCCTGCAGCTGTCGCACGTGACCTGGGACGACCCGTAGCCCAGCCCGAACCCGATCCAGAACCCGTCGCGCCGCTGCGGGTACTGCGCGCGGGCCGCGGGCGCCGCGGCGCATAACCCCGCCAGCAGGACCGCGACTCGCGTTGCTGTCGACATGGAAACCTTCCCCGTTCGGTGACGCCCGGGGTTAGGCGACTTCCGTGCCGACCGACCTGAGCATGACTCCGCAGGTACGCTTGTCCCCGGACGGGGTCAGGCGACCATCGCCGCGGGTAACTGCGGCAGGGATGGTCGTTGCGCAGCGGCAGCATGAGCCGGTATGACATGCCAGAAAACCTGGACGGCACGCAATGTGCTATGAATAAGGCTCTGCTGGCTGACATGAGATTTGTGCATTCCATGCACAAATCGATTGACACCATGATCGACGGGGGATAGTTTGTCCGTTATGAAACTCATCACCACCATCGTGCGGCCCGAGCGCCTACCGGAGGTCAAGGCGGCGCTGTTCCGGGCCGGCGTCACCGGGATCACACTGAGCCGCGTGTCGGGTCACGGGGGCGAGCAGGAAGTCATCGAGCAATACCGCGGCACCACCGTCGTCATGGAATTCCAGGAAAAGGTGAAGATCGAGATGGTCTGCTCCGAGCCGTTCGTGGAGCCGTGTATCAAGGCCATCCTCTCTTCCGCCCGCACCGGCGAAGTCGGCGACGGCAAGATCTTCGTGCAGCCCATCGAGCGGGTGATCCGCATCCGCACGGGGGAAGCCGACAACGCAGCGCTCACGGCGGTGAACGCGGATCAGGTGCAACGAGCCGCGCTCGAGAGCGCGCAGCACGCCGGCGCCGTCGCCGGCGAGGAGGACGAATGATCACCGCCCCCCTGCTGGCCGACGCCGCCGCCGTCTCGGCGGGTGACACCGCTTGGGTGCTCACCTCCACCGCGTTGGTGATGGTGATGACCGTCGGGCTCGCGTTCTTCTACGGCGGCCTGGTGCGGCCCAAGAACGCGCTCAACACCATGATGATGAGTATGGTCGCGCTGGGATTGATCAGCGTGCAATGGGTGCTGGTGGGCTACTCGATCGGCTTCGGGCACGGGACGCCGTGGTGGGGCGGCCTCGCGTGGGCGGGATTCAAGGGCGTGGGACTCGACCCGGATCCGGCCTACGCGGCCACGATCCCGCTGCAGGCGCACGCCATGTTCCAGGCGATGTTCGCAATCATCACGCCCGCCCTCATCTCGGGCGCGATCGTGGAGCGCATGCATTTCCGAGCCTATGTCGTGTTCATTTTGCTCTGGGCCACCTTCGTCTATGACCCGCTGGCGCATTGGGTGTGGGGGGCGGGCGGATGGCTGCAGAAGCTCGGTGCGCTCGACTTCGCCGGCGGCACGGTGGTGCACATCAGTGCCGGCGTCTCTGCCCTGGTGGCGGCGCGCATGCTCGGGCCGCGCAAAGACTTCAAGCGCACCCCGATCGTGCCGCACAACGTGCCGCTGGTGCTCCTGGGCGCGGGCCTCCTGTGGTTCGGCTGGTTCGGGTTCAACGCCGGCTCGGCGCTCGCGGCCAACGGGTTGGCGGCGCTGGCGTTCACGAACACCAACACGGCCGCCGCCGCGGCGCTCGTCACCTGGGTCTGTCTCGACCTGGCGCGCACCGGCAAGGCCACGGCCGTCGGCGCGGCGACGGGACTGGTGGTGGGCCTCGTCGGGATCACGCCCGCCGCAGGCTACATCACGGTGCCGGCGTCCATCGCGGTGGGCGTACTGGCGGTGATCGTCAGCTACACCGCGATCCAGATCCGCGCCACCACCGGGCTCGACGATTCCCTGGACGTATTCTCCTGCCACGGCCTGGCAGGCATGGCCGGGGCGCTCCTGACGGGCGTGTTCGCCACGAAAGTGGCGAATCCCGCAGGCGGCGACGGCTGGCTCGCCGGAAACTTCGCCCAGATGGGCGTGCAGCTCGTGGCGGTGCTCGCGGCCGTGGCGATCGCCGCGCTGGGCACGGCGCTGATCATGACGCTCGTGAACGTCACGTTAGGGGCCAAGGCGGGCGTGAAGGAGCAGCTCAGCGGGCTCGATTTGAGCGAGCACGGCGAAGAAGCGTACTTCGGCGAGCAGGGCGCGATCACCGCGCCGGGCCTGTCGCTCGGCGCCGGCGTGATCGTGTCGTCGGCCATACCGGCGAAAGTCGAAGCCGCCTAGCCCCGACTGACCCCGGGCGCAAGCCCGGGGTTCCGGCGCACGAGCGTATTCTCGAGGAACAGGAACTCGATACCCGTCCCGAGAAACGTGTCGAGCGCCTCGCGGGGCGTGTTGACGATCGGCTGTCCTTTGACGTTGAAGCTCGTGTTCAGGACCATCTCCCGACCGGTGGTCTTTCCGACGGCCCGCAGCAGCTCGTGAAACTCCGGGTTGTCGCGCGCCGCCACCGTTTGTACGCGAGCGGAGCCGTTCACGTGCGTGATGGCCGGCAGGGCGGCGCGATGCTCCGGGCGTACGTCCACGGTCATGATCATGAACGGCAGCTCGGTCCCGGGCGCCACCTCGAACCAGCGATCCACTTCCTCGATCGAGACGGCGGGGGCGAACGGCCGGAACGCCTCTCGCATCTTCACCATGGCGTTGATGCGATCTCGCATCCCGGGGTGGCCCGGATCGGCGAGGATGCTGCGGTGCCCGAGGGCGCGCGGCCCGAACTCCATGCGGCCCCGGTACCACGCGACGACCCGGCCCGCCGCAATGAGACGCGCCGCCTCCGCACACGCCTCGCCTAGGGTCGTGAAACGCGTCACCTCGAGGCGATCGCGGTACGCGGCGACCGCGGCGTCGATCGCCGGTCCGCCGTAGCCCGGCCCCAGGAACGGTACCGGGAAGCGCTCGTTCTTGGCATCGCCCAGCTCGGCGGCCCGCCACAGCGCGGCGCCCAGCGCGGTGCCGTCGTCACCCGCCGCGGGCTGCACGTAGATGTCGTCGAACGTCCCCGAGCAGAGCAGCTTGCCGTTGGCGGTGCAATTGAGCGCCACGCCGCCAGCCAGCGCGAGCCGGCGCAGCCCCGTCGTCTCCGCGAACCGCCCGCACAGGTGCAGCATGGCCCGGTCCAGACACGCCTGCAGCCCGGCGGCCACGTCCCGGTGCACGTCGCCGATCTCGGCGTCGGGATGGCGCGGCGGCACCAGACCCTCGGTGAGACGGGCGCGCGTCGCGAGATAGTGCTCGCGCTCCTCCCGCGTCCGGTTGACCCGGAGCAGCGGGATCCGGATCCCCCCGTCGGGCTCGAGCTCCACCGCCTCTTCGAAGAACCGGCAGAACCGCTCCGGGTCCCCGTAGGGCGCGAGCCCCATGATCTTGTACTCGTCGGCGTTGAAGTCGAATCCCAGGTGCAGCGTCACGACGGAGTACAGGATGCCGATCGAGTCGGGCGCGCCGATCTGAAAGATGCGGTCGAGGTTGCCGTCGCGCGCGTGATACACGCTCGCGCTCTGGGCCTCGCCCATGCCGTCGATCACGATGACGAGACACTCGTCCCATCCCGACGTGTAGTACGCGCTGGCCGCGTGCGCCGCGTGGTGCGCGACATGACGCACCCGCTCCGCGGGGAAGCCCGGACAATCACGCGCCACGAGCGCCAGTAAGGCCTCGTGCGAGTACACATCGCGATACAGATCGTGCGATACCGGGTCCAGCGCATACACACCGCGGTACGGGGCATAGTCGAAGCCGTGCACCAGCTCGTGGACGTCCTCGATGGCAAGACCGGCCTCCTCGAGGCAGTAGGCGATCGCGCCCTTGGGAAAGTCCCCCGTGTGCTTGCGGCGACTGATCCGCTCTTCGGCCACGGCCGCGACCACGGTCCCGTCCACCACCAGCGCCGCCGCCGAGTCGTGCCCCTGGGAGATGCGGTACTCACGCTCGTCCAAGTTGGGCCAGCGCGCCCGCTTGAAAGGGATGGAGCCTTCGAACCCGCTGATGCCGAGGATATTCAACCGAGGGTCCTTCGGTGAGCGTTCGAGTCAGGAGACGGGCGGGGGAGCCGCAAAAACCGTACGCGATGCCACGGTAGGGTTCTGTCGCAGCATGACGTTGCGCGCACGCCACACGTCGCCGACGGACCGCCGGGGCGGAAAACAGCCCGCTTCTTGCACAGGGTGCGGGCGACCGTCGCACGCTTCCCACGTCAGGCTGATGAGGTAGCATGACCACTCGACTCATCGAGTCCGGATTGAAGGTATTCGCGACCTGCCCGCCGTCATACACGGCCTCCCCCCTGGTCTACCGGCGGGAGGTGCTGGACATCGCCCGCTGGAGCGACGCCGCCGGGTGCGAGGGGATCCTCGTGTACACGGACAACGGGCTGGTCGACCCGTGGCTCATCGCGCAGGACGTCATCACCCACACGCACCGGCTCTGCCCGCTGGTGGCGGTCCAGCCGGTGTACATGCATCCCTATAGCGTGGCCAAGATGGTCGCCACCCTCGCGTTCCTGCACGGGCGCCGCATCTATCTCAACATGGTGGCGGGCGGCTTCAAGAACGATCTCGAAGCGCTGGACGATCGCACGCCGCACGACGAGCGCTACACCCGGCTGGTTGAGTACACCGGGCTCATCATGCAGCTGCTCGGCAGCCCGAAGCCGGTGACGCTGGACGGGCGCTATTACCGTGTCACCAACGTGAAGATGACACCGCCGCTCGATCCCGCCCTCAAGCCGGGGGTGTTCGTCTCGGGATCGTCTGAGGCGGGGTTGGCAGCGGCCCGGCAGCTCGGCGCCCTCGCGGTGCGCTACCCCAAGCCGGTCTCGGAGTACGAGGCGGGGCCCCAGATCGACGCCGCCGCCCTCGGTATCCGCATCGGGATCATCGCGCGCGAGGACGCGGCCGAGGCGTGGGCGGTAGCGCGCGCCCGCTTCCCGGAGGACCGCAAGGGCCAGCTCACTCACCAGCTGGCGATGAAGGTGTCCGATTCGGAATGGCACAAGCAGCTGTCGAAGATCGGCGAGACCACGACAGGTGGGGACGCCGAGCAACCCTACTGGATGCTGCCGTTCGAAAACTACAAGACGTTCTGCCCGTACCTGGTCGGGAGCTATGAGCGGGTGGCCGACGAGGTGGCACGCTATGTCGGTGTGGGCTACCGCACGATCATCCTCGACGTGCCGGCCAGCCCGGAGGAGTTGGAGCACATCGGCGTGGTATGCGAGCGTGCCGCGGCTCGCGTGACGCCGTGAGTGGCCTGCTGCAGGAGTGGGTGACCGAGCAGGCGAGCCGGCGCCCCGACGCCGGGGCGCTCGTGTTTCAGGAGCGGCGCGTCACGTACGGCGAGCTCGAGGCCCAAAGCAACCGGCTGGCGCGCCTCCTCAAGGACGCCGGCTGTGCGCGCGGCGACCGGGTATGCCTGCTGAGCCCCAAGTCGCCGGAGACGATCGTCGCCATCCTCGCGGCGCTCAAGGCCGACGCGATGTACGTGCCCCTCGACCCCGGCAGTCCCGTCGCGCGCGCCGAGAAGATGATCGCCGCGTGCGACAATCGCTGGATCCTGGCGGGTGGCGCCGTCGGCCCCACGCTCGAGCGGCTGTTCGCCTCCCCCGAGTTCGCGCGGACCCACGCGGTCGGGTGGCTCGACGCCACGCCGCCGCCGCGCGGCGTGGAGCCGCAGTTTGCCGCGGCCGACCTGGCGGGCTACTCGGCCGAGCCCCTGGCCTACCAGAACAGCGCGAGTGACGGCGCGCACATCCTCTTTACGTCGGGATCGACCGGGACGCCCAAGGGCGTGATGATCACGCACGCCAACGTGCGCTGCTTCATCGAGTGGGCGGTGCCCTACTTCGGCACGACGGCCAGCGACCGCATCTCGGCGCATCCGCCGCTCCATTTCGACCTGTCAACATTCGACATGTTCGGGACGTTCGCGGCCGGCGCCGAGCTCCACCTCGTGCCGCCGGAGCTGAACCTGCTGCCCCACAAGCTCGCGGAGCTGATTCGCCGGGCGCAGCTGACGCAGTGGTTCTCGGTCCCCTCGGCGTTGAACTACATGGCGAAGTTCGCCGTGGTGAAACAGGGCGACTTCCCGTCGCTCAAGCGCGTGCTGTGGTGCGGCGAGGTGTTCCCCACCCCGGCGCTGATCTACTGGATGCAGCGCGTGCCGCACGCCACGTTCACCAACCTGTACGGCCCCACCGAAGCCACGATCGCCAGCAGCTATTACACGCTACCAGCCTGCCCCGCGAGCGAGGACGAGACGATCCCCATCGGGCGCGCGTGCGGCGGCGAGGAGCTGCTGGTGCTGGACGAAGCACTCCGGCCGGTGCCCGCGGGCGAGGTGGGAGACCTCTACATCCGGGGCGCGGGACTTTCTCCCGGGTACTGGCGCGACCCCGAGAAGACGCGCGCGGCGTTCTTGCCCTACCCGGGAAGCGCGATGCCGGGCGACCGCGTCTACCGCACCGGCGACCTCGCGAGCGTCGGGGCGGATGGCCTGGTGCGCTTCCTCGGGCGGGCCGATTCGCAGATCAAGACGCGTGGCTACCGGGTGGAGCTGGGAGAGATCGAGACGGCCCTGCACGCGCTCGGAACGCTGCGCGAATGCGCTGTCGTGGGCGTCGCTACTCAGGACTTCGATGGTGTCGCCATCTGCTGCGCGTACGTGCCGGCCGTTGAGAAGGGCACGGCGGTCACGCCGGCCTCGCTGCGCGAAGCTGTGGCGCAGGCGCTGCCGTCGTACATGCTGCCGTCCCGCTGGCTCGCGTTCGAAGAGCTGCCCAAGACCAGCAACGGCAAGATCGATCGTCGTCGGCTCAAGGAGCTGTTCGCCCCGGAGGCGGTGAGCACGCCATGACGCTGGTGACCGATTCCCTGCAGGCCGAGCTGACGACGCTGTTCACCAAGCGGCTCGGTGTCGAAGTCCCGTCGCCGGACACCGACCTGCTGGCGACCGGACGGCTCGACTCGGTGGGGTTCGTGGAGCTGCTGGTACAGCTCGAGAAGCGCTTCGGGCTCCGCGTCGAGCTGGACGACGTGGAAGTCGAGCACTTCCGTTCGCTCGCCGCCATCGCCGCCTACATCGCCGAACGACGGGCCGCCGCGCAGAGCTGAGCCGGCCCGTTTCTGCCCCGCCTCGCTGCATAGTGGTTCAACGCACCGACCCAGGTTGGTGCGTCCCGCCTGTTGCCGCTCCGCCACAATCGCCGCGTTGCGCAAGCGCGTGGCGCACTTACGACGCGTCGGGCAAACGGCCAGCATGGCCCGAACCCTGCGAGGTTACGCCCGATATGAAGCTGTTGCCGCTCGACAATCCCGAGTTGATCGAGCTCGTCGCGAGCTGGCTCGGGCGGGAGGAGAATTCCAAGTGGTTGGACTTCGGGAACGGCATCCTCGCTCCCACGGCGGTGTCGCTCAAGGTCATGACGCAGCGGGATCTGCATGTGCTGCGCGTGTTCACGCCGGACGACAGCGACCTGCCGATCGGCGTGGTGGGCCTGTCGAACGTGGATCGCCGTTTCAAAACGGCCGGATCGCTGTGGGCCGTGCTGGGACGCAAGCGCCATGGCGGCTTCGCGCGGCGCGCCGCGTCCCGCATCCTGACGTATGGTTTCCAGGAGCTGGGGCTCGAAGCGGTCGGCGCATGGACCGTGGAGATCAACGTGCCGTCGCGGCGCGCGCTCGAGCACCTGCACTTCCGCTTCATTGGACGCCAGCGGCGCTGCCATTGGATCGACGGCAAGCCGTACGACCGACTGCTGTACGACCTGCTGGCGACGGAGCACGTACCCGATGACTGAGGCGCAAGAGCTCGAAACCA
Organism: Gemmatimonadales bacterium; assembly: GCA_036522815.1. Taxonomy (GTDB): domain Bacteria; phylum Gemmatimonadota; class Gemmatimonadetes; order Gemmatimonadales; family GWC2-71-9; genus AG41. The sequence goes on along the minus strand of DATDFC010000119.1, from coordinate 23,276 downwards.
GCATCACGCGGCTGTTCGCGGAGCGGCTCGAGGTCGAGGTGCCATCGCCGGACTTGGACCTGTTTCAAGCCGGCGTGGTCGACTCGCTGCTGTTCGTCAAGCTGCTCGCGATCCTGGAAGAGCAGTTCGGCTTCCGCCTCGCGTTCGACGAGCTCGAGATCGACGACTTTCGCACCGTGCGTCGCATCGCCCAGTTCGTGGCCGCGAAGCGCCTAATGCTTGCCTGAGTGGCCGCCTCCCGCCACGACGGCGTAGCTGCTCCCGACTAGCGAGAATGCCAGCGTCGTGAACACCAGGCCGCCTGCGCCCGCACCCGCGAGCAGGACCGTGCGGCCCTTCGCCAAGCGCCTCACATCGACCGCTGCGACCGCAGCGCGTGGCAGCACGATCGTCTCACCCGCCCACGACACCTCGGTGCCGCGCTTGAGCTCCACTGACGACACGGACACGAGGAGCCCGGCGTCGCCCATGCCGAGATAGCGCCCCCGCACCACGAACACCTCCGGCCCCACGTAACGCGCCAGATCGGCCGAGCCTGCCTCCGTGAGCGTGGCCGCCACGTAGCTGCCCGGGTCGGGGCTCGGCGTCGTGAGCGGGTGGTAGTCGTAGCACCCCGTCCCCGCGCCGAGCACCACGACCACGATCGACCATCGGCTCATGGAAGCGCGTCGCTGCCCTGGCACGCGTGCACGTCCCCCTTGTTGCGGAAGCCGTGCGTCGCCAGCTGAGCGCTCGGATCGGGGATGTTGGTGTTCGTGTTGCGCTCCGCCTGCGGGTAGTAGAGCCGCCCCGGGACATGGGTGAATCCCTGGCCGTTGGTCGCCGGCGTGATCGCCGGAATGCAGGTGCGGCGGTAGTCGTTGATCGTCTCGATATTCTGGAACAGCGCGACGTACTTCTCCATCATGACGGTATCGCGCAGCGCGGCCGCGCTCAGCCCGCTCGCCACCGCGGGCAGCGGCACCGTGGCGAGCTGGTTGTTGAGATGCACGCGGGCGCTCGCGGTGTCGCCGGTGGCGGCATACGCCTCGGCCAGGATCAGCTCGTTCTCGGCGTAGCTGACATAGGGGATGCGCGCATCCGGGGCGAAGCGCGGCGGGAGGCACGCGAAGTTGGAGACCGAATCCGCGTTGACCACGACGTTGAAATCATCGCCGCCGTACCCACCCAGCGCGTTCTGACAGAAATAGGCGGCGCGCCGCGGATCGTTGCGGGCGTTCATATAGTCCACCAGCGCCTTGCCGGCTTCGAGGTCACCACCGAACCCGGACGTGGTCTGGAACTGGTTCCACATGTTGCGCTCCGCCGTGACCTTGGTGTGGAACGACTTGAAATCGCCGGCGCCTGAGGGGTCGTTGATGCCTTGCAGCGCGGCGCCGATGGCGGCGGTATACGCCGGTACCCCCAGCGACTCGGCGGTGTGCATGTAATAGCGGGCCTTGAGCGTCCACGCCGCCCGGAGCCACAGCGCCCGCTGGCCGGCGGCGGTCTGATCGCCGAGCGGGTCGTAGATCAGGTCCCGGATCGCCGGCCCGGGACCGACACCGGTCTGCAGCTCCGCGATCGCCTCATCCAGCAGGGTCTGGAGCGCCGCCAGGATGGCGAAGCGACTGTCGAGCGGGGGGTTCGTCGTGCTGGTGTCGACGCCGGAATAGGGAATATCCCCCCACAGGTCGGAGGCCGTCCCGATCGTCAGGGCCTCCCACACTTTCGCGATGCCCACCCAGGTCGAGTCGCCGGCGGCGCGGGCCAGGGCCTTGACGCGGCGGATGTCGACCAGCCCGCCCCCGCCGTAGGTCTGGAGCCAGTCTCCGAAGTTGGCGGCGGTGTTGGAGGTCTCGCCGAACACGTAGTGTCCCGCCTGCTCCACGAAGCGGCCGTTGGTCGCGCCGCAGGCCTGCACCCACATGCACGTCATCATCGCCGCCGTGGCTTCCTGGAGCGTGAACTGGCCCGCCTGGACGCCCACGAACAGCGGCTGGATCGCTGCCGCCGTCGGCTGATTGGGGTTCTCGGACAGCTTGTTGCCGGTGAGGAACGCGTCACAGCCCGCCGTCCCGAGGAGCAGGCCCAGTGACACGAGCGCGACAGTCTTGTTGCGACGCATAAGGCGGTCTCCTCGGGGCTAGTGGTTGAGAGTGACCGAAAACGCGAACGAGCGCGTCTGCGGGTTGTTGAAATAGTCCACGCCGCCGGCGCCCAATCCCGCTGAGATCGCCCCGCCCAGGTTCGTCTCGGGATCGTAGCCGGTGTAGTTGGTCCAGGTGTGGAGATTGCGACCGGAGACGCGCAGATCGATGCTCGTGAACCCGAGCGAGCGCTGCACCCACGGTGCGTCGAGCGTGTAGGTGAGGGAGATCTCGCGTAGCTTCACGAACCCCGCGTCCTCGATGCAGGGCTCGTCGATGCCGACGAACGGACAGCCGGCCACGTCCCGGTACCAGTACTCGCCGATCGGGGCCGCAACGCCGGCCCCCGGCCCCACGACCGGACCGTCATACCAGCCGCCCTGGCCGAAGACCTTCGTGTTGCCTGTGCAGCCGGTCTCGGTGCGCGCGGTGCAGACGGCCCGCTGCTCGGTGTCTTTGTGGGTGCCGTAGCTCCACAGCGCCCCTTTGGTGCCGTTCCAGATCTGGCCGCCGTGCCGGATGTCGAGCAGTCCGGAGACCTGGATTTTCTTGTATCGCACGGAGGAGCGGATGCTGCCGGTCCAGTCGTAGTTCGGGTCCTGGACGATGCGCGGGTCGGGGTCCTGAACTGGGAACCCGTTGGGGTCGATGTACAGCGCGCCCCGGGGGTGGCCCTGGCATACGGCGCCGAGGCTGTCGCTGCCGCCACCGGCCACGGGGACCGCGTTGGTCGTGCCGTTGGACACGCCGCACCGCAGGAAGCCGCTGCCCAGGTACACACCGATCGGCTGACCCACCATCGCCACCTGGTTGTTGAAGTCGCCGATCACGATGAACTGCTCGCCCGCGCCGAGCGACAGCACTTTGTTGCGGTTGCGGGCCCACTGCAGGCCCACGTCCCATCCGTAGTCGGCCTGCTGCAGCGGCCGCACGTTGAGCGACACCTCCCAGCCGCGATTCTGGATCGACGCCGCGTTCGACCCCTGCGCGAAGTAGCCCGTGGACACGGGCAGCGGCTCGGGCAGGATCACGTCGGTGGATTTCTTGTCGTACCACGTGATGCTGGCGTCGGCCCGGTCCTTGAAGAAGCCGAGGTCCAGACCCGCCTCGAATTCCTTGGAGCGCTCGGGTTTGAGCGCCGGCGCCGCTTTCAGCTCGGAGCGCGTCACCATGCCGCCCAGCCCGTTCTGCGTCGGCGTGTTGGCCGTGCCCTGCGAGATGCCCGTGATGAAGAGCGCTTCTGACAGCGTCTGCGAGGTGAAGTACGGCAACGGCTCCTGTCCGGCCTGCCCGTACGCGACGCGGGCCTTGCCGTACGACAGCCAGGGTGTCGCCCCGATGGCCTTGACGAATTCCCAGGCCGCGCTCCCTTTCGGGAACCAGCTGCGCAGGTTCGAGCGCCCGAAGGTGGACGAGCCGTCGTTCCGCAATGCGGCGGTCAGGTACAGCTGACTCTTCACGTCCAGGGTCCCCTGGCCGAACCACGACGCGTCGTGGATCACCTGCTCCTGGTCGAGCACCGGGTCCCGCGCCACCGTATTCGAGGCCTTGAAGGGCTGCGGCGCCACCAGCGTGCGACCCACGTTCCCCAGGGTGCGCTGGTTGCGTGTGCTCAGGTTCTGGCCGACGGTGAGGGTGCCGCCGAGATCGGGATTGAGCGTGTAGGTCGCGGTGGCGGTGAGGTTATGGTCGATGGCATACGTGACGATCTTGCCTTCGATCACCCGCCCGTCGACGCACGGCGACGCCGACGTGATGGCGCATCCCTCGAGCCGCTCGTCCGCCGCGTGATCGGCGCCCAGCGTGTAGTTGAGCTTGAGCCAGGAGGTCGGCAGGTATTCCGCATTCACGTTGCCGTACACGCGTCCCACGTCCGAGCTGTTCTGGGCCTCGTAGATGGTCCAGAATGGATTGTCGAAGATGCGGTCGTCGCCGAGCGTGGCGTCGGTCGGGTGGCGCATCCCGAAAAACGAGCGCTGCTGCGTACTGCCGTTGGGCGTGATCACGAAATACGGCTGGTTGTTGAAATCGGGCGGCGAGCGCAGGAACCCCAGCTGCACGCCGTTGGTGTTGTTGCCGCGCTGCAGGTACTTGCCGCGCGTGTCGGCGAACGCCAGATCGCCGCCGAGCTTGAGGTTGTCCGCCACCCGGTGCGACGCCTTCACGCGCACGGTCGTGCGGGAGAACGCGTCGTTCGGGCCGACGATCACGCCACGGTCGTAGTTGTAGTCCCCGGACAGATAGAACGTGGTCCGGTCGTTGCCGCCCGACACGGTGAAGCCGTTGTCGTAGGTGTGGCCCACCTGATACAGCTCGTTCGCATGGTCGAACGGCGCGCCGAAGGCGTTCCCCGCCGGTATCGGCGGTCCCCACGAGCGCGCGCAGATGCCCGCGCCACCATCGCAGTCACCGCCCAGCGCGGTGTCGGCATGAATGCCCCGCGTTCCCTGGCCGTACTGCGTCTGCAGCGGGTAGGTGTGGTTGATGTCGTTGAACGAGCTGCTCGAGCGGAACGCGAACCGGGTCGGACCGGAGCGGCCGGACTTCGTGGTGATGAGCACCACGCCCGCCGCCGCGCGGGCGCCATAGATCGCGCTCGCCGCCGGGCCCTTCAGGATCTCGACGGACTCGATGTCGTTCGGGTTCATATCGGCGGCGCGGTTGGTCGCGACCGTGCCTTCGGTCTGCCCGGCCTGGGCGAGCGTCCCGCCGGCATCCTCCGGCCCGAGAAAGTTCGACGTCGAGAAGGTGGAGTTGTCCATGGGGACGCCGTCCACCACGAACAGCGGCTGGTTCGCCCCCAGGATCGAGCTGGTGCCTCGGATATTGATGTAAGAGCCCGCGCCGGGATCGCCCGATTGCTGCACCACCGTCACGTTGGGCGCCTTGCCGGCGAGCGCCTGGACCATGTTCGCCTCGCCCGCCTTCTGGATCAGGTCGGACGAGACATTGTTGCGGACGTTGCCGAGCTTTTCGGTCTGGGTGGCGGTGCCGGCCCCGGTCACGACGACTTCACCGAGCTGCAGGGGATTGGCGGCGAGCGTGAAGTCGTGCGTCACCCCTCCCGCGCTCAGCGTCACCTGGGCGCTCTGCGACTTGTAGCCCAGCCGCCGCGCCACGAGCGTGACGGTCTGGCCCGACACCCGCGCCCCCGGCACGACGAGCGTGTAGGCGCCGTCGTCCTTGGTCAGCGCCCCGAGCCCCAGCGTCGGGAGCGCGACCTCGACCTGCCCCAGCGGCAGCCCCGCGTCGCTGGTCACCTTGCCGGTGATGGTCACGGGTTCCTGGGCGTACGCGTGCGCCGCGACCAGCAGCGTGATTGCGGTCGCGGCCAACCAGCCTCGAACGATGCAGCGCATGATGGGTCCTCCTCGGCTGACGGGATGGGAGGGACTCCTCGACTCCCGCCACGCTACGGACCCCGGCCCGTGGAGGCGACGGATTTGCGACGAGCCGCGACGTGCGCACGACGGGCGGCCGCCGTCGCGGCGACGAACGCGCGGCTCCAGGAACGCCAAACCCGACGCTCGCGCGCCGGGTTGGCCGGTCGGGGGAGTTGCCGTCAGACTCCACGCGCGACCCGAACTGCACGCTCTCGTCGGTGAGCGCGTGCCCAGCTTACTCACCCCGGCGCGGCACGCAAACGGTCGTGCGACGAGTGGCGCGCCGCGCGCGCCAAGACGCTAAATGGTGCGGCCGAGCCGTCGCTCGAGATTCTCGCGATAGCCGCGCGACAGCTTGAGCGTCGTGCCGCCGTGCAGCACCACGACGTACTCGCCGCGAAAGAACGGCTGCAGCTCCTTGACCTTCTCGAGGTTCACGATGGTCGAGCGGTGGATCCGCACGAACCGCGCCGGGTCGAGCTGGCTCTCGAGGTTCTTCATGGTCTCGCGCAGCAGATGCCAGCTCTTGCCCACGTGCAGGCGCACGTAGTCCCCCTCCGCGTCGATCCAGTCGATCTCCGCCGCGCGCAACAGCGTGACGGTCCCGCTGGCCTTGACCAGGAGCCGATCGAGGTAGCGCGGACCGCGCCGCGCCGGCGCATCGGGGCCGTAATGCTCGAGCAGCGCGGCGAGCTTGCCCGACAGCTCTCCCAGACGGCCCTGGCGCACCTGCCGCTTGGCGCGCTCGAGCGACTCGCGGAACCGCTCGTCCGTGAAGGGCTTGAGCAGATAGTCGATCGCGTGCACCTCGAAGGCGCGCAGCGCGTACTGGTCGTAGGCCGTGACGAACACGAGCGCGGGGGCCTGCTCCAGGTCCACTTCGCGCAGCACGCCGAACCCGTCGAGCACGGGCATCTGGACGTCCAGGAACACCAGGTCGGGGGCGCCGGCGCGGATCGCCGCCGCGGCCGTCCGCCCGTCGGCGCACTCACCCGCGATCACGATCTCGGGATCGGCGGCGAGCAGATGCCGCATCCCCTCGCGCGCCGCGGGCTCGTCGTCGACGATCAACGTCCGGATCGGCTGCATCGCCGTCAGGCCTTCCCCTCCCACTCCGCGGCCGCGAGCCGGAACGGCACGACGACGCGCGCCACCGTCCCGCCGTCCTCCGCGCTCACCACCTCGAACGACGCCGCGTCGCCGTACAGCTGCCGCAGCCGCTCGCTCGTGTTCGCGAGGCCGACGCCGCGGCCGTCGCGGCTCATCCCACCCGAGGCCAGCCCGGAGCCGTCGTCGCGGACCGTGAGGTGGAGGCTGCCGGCAATGCGCCGGGCGGAGATCAGCAGCCGGCCGGTGGTGGCGCGAGGCGCGATGCCGTGGTGGATCGCGTTCTCGACCAGCGGCTGGAGAATGAGATACGGGACCCGGGCATCGAGCGTGTCGGGGTCCGCGTCCACCACTGCCTTGAGGCGGTCGCGGAACCGCACCTGCTCCACGTCGAGGTAGCTGCGCAGGAACTCGAGCTCCTGCTTGAGTGCCACTTCCTGGGTGCCGGCGCCGTCGAGCACGCGCCGCAGCAGGTCGCCCAGGCCCGCCACCACCTGGACGGCGAGCGCGTCCTGACCGGTGCGCACCAGCTGACCGATCGTATGCAGCGCATTAAAGAGGAAGTGGGGCTGCAGCTGCGTCTTCAGGGCCTGGAGTCGCGCCTCGGCGAGCTGCGCTTCCAGCTGCGAGGCGCGCAGCTCCCGCTCGCGCAGCCGGCGATAGTGCGTGACGCCGTAGTCGCTGGCGACGATCGCCCAGTACAGCCAGCAATCGGACGGGTACCACCAGATGGACCACCGCAGCGCGGACCCGAGGATCGGCGCGTCGTCCGGCATCGGACCGCGCACCCAGTGCCCGTTCACCGTCACCACCAGCACTTCCAGGAACACGGCGACGGCGCTGGCGACCAGCTGCACGGCGACGCCGCGCGGCCAATGCGGACCCTCGAACGGCGGGAAGCGGCGCGCCAGCCAGATGGCCGCGGGAGTGAACACGCCCCACACCAGCGCGCCGGGCATATTGAGCCGCAGCGCGGTCAGGAACGGCGTGGGCTTGGTGCCGAGGCTCGTGTACCACGTCACCTGCGTGGCGAGGAGCAGTCCCCAGGCGGTCCAGATCGCCAGGACGAACCACCAGCGCGGGTACGGCGCGGCGGTGAGGTTGGCGCGCGCTGCCATCGGTGGAGTATACGGGGGACCCGGGGCGCCGGGCCAAGGGGCTGGATCACGCGGCGACGAAACGCCGTCCCAGCACGACGAAACCCCGTCACGGCGCGACGAGCAGCGTCCTGATCACCTCCAGCAGCTCGGCGGCTTCGAACGGCTTCGTGATGAAGCGGTCGGCGCCGAGCGAGGTGGCGTGTCCGGCGACGTCGATCGCTCCGGCGCTCTTGGTGCCCGACATGGCGAGAATTTTCACGCCCGGCCATTGGCGCCGCAGCCGGCCGATGGTTTGTAACCCGCCCTGCCCCGGCATGAAGATGTCGACGATCACCAAGTCGGCGGCGCGCCGCTCGAACGCCCGGACGCCGGCGTTGCCGTCGGCGGCCTGGCGCACCTCGTGGCCGGCGTGCTTCAGGTGCTTGGTGAGCGCCTGGCGCAGCGTGACGTCGTCGTCGATGATGAGGATTCGGAACATGGCGTTATTATAGACTCGATAGCCTCGCACGGGAGAGCCGCGAATGCGCCAGATCATCGTCCTCGGGACTGTTTGCCTGGCCGCCTGTGGCGGCGGCACCTCATCCGGACCGCAGCTGCCGGGGGTGGACCACATCCTGCTGGTGATGGACGCGGGGACGGTATTCACGGGGCAGGTGATTCCCAGCGACCAGCTCGTCTCTCTCGTCATCGACTCCACGGGTACCGCCATATCCAACGCGACCATCAGCTTGAGCGCGTCGCCGGGTTGGACCGTGCACCATGATACGCTCATCGCACCGACCAGCGAGGACACGGGGACGGTGACCGTGACCGCGTCCCTGGGGCAGTCCAGCGCGCACAGCGCGATGCAGCTCTCGGCCGTGACGAACCTGAAAGCGCACGGTCCGTGGACGGTCGCCTTCGGGTGCCAGCCCAAAGACACGAGCTACCACGTCGACAGCTTTACCGTCGCGGAGATCATCGACTCGATCGTCCATGTGGCGCCGGCGATCGCGCCCAGTCTCGCGACGATCTGGAGGTTGTGGTACACCCCCGACTCTGTCACGATCTATGGCCACACGGGTACGACCTTCGTGACGTCCTGGTCACAGGAGTCGGTCGGCATCGCCGCCGTGCCCGACACGCTGATCTTTCTGCTACCGATCAATCCGTCCGACTGGATCGGCAATCTCAAGGCGATGCGGCCGACCACGGCCGCGTGGCGATACGTAATGCCGACGCTCGGGTGGTGCTACCTCTCGGACTACGACCCGAGCGGCTATGTGATCAACGGAAGAACCGCGACGTTTTCGTCTCCCTAGGGGCCAACCGGGTTCACCTGACCGCGATCGAATGCGGCGGCATGGCGACAGCCGCGCACGTGCGATGAGTGCGTGACACAGGTGTTGCCGCGCAGCCGCATGCATTGACGGTGCTTTGCGGTGTCGAGTCCCGGTGCGGCGATTGCAGTCTCCCCGGTGCGTAGATGACGCGCCTCACCGTGTTGCTGCTGCTGGTCCTGGTTGCGAGCTGCCGCCTCGACACGTTCTTCAGGGGGTCGGGCGGTGGCGCTTCGCCCGTCGCCGGCCCGCCCGCCGACCTCCGGTTCGTGGATCAGCCGCAGAGCGGCCGCGCCCGCAACACCCTCCCGCCCGTGCGCGTCGCCGTGCGCGACGATCAGGGCAACGTCGTCGCCGGCTTCGGCGGCGTCGTCTCGCTCGCGCTCGACTCGACCTCCGGCGGCGGCTCGCTCGGCGACTCCACGGCCGTCGCGGCGACGAACGGCATCGCCACGTTCCGCCACCTGCGGGTCGACCGGCCCGGGACCGGCTATACGCTCGTCGCGTCCGCGCCTGGGACGGCGCTCGCGCCGGTGCGGAGTCGGGCGTTCGCGATCCTCGCCCCGCTGACGGGAAACATCACCGTCACGACGACCACCGCGGGCAGCGATGTCCCGAGCGGTTATACCGTCGCCGTGGACGACAGCATCTTCCAGCCCATCGGGATCAACGCGGTCGTGACCTTCGTCGGCGTTGCCACGGGCCGCCACGTCGTGATGCTCAAGGGCGTCACGTCGAGCTGCACGCTCGGCGGGGCGAATCCGGAGACGGTGAGTGTGTCCGGGGGGGAGACCGCGCAGGCGAGCTTTGCGATCAGCTGCGCCGCCCCGCCTCCCGCCACCGGGAGCCTCACCGTCACCACGACCACCACCGGGTCGAACCTCCCGGCCGGCTACACCGTGACACTGGACACCGGTCAATCGGGCACCATCGGCGCGAACGACCGCGTCACCGCCACGGAGATTCCCACCGGGGACCACACGGTCACGCTCAGCGGCGTGCCCGGGAATTGCACGGTCGCGAGTCCCAACCCGCAGACCGTCACCGTTCCGGCCGGGGCCACGGCTCAGGCGAGCTTCACGATCAGCTGCGCGGCGGGGCCATAGCATGACACCGCGACTCTGGCGCCTCGCACCCCTGGCCGCGCTCGCCTGCCTCGTCGTTGCGGTGCCGCGCACCGCTTCCGGCCAGGTCGGCGCCGCGACCGATATCATCGTCGGCACGGTCACGGGCCCGGACAGTCAGCCGCTCGCCGGCGCCACGATCGAGGTGACGTCGCGCGAAACGGGAGGGGCGCGACAGGTCACGACCGACGCGCGCGGGCGGTTCACCCTGCTGTTTCCGGACGGCGGCGGCCAGTACGATCTGGTCGTGCGCTACATCGGAATGGCGCCGGCGCACCTGAGCGTGACCCGCCGGGGAGACGAAGATCGCATCGTCGCGAACGTGCGGATGGGGCTCGCCGCCATCACCATGGAGGCCGTGAGCGTCACGGCGCGGCGGGGCGGGCGCTCCGATCAAGTGGGGCGGGGCGCCACGGGCCAGGCCTTGGGCGGAGAAGAGGTCGCCCGGCTCCCGACCGACGCATCGGACCTGAACACCGTGGCCACGCTCGCCCCGGGCGTGCTCGCCATCCCGGGTGGCGACACCAGCTCCGCCAGCTTCTCCGTCGCGGGGCAACGGCCCACTGCCAACAACGTCACGCTCGACGGCATGTCGCTCGGCTCGGGCGAAGTGCCCCAGGACGCGGTCCGCGCCATCCGCGTGGTCACGAACAGCTACGACGTCGCCCGCGGCCAGTTCTCGGGTGGCCTCGTCGCGTCCACCACCCGCAGCGGTACCAACACGCCCCAGGGCTCGTTCACCACCACGCTGCGGGACCGCACCGTCGCCTGGGGCGACGCCATGTCCACGCCGTTCGGTCAGGGGATGTCACAGACGCAGGTCGGCGGCGGGTTCGGCGGGCCGATCGTTGCCAACCGGTTGTTCGTGTTCGCCGCCCTGCAGGGCCGCTGGCGCACCCAGGCCCTGCCCTCGCTCGCCACGGCCGACGCCGCGACTCTCGACCGCCTGGGCGTGAGTCCCGACTCCGCCTCGCGCTTCCGCGCCCTCGCCGGCGCCACGGGCACGCCCGCGATTCTACCGGGCCTCCCCGACGACCGGGCCGGCTCCAACACGCTCGGCCTGCTGCGGCTCGACTGGCAGGTCTCGCCCGTTCACACGGTGACGCTGCGCCTCGATGGGCACTGGATCTCACAGGAGCCCACGCACGTGAGCTCGCTCGCCTTTCCCGCCACCGGCGCCCGACGCTCGCAGCGGAGCGGCGGTGTCATGGCGTCGCTGACGTCGTATCTCGGGGGCCACTTCGTCAACGAGGCCCGCGGGTACGTGGCGACCGATCGCAAGGACGTGAGCGCGCTGCTCGCGCTTCCGGCGGCGCGGGTCGAGGTCGCGTCTCCCCTGGCGGACGGCGGCCAGGACGTCACCACGCTGAGCTTCGGCGGCAACGGCGCCACGCCGCAGCGCGCGGACGATCGGACCATCGAGCTCACCGACGAGCTGTCCTGGCTGTCGGGCGACGCGAGGCACCGTATCAAGCTCGGCAGCTTCCTGAACCGCACCCACGTCGACGACGACCAGACGCCGAACCAGCTCGGTACGTTCACGTTCCCCTCGCTCGCGGCCCTGAGCGCCGACAGCCCGTCGACCTTCATGCGCACGCTGGCGCCCCAGGACGTGGACGGGACGACCTGGAATGCGGCGCTGTACGCCGGCGACACCTGGCACGCCGCTTCAGGCCTGCACGTCATGTACGGCGTCCGCGTCGAAACCGCCGGGTTCGACGGCGCGCCCGCCGCGAATCGGACGGTCGACTCGCTGTTCGGCGTGCGGGTCGATCAGCTGCCGCGCGAGCGACACCTCTCACCGCGCATCGGTTTCACCTGGGGATTGGGCAGCGGCGAGGGCGAGGTCCGGCACGCGACGTACGTGCGCGGCGGGGTGGGCGACTTCCGGAGCCCCGCACCCAGCGGCCTGTACAGCGCGGTGCTCGGCGCGCCCGGGACGATCGGCGCGGAGACACAAGTCGCGTGCGTGGGAACGGCCGTGCCGACGCCCGACTGGTCGGCCTACGAGGCGAGCCCCGCCGCCATTCCGTCACGCTGCGCCGATTCCACGAGCGGGGCGACGACGCCCCGGCCCGACGTCACGACGTACGATCCCCGGTTCACGGCGCCGCACGCCTGGCGCGCGTCGCTCGGCCTGATGCAGCGGGTCGGTGCTTTCTCGTTGACGGTGGACGCGAGCTACGCCCGCGGGGAGAGCCAGTACGGCTTCCGCGACTTGAACCTGGTGGGGACGACGCGTTTCGCGCTCTCAGATGAAGGTGGTCGGCCGGTGTATGTCCCGGCCGACTCGATCGTCCCGTCCACGGGAGCCACGAGCCTGACCGCGTCGCGCGAGCATCCCGAATTCGGCCACGTGTTCCTGATCCGCTCGGACTTGGAGTCCGAGACGAAACAGCTCACCGTGGCGGTCGCCGGTGCGACGCAGCGCGGCGCCACCGTACGCGTCTCCTACACTCTGACGCGCTCCATGGATCAGTCGTCGTTCGCGTGCTGCTCCACCTCCCAGGGCTTCGCGGCGCCTACCACCGCCGGCGATCCCAACGTGCCCGAGTGGGCGACGAGCGATCTGGAGCGGCGCCATGCCCTGCTCGCCACGGTGAACTACCCGGTGAGCGACGCGCTCGAGATCGGGGCGATCGGACGGCTGCTCTCGGGTGCGCCGTTCACCCCACTCGTGGGATCCGATGTGAACGGCGACGGCGCGCGCAACGACCGCGCGTTTCTCTTCGACCCCGCGACGGCCGGCGACACGGCGGTGGCGAGCGGCATGCGGACGCTGCTCGCGACCGCGTCCTCGGGCGTGCGGGGCTGCCTCGAGCGCCAGCTGGGGCGGGTGGCAGGGCGCAACTCCTGCACCGGCGCGTGGCAACCGTCGCTCGATCTGCAGATCAACTGGCACCCCGCCTGGTTCGGCGAGGATCGCCCACTCACCGTCTCGCTCTTAACAGTCAACCTGCTGGGCGGCCTCGACGAATGGTGGCACGGCGCGGCGCATCGCCTGGGGTGGGGATACGCGACGGTCCCGGACCCCGTGCTGCTGTACGTGCGCGGTTTCGACCCCGCCACCGAACGATTCCGCTACGCGGTGAACGGTCGGTTCGGCTCGCTCGCGAGCGCCGGCGGCGGCATCATCGTCCCGTTCCAGATCGCGCTGCAGGGACGCCTCACCCTCGGGCCGGGCGGCGGGGGCGAGCGGGCGCGCTCCCGCTCCCCTTAGGGGTTCCCCGCGAGGAGCTGAGTGGTGGCCACAGGCGCTGTCGTCGCTACTTGATCGCTGGATTGATAAAGCTGAACACGCCCGCCGGACTGTCCTTCCAGATCCATGCATGCACCATCAGACTCGTCTCTGCCGTGAAGCGTCCGCCCTGCCCTCGGCACTGTTGCTCGGTGAGTTGAACCGTGGCGCTGTTGTCCGGCAGCACGCAGACGTTGTTGTGTTTGTGCCAGCCCGCCAGCGCATTCGGCAACGGCGGCGACTGAGGGCGGCCGGTCGAGTCGGTGGGAACCACCAGGAGGTAACTGACCCCTACCAGCCGCAGGCCGCCTGGCGCTGTGGAGTCCCGCTCGTAGAGGAGAATGGGCGGCTCGGTGATGGAGAATCGGGCGGATGCTCCCGAGCGCACATAGTGTACGCCCACGTCGGGCACGTACGGCCCGATCGCACGGCACCCGTCGGGCTCGTCCCGGTGCGCATGCTGATACTTGCTAGTCGCCGCGCGGGCCGCCGTGAGCTGTTCGCTGGTGCGCTGCAGCTGTGCATACGTGATGGCGGGCGTACGACGCGTCCGCATAGCGTGTAGATTGCAGTGCTACTAGGGCCGTTGCGGTCTCAGGGAGCTCCGTAGTGGACGAACCGCCAAAGACGTACTCCCCCACCCCCACCGGGTGGAGCGCTGATCTCACGTGCCGCTCGCCTGGGCAAGCGTCGGAGACGTTGAAGCCGCCCTGGTTGTCGAGAACGCGGGGCTGTTCAACGTCGCCGTGAGCGTCCTACGCCAGCTATCGAATCCTCCCTACGGCTTGGTCATCTATGGCGCTGGCGCCGGGGTAGAGCAGGCGTTACCAGGACTCGCTGAACTCGGTCGGCATGTGAACAGCGTGGTGTACGTCGGCGATCTCGATCGAGCGGGCCTGCGGATCGCTCAGGCCGCGGGGCGCACGTTAATGGAGGTCGGCCTCCCTACACTTCGGCCCGCGCCTGGACTACATGAACGGATGCTGGAAGCGGCGGCACATCTCGGCCATGCATCTGGTTGGCCGACACGCGCCCGCCGAATTCGCTGGGACGACGACCAGCTTGTGAGTTGGTTACCTGAAGAGATCCGGCCTCGCGTTCGCGCCTTGCTCGCAGCCGGCCGGCGGATACCAGAGGAAGTGCTGGGCCCGGAGGAGCTGCTCGCTGCGTGGGGCGGTGTCGGCTGAAGAGCTCAACAACATCTTCGTCGAGAATCTGCCCCCCCCCGGGACAACTGCTGACCGCGCTCGCCGTCCGCTGGAGCATCTCGCGGGCGGCGAGAACTCGCCGCCACCACCCCTCGTTCACATCTCGCGACAGGTTGCGGCTCCAGATGTCCAGGCGGATGGAAGCCCGAATACGCCACGGGGCGCTTCGCGGATCGTCCGACACGCCGGTCGCGCACACAAGGCGCGACCCGCGATCTTTATCGCATGGTGAGGAAGAAGCGCAAACGACGCGGCCGGCACCGGCAAGACCCCGGCCCCAAGACTACCCGGGTAAGGACACAGGACGTGGATGTGCTCGAGGGGCCAGGATTTCGTCTGGAGCGCCGCGGTCGATACATCCACACCACGACGAGCCGCACACCCGAGGAGCACCGAGCGCTAATCGAGCGCATGGCTGCGTCGGTCGACGAGCTCAAAGCGGAACTCGAGCGCCGCGCAGCAGAGATCCAGGAACGCTTGTCCCAGTTTGACACCTTTACTGTGCTAGGCGCGCTCAGTCTCCAGAATCATTTGGTCGATCCGGAGACTTACGAGGAATCCTCACATGAAGGGAAGTCCTTCGTCGCCGAGTACACAGCGCTCCTCGCCCTCAAATCAAACTACTCTACTGGAACCAAGCTGTACGCGAATGGGGCGGCCCTGCGCGAGCTTCAGGAGAAGACAGAGCAGGCGCTACAAACGGTCGTGTGGTTGCAGATGGCGCGCGCGGCACGACAGATGCTGGTCGCAGCTGATGCGTCAGGCACGGCAGCCCCTACGCCGGACGCGATCGCCGACCTCCAGATGACGATGCGGCTGAATGAACTGGCGGTGCGCAATCCGGCGTACCCTCACCATCATCATCAGGTTCTTCGTGGACTGTTCACAGCATTTGAGGACGAGCTGGTGGACGCGTTGGGCTTTTCGGTGGACGACGCCATCAAACTCTCTGATGCTATTCCTGCCCGAATGAGCCGGCGCTTTCAGGACCGAGCCCAGAAGGCCAGCCGGGGCTTCAAGCAGCTGGAGATCGACGTTAATCGCGCGCGGAAGGGCCGGACGCGAGCGGCGTTCCTGGCTGAATTGGATGCCGCAACCGACGATGACGCGCGGAAGCACGGCGCGTTCGCGCTAGAGCTCGCAAAGCGGTCCAGGAAGGATGTCCGCCGCTACTTGAAGTATGCCGCTGGCGAGTGGGTTATTCTAGACGCGGCAGCGATTTGCTCGTTTACCGTGAAAGAGCTGGCGGCCGAGGCTGGTGTAGCGGATAATCGCGCTGCTGCGTTCCTGCAAGCGCTGGCGGTTGATTTCGGCCAGCTGCCAGGAGATTTCGTCGAGCCAGTGGCGACCCATCTGCTCCGCGCGAGACCGATTGTTCGGCATCAAGATCGGTACATTGCCCCGGCCCCTCTGCTTCTCGATTGGGCGATCCAGCCTGTCTTCGAGGCGGCCCTCAACAATCCGTCGCCCCGCGCCTCGGAACGGTATAGGAAACATCGACACGACTATTTGCTTCATACCGCGATGGCTCTTCTCAAGCGCTTGATGCCGGAGGCCACACTCGCTACGAACCTGCACTACGATGTGGAGGGCGACCGTTCTCGCAGAGCCGAGCTCGACGGTCTGTCTCAATACGATTCGATGGTTTTCCTGCTCGAGGCAAAGGGACAGGATTTCACTGAGCCGGCCCGGAGGGGGGCGCCTGACCGCCTGCGGCGCGATCTTAAGGAAGTGATCGCCGCTTCTCACGAGCAGGCGGTGCGCGCCAAAGCTCATCTCGATGCCGCGCGCGCGTTAGGTCCTCCTCGGGAGGCCCGCTTTCGACGCGCGGACGGCGGCCCCGACGTGATTGTGACTATGGACTCGGTCAGGCATGTCATTCTGATCTCTGTTACCCTTGCCCCGATCGGTCATCTGACCGCTCAGTTGCATGCCGCTTCGCCTATCTGCTTGTTTCGGCCTGGTGAATACTCCTGGGTTGCGAGTATCTATGATCTAATGGTGATCGCCGACATTCTCGGTCTGGCAGCGGCCTTTCCACACTACCTGGCCCGACGGGTCCAAACCGCCCACCTCGGACTTCTCGAAGCCGCGGACGAGCTGGACATATTCGGGTACTATCTGGCTGAAGGCCTGTATCTAGATGACGTCGCCAAGACCCTGCGACGCGATTCCGCGAAGGCGAGTTTTCGGCTGCTGTCTTATACGGGCCCGTTCGATGCGTACTACGCCCACGCAACGGGCGCACGCCAGACGCCGGCCCCCAAGCCCGCCCTGAGGATTCCTTTGGACGTTCGGGCACTCCTGGAGCGTCTCGACAGCTCCGGTCTACCTCGTCGCCTCGACGCTGCGCTGGCAATACTGGACCTCGATGGGGGAGGCCGGGATGCGTTCGCCCGCAACATCGAGCGGGCTCGGCAGATCACCACCGCCCAACGGCGTCCGTCGAATGCGACTATTGCCGGTCGCGGCGACGGCGGGTGGGGCATCACCTACTGGTGCGACGTCACGCCTGAGGCGGTGGCAGGCGCCCTGGAAGCGTACTGCGAGCGGAAGCGTGGCGAGCATGGCGCCCAGCAGTGGCTCGGCATTGGCGAAGTCGTCGGACGAGACAGTCGGAGGGTTGTGTCGGTTGTGCTAAACACCGATGCGAGGCCTTAACAAACCAGGAATGCAAGCCGCTTGTGCCCCAATGTGTGCCCCAAACAGGAAGGGCCCCGGTCACCAGGAAGCCTAACTCGTTGTCCTGTCGAGAGGCGCCGGTCGGAATCGAACCGACGAATAGAGGTTTTGCAGACCTCTGCCTTACCACTTGGCTACGGCGCCGTGCGTTGCGGCGGTTGAACTTAGCGAGTGGCGGGCTCAGGAGAAAGTGGTGGATTGTGCACAGCAGAGTTTCATGATCTCGCCCTCGGACGATGTAGTCCGGGTCCTCAAACCGCCGCCCCGCTCTCCCGTTGCGCGCCCGCCCCATCATGAGGTGACATCAGTCACAGCCTGGCCTGGCCCGGACGAACAAGCTCTCGTACCGTCTTCTGGCTGCCCGCGCTCGCTCTGGAGAAAAACCATGGCATACCAGGCCGAAATCAGTCGTAAGAACCCGGGCTGTTTCCTGTTTCTGGTCGACCAGTCCGAGTCGATGGAGGACCCGTTCGCCGGCGGAGACAATGGCAAAAAGAAGGCCGAGGAGCTGGCGACCATCCTTAACAAGCTGCTTCATAATCTGTGCATCCGGTGCGCCAAGTCGGACTCGATTTACGACTACTTCCATGTCGGTGTGCTCGGCTACAGCGATGAGAGTTGTAAGCCGGCGCTCGGCGGCGAGCTGAGCGGGCGCTCGTTGGTCCCGATCAGTGAATTGGCCGGCAAGCCGTTGCGCATCGAAGAACGCACCAAGCAATCGGACGATGGCGCCGGCGGCGTGATGGACCAAACCGTGAAATTTCCAGTCTGGTTCGACCCCTACTGGAAAGGGGGCACGCCGATGTGCGCCGCGCTCAAGGACGCCACCAAGCTGGTCGAGGCGTGGTGCCAGGAGCATCCGCAGGGATTTCCGCCGATCGTCATCAACATCACCGACGGCGAGGCAACGGATGGAGATCTCGTCGCCGAAGCGCGGAAGTTGACCGCGGTCAGCGGCGAGGACGGTTCGGTGCTGCTCTTCAACATCCATCTGTCGTCGACGGCCGGGCCGTCGATCGAATTACCGGGCAATGCCAGCAAACTTCCGGATCAGCATGCCAAAGCGCTGTTTGAAGCCTCGTCGCCGCTCACACCGTTCATGGTGGCGCGCGCGACGGAGCTGGGTTTGCCGGCCGGGGAAAACTCGCGAGGATTCATCTTCAACGCGCAACCGCTGCACGTCATCCATTTTCTCGATATCGGCACGCGGCCGGCGAATGTGCGCCTGCGTTGAGCACCGCTGCGGTGAACCACGCCACGGCGGCCACGGCCAACGAGTGCGACATCAAGGTTTTCTGCTGCCCCAAGTCAGGCAACAGTGTCGAGGAGTACGAGGATGCCTGGGCGCATCGGCAAACGCGCACCCCGGCCGGCCTGCGCGTGGCGGTGGCCGATGGCGCCACCGAAAGCAGTTTCGCCCAGCTCTGGGCAGTGCTGTTGGCCGAAAGCTACGTGCGCAGTGAGCTCGCCGGGGAAGAGTTTTTTGCGCGGTTACAGCCGGCGCGCCGCCTCTGGCGGCGAAGATTGGCGGGTCGGCCGCTCCCCTGGTTCGCCAGCGAGAAGGCCGGGCAAGGCGCGTTCGCGGCGTTTCTCGGTCTCCAGATCGACGCTCACACGAACCGGTGGACGGCCCTGGCGGTTGGTGACTGTTGCCTCATGCAGGTCGATGACGTCGGTAAGGGGATGCGGGTGCTCACGGCGTTCCCCCTGCAGGAATCTTCGCAATTCACCATGAGCCCGTATCTGATCGGCTCCAGGTCGGACGGCGAACAACTGCACGACCGGATACACATCAGCAACGGCAGCCTGCGCGATGGCGACATGCTGCTGCTCGCCACCGATGCGATGGCCGCCTGGCTCTTGAAGCAGCATGAAGCCGGGCGACCATTGTGGAGGTGGCTGTACCGAAAGCTGCGTACGCCGGAGAGCTTTGCCGCGATGGTCGCCTACGGCCGCACGCATGGATTGCGCAACGACGATTTTACGCTGGTCCGTATCATTCATCACGATTCACCGGTTGCCGCGAAGGAGCGATAGCGATGGGGGGGGGAGCCTGGCCGGACCTGACCGAATACCATGAGGCGGTGCAGCACCCGCCGAGGGCGTTTGCTGACCCAGGATTACGAGGAGTCGCCCTCGAGCTCGATCGGTTCGGGATGCCCAAGCCGGCCACCGGCGGCAACGCCGTGGTCTACAAGGCGAGGCAGCCGGGCGGGTTCCTGTCGTTCAGGAAGACCTGGGCGATTCGCTGCTTCTTGCGCCCCATCAGCGACCATGCCGAACGCTACGAGGCGATCTCCAAGCATCTTCACAAGGTCCGCCTGCCCTACGACGTCAACTTTCGGTTTCTCAAGCAGGGCATCCAAATCCGCTCCGGCTGGTTCCCGATCGTCAAGATGCAATGGGCGGAGGGCGACCTGTTGCACGTTCATGTTGAGAAACAGCTACGCTATCCCGGCTCACTCGCGTCATTGCGGGCAAAATGGGCGACACTGGTTCGCGACCTCGAAAACGCTCGGGTCGCGCACGGCGATTTGCAGCACGGCAATATCCTGGTGCGCGGCGGATCGATGCACTTGGTCGACTACGACGGCATGTGGGTGCCGGCCTTGAAGGGCCGCCATGCCACGGAAATCGGCCACCGTGCCTACCAGCATCCCGAACGGAGCGAGCAAGACTACGGGCAGGAGATCGATCGTTTTTCCGCTCTCGTCATCTATCTATCGCTGGCGGCGTTGGAGAAGGATGCCAGGCTATGGGAACGTTTTCATACCGGCGACAATCTGATCTTCGTGCGCGAAGATTTCCAGCAGGTAGGTCGATCGGAGATTTGGCAACAATTGCGTCGTATCGGATCGGCGCAGATCGACCAACTCGCCGCGGCCATGGCGGCCATGCTGCAGCAGCCTCCGATGAAGGTCGGCACTCTCGATAGCGTTCTCAGGAATCTGGCGAGCTACAAAGTCCCTGCCTCGCCTGCGGCGTCGGCGGCGTCGCCTCCGGTCCAGCGAGTCGCTTCCAAGCCGCCGCCCAAGGCCACGCCGTCGCCAGTGCCGAGTTGGATCAAAAAGGGCGGTTATCGTAATTCGGATGACTGAGGATCACGGTCGGGGTTGAACGCGACCGGTGGACTGACGGATCCGCCCATCCCGCTATGTCGATTTCGAGACCGCTGGTTCGACGTGTCTCCGGGAGCCCAACCATAGCTCACACGACGCCTCCAAGGAGACCCGATGTCCAAGCTACGCGTCCACAACTTTTCGATCTCGCTCGACGGCTACGGCGCCGGTCCCCGCCAGAGCCTGGAGAACGGGCTCGGCGTCGGAGGCGAGGCGCTCCACGACTGGTTTGTGGTCACACGCACGTTTCGCGCGATGCAGGGAAAGACAGACGGGACCACAGGTCCCGACAATGATTTTGCGAAACGCGGCGGGGAACGGATCGGGGCGTACATCATGGGCCGAAACATGTTCGGCCCGGTGCGCGGGCCCTGGCGCGACGACACGTGGCGCGGCTGGTGGGGGAAGAATCCGCCCTATCATGCGCCGGTGTTCGTGCTGACTCGCCACACGCGTGAGTCGATCACCATGGAAGGCGGGACGGTCTTTCATTTCGTCACCGGCGGGATTCAGGACGCGCTCGAGCGCGCTCGAAAGGCCGCGGGCGACCGCGATATCCAGCTCGGCGGAGGAGTTTCCACGGTGCGCCAGTATCTCGAGGCGCGGCTCATCGACGAGATGCACGTCGCGATCGCGCCGATCCTGCTCGGCGGTGGCGAGCACCTCTTTGGCGGGATCGACCTGCCGGCGTTGGGTTATGCGTGCACCGAGCATGTGCCGACGCCGGCCGCCACGCATGTCGTGCTCACGAGGAAAGCGTAAGTCGTCTCCCACGACGGCGGCCGCGTACGGTGGCGAGCTCTACGTTGCCGTGGCGGAGCGGTGATTACCGAACCGCTTGAGGGCCCGCTCGTGCGCCTTGCGCCGCTCGTCGTCCCGATTCCGTGGCGGCGCGCTGGTCTCGAGCCCGTGCACGAGGCGATGCGCAGCCAGTGTCACTTCGTCCACGGCCCGATTGAAGACCGCTTCGTTCGCGCGCGACGGCCGCGTCGTCCCGCTCAGCTTGCGGACGAACTGCAACGCCGACGCCTGGATCTCATCGTCGGTGGCGGGAGGGGCGAAGTTCGCCAGCGTCTTGATGTTGCGACACATACTCGGTCCTCTTCTCGAAGGGTGGGGCCGCCGGACGAATACGAAAGATAATCGGATCGGTGGCTTGATTTCGAGCATGAGCAACGCGACGAGTCGGGTCTCCGAGCGGCGAGCCGCCGACTTCCTGGCCCGCCGTGATCGGGTGATGGCCAACCTGATGAAGCGAACGGGTCCCTTCCACCTGCCGCGATCGTCCCGCGGCCACTTTGCGGCGCTCGCCGAGAGTATCCTGCACCAGCAGCTGGCCGGCGCCGCGGCTCGTGCGATTCACGGACGCTTTGTCGCGCTGTTCGACGGGGATCTCTCCCCCGAAGCCGTCTTCGCCGTCCCGCCCAGAAAGCTGCGAGCCGCGGGGCTCTCGGGCAGCAAGGTCGTCTCGATACGGGATCTCGCGGCGAAAGTGATTGATGGAACCGTTCCCCTGCATCGCATCGGCCGGCTCGCCGACGAGGAGGTCATCACTCGCCTCTCGGTCGTGCGCGGCATCGGACGGTGGACGGCCGAGATGTTCCTGATGTTCCAGCTGCGGCGGCTCGACGTGTGGCCGGTCGGGGATTACGGCGTGCGCCAGGGCTACGCGCTCGCCTACGGCCTGCGGAAGCTCCTGACGCCGAAGCAGCTCGAGAGAGAGGGCGAGCGGTTCCGGCCCTACCGAACGGTGGCGGCGTGGTATTGCTGGCAGGCCGTCCGGGAGCAGCGTAAACTCGGGAAGTGATATTTCGCCGTTACGCGCTCCACCCGTGCCGCCGTGCGATCTCACCGAGCTCTCCCCAGTGAGCGCGCCCGGCCCTCCGGCGCGGCGCCGCCAAAGACACGATGTCCGTCGGCAGGATGGGGCAGGGCGCACCCACGACATCCGGGACCGAGTAGACCGGCGGTGGAGCGGAATCGACCAGCGTGAAGTCCAGCTCGTCGGCCAGGTTGTTGGCCGTCGCGTCGCGCACCGTGAGGGGCTGCAGGCCCCAGCGCCATTCGATCATGCGCAGGACGGAGGTGTGGTCGTACAAGACGTGTGACGTGTGCGCCCGGCGTGCGAACGGTGAGATGAGCAGTGTAGGTGTCCGGAAGCCACGGCGACCGTCCGTGTTGCCCGCCGCCTGGTCGGCCGGGGGAATCGGCGCCACGGAGGGCGGAACGTGGTCGAAGAATCCCCCCCATTCGTCGAAGTTGATGACGAGGACCGTGCCGCTCCACGCGGGGCTCTGCGTCACCGCCTGGTAGATGCGATTCATCATCGCCTCGCCGGCGCGGACGTCGCCGTACGGATGGTCGTCCCCCCCGGTTCCCGTGAGCTCCTGCGCGAAACTGCCATCGACGAACGCCACATGCGGGAGCGTGCCGGCGGCACAATCGGCGTAGAATACGTCGAGCGGGCGGCCGATCGCCACGTACTTGGGACCCCACAAGCCCAGGAACGGCAGGTCAGCGTAATAGTAGCGGCCCACGAGTCCCCGCGCGGCCAGCCGGTCCCAGATCGTCGGGAGCTGCGAAATGTCGGTGCTGTTTTCGATCCGGTCGGTCTGGCCCGCGTGCTGGTAGATGCGGTTGGGGAACGTCGGGCCGAGTATGGCGCAGAAGTATTGGTCAAACGACGTCCAGTCGGTCACCGCACGGCCGAGGAAGGGGAGGTCTGCCTGGCGGTAGTAGCCGATGGAGAAGACGTCGTTCACCCGCAGCCATCCGTCGCAGGCGCCGTCGTTGTACTCGACGCGCCCGCCCGTGTAGGAGTGGTCGGGGTCGGCATAGCCGCACCCCTGGTAGTCAGGGGCGAGCGG
>DATDFC010000118.1:0-65864 GCA_036522815.1 Gemmatimonadales bacterium | reverse complement strand
CCGCTCCATGAAGATCGAGACCACGAAGTTGGCCTGCGGGTGGGACTCGGCCGGCACGAACTCGCGCCACGGGACCACGCCGATCATCGACAGATTGACCGCGAGGTAGATCAGCGCGACCAGGACGGTACTGATGAGGATCGACCGCGGGATCACCCGGCCGGGGTTCTCGACTTCGTCGCCGATGTAACAGACATCGTAGTAGCCGAGGTAGTCGTATACGCCGATGCGGGAGGCTCCCCCGAGGCCCATGAGAAAGCCCAGCGAAAACGTGAAGGCACCCGGCGGAAAATCGAAGGCGACCCTGGCATCGAAATGCAGGGCGCCGGTGACCACGACCACGAGCACCGTGACGATGGTGCCGATCCACAGGGCGACGGTGATGGTCGCGATCGACGTGATCCGGCGGTACAGCAGCGCGAGGTTCACGAGCCCGATGATCGTCACCACCAGCATGGTCTCGCGCGGCGTGATGCCCTTCCAGATGTAGCCGAGGTACTGAGAGAAGCCGATGTACCCCGACGCGATCTCGAGCGGACCGCTCAGCACGAACTGCCAGACGAAGAGAAAGCCCATCAGGCGGCCAACCGTCGCGGGCCCGTAGCCATGGCGCAGATACCCGAACGAGCCGCCCGACCCCGGCAGCGCCGCCCCCAGCTCGCTCCACACCATCCCGTCGCACACCACAATCACCAGGGCGACGACCCAGCCCAGCATCGCCTGGGGGCCACCCAGCGCCGACATGAGGAGCGGGATAGTGATGAACGGTCCGATCCCGATCATGTTCGTCATGTTGAGCGCCGTGGCGTGCAGCAGGCCGAACCGGCGCTGCATCGGCGGCTGCGGGTTCAGTGGGCGGCCCTGGCGAGGTCCGGCGTTTTCCAGAGGTCGATCGGCTTGGCGATCCCGCTGGGGCGGAACGGCAGCACGATCTTGCGACCCAGGCCGGCGGACGCGTACGCGGCATACAGGACCTCTTGCACCAGGCGCCCCGTCTCGCCGTCGGAGATGGGCGCCTCCTTGCCGCGCACACACCGCGCGAAATGGCGCATCTCCTGGGGAAAGCCGTAGTTCCAGTGCTCCTCGAACACTGGGTACGTCCATCCTCGAGTCGTCGCGGCCTTTTCGACGGCGTAGCCGAACCCGACTTCCGAGTACGTCGCTAACGCGTTGCCCATGAGCAGATCGGCGTAGGTCTGGCCCTTGTCGCCGAACACCTCGATGCAGTCGTCCATCCCGCCCGGGCGATTCCAGCTGCTCTCGACCATCCCCACGGCGCCGCTGGCGAATTCGATGATCGTGACCGCTTCGTCGTCGCCCTGGGTGCGTGCCTGGTGCTGCTGCGTCGCCATGTGGGAGTAGACGCTCCTGACCTGCGGCTTGCCGAGGAACCACCAGCAGAACGCGATCCCGTGGCACCCCAGGTCCATCACCGCGCCGCCGCCCGACTGCTCCACGTCCCAGAACCAGTCGGAGTGCGGACCCGAGTGCTTCTCGCCCTGCTTCACCAGGTGGACCCGGCCGAACGCCCCTTCGTCCGCCAGCTGCTTCGCCTTCACATACTTGGGGGCGAAGAACAGCTCTTCCGCGTACAAGAGCAGCACGCCCGCCCGGCGGCACGCGTCGATCATCGCGTCGGCTTCTTCGAGGGTCAGACACAGCGGCTTCTCGCACACCACGTGCTTCCCGGCCTTGGCGGCGTCGATCGTGATCTGGGCGTGCAGCCGATTGGGGGCGGTGATCGAGATCAGCTCGACGTCGCGGTCGCGCAGCAGGTCAGCGTAATCGGTGTACGAGCGCGGAATGGCGTGCCGCTGTGCGAAGCTCGCGGCGTGTCCGCGCGTCGGCGACGCGACGGCGACGACCTCGGCTTCGTCCGGCACGGCCCGCACGGCCCCTGCGATGCAGTCCGCCTGAAAGCGGGAGCCGATGATCCCGACTTTCACCTTGGTCATGTCACCCTTTGACGTAGGACAGCTTTTCGGCGACCCGCCCGTCCCGCACGCGCAACACGTCGACGCCCCGCACATGGCCGCGCTTCCCGTCCTTGACCCAGGAGTACACCCAGCGGACGACGCAGCGATCGCCGGCGGCGAATATCTCCTCGGTGTGGAAATGAGCGTGCGGCGAGCGGGCGAAGAGCTGCTCCCACGCGGCCCTGACGCGCTGCTGTCCCTCGACGCGCTCACCGTCCGGCACTGGGCGCGTATTCTCGAAGACGCAGTCATC
Organism: Gemmatimonadales bacterium; assembly: GCA_036522815.1. GTDB lineage: Bacteria > Gemmatimonadota > Gemmatimonadetes > Gemmatimonadales > GWC2-71-9 > AG41. Next base: position 63,635 of record DATDFC010000118.1, on the reverse strand, counting down.
GCTCATGAGCGCCATAACGACGTCGACGTCATGACGATTGAAGGCCTCGTTGAATCGCTGCACCACCTCGACGGCGCTGCTCATTGCTCCAGCCGCACGAAGTACCCGGACACGCGCCACCCCCGCTTGCCGTCGAGGGTCGGCACCACCGTCTCCACCACATGCCGACCACCGGAGACGTCGGTCTCGTATTGCAGCAGCACATACTGTCCGGGTGGCGCGTTGGGAGGATCCGTGGTGTAGCGCGCCATGATCTGATGCCGTGCCCCGAATGGCTCGAACGGCGCGCGCGCGCTGCGCACGAGCTGCTCCCACTTGGTCTTCGTGACGCCGAGCTGCAAGACGAGCGCACCCTCATCCCAGCCCCTCGCGATCTCGCCCTTGTCCACCAGGGCCAGCCACGTATGCGCGGCCGTGTCGGCGGTGCGGAGCGTCGCCGCCGTGTCGACGGGTGTTTGACCGGCGAGCGACGCTGCGACGAGGGCCGCGGGAAACGAGGCCAAGAATACGATGCGCGATAGTACGGTCATCCGAATCCTCCCCTACCGGTGTGGTGCCGGGACAAGGTAATCGTGCGCCGCGACGATCTGCCACCGCCCGCCGCGCCTCACCCACGTGTCGGTAAATCGGTACCGGCGATCGAAGGGTCCACTCGGCCCCTGGCCCGCGACCACCAGCCAGCCCGTCACGACCGCGGTCTCTCCGAAGCGGTGGACGCGCATGTCCTCGTTGTGCGCCGCCTTGACCGTATCGGCGCCGGCCACGACCTCGTGCAGGACATCGTCCCGACTCATGGTGCGGTCGTCTTCGGTGTAAATGAAGCGATCGGCCAGGAGGCGGCGAAACACCGCGCCGTCACGCTGGATCAAGGCGAGCGCCCACTCGTCCTCCAGGCGCAGCAGCACGCGCGGCTCGGTGTCTTGCGGCGCCGAGGTGGCGAGCAGCAAGGCGGCGAGGACGAAGGTCATGGCGAGGGGGCCCGCTCCCAACGCCACACCGGTCCATCGTCCGGGTCGACCACGGTGCCGGTATGATGAAACCCGCACTTCGCCAGCACCCGGGTGGAGGCGTTCGCGACCGGCAGGGTATGCGCCCGCAGCAGCCGGATTCCCCCGCTCGCGAGCGCAAAGCGGACGAGCTCGGCGGCGGCTTCGGTGGCGTAGCCCTGGCCCTCGAAGCTCGGCACGATGCCGTAGGCGATCTCGACCATCCCGGCCGAGTCCGGCGGACCCTTGAACCCGGCGCTGCCGATCACGCATCGGGCGTCGCGGTGCACCACGAAAAAGCCGTGGCGCCACGGATCCGGCTGGGAAGAGCTGCGCAGCATGTCGAGCCAGTCCTGCGATACGTCAGACGACGCGTAGAATCCGTGGAGGCCATCGGCCACGGGCAGGCCCACGAGCCGCTCAAAATCCTCGGGTCGCTCGATCAATGCGAGCAGGTGCGCCGGCGTGCACGGCAGCAGGGTCAGGCGCGCGGTGTCGAGCATCTCCATCACATCCTCGGTAGCCATCGCCGCACGCGTGTCTGGTAGGCCCGGTACGGCTCCCCGAACAGCCGCAGCAGCGTCGGCTCCTCATACAGCACGACGAACGTGTGGGCGGCGAGCAGGAACACACCCACGTAGCCGAGCAGGCGCAGCGATCCGTAGAACATGGCGGCGCCGGCCAGGGCGAGCGCCGCGCCGTAGTACATGGGATTGCGCACGTACCGATACGGTCCGCCGACCACGAGCTGCCGCGGCGGATCGAACGGGGCGGGTGTGCCCTTCCCGACCAGGGCGAACGTCAGGACACACCAGAGCGCGAGGGCGCCACCCGCCACGCCGACGAGCAATCCCGCGACCTGCGCGAGCCCGAGTGTCGCGGGCGCAACGATGCCCGACGATTGGAGGATGCGTCTCGGGAGGAAGACGAGCAGCAACCCGACGAACAGGGTGCCGTACGTCGCTGCACGCGCAAGCACGAACGTTTGGGCCTCTCACATGGCCGGGTGCGGGAACGATACTACGACCACTCCCCGCCGGCTTCAAGGTCGCAGCAGCCGATATGTCGCGCCCAGGCCGAGGCTGATCAGCGTCCACACGAGAGCAGACACCCCGACCATCGTCACTTGATAGCCCAGCCCGCCGAGCGCTCGGTGGGTCTCGAACAGCCACGCTTGGACCAGGTAGCCGGGGGCGATCACGATGAAGGCAAGGGTATTGTCCATGTGCGTCACGGCCACCGCGGCCGTGATGGCGAAGAGAACCAACAGCGTCACGGCACGAGAGGCGCTCACCGGGCCACAACGCGCGCCTCAGGTTGACCCAGGCGGACGCGTCCTTGGGAGTGACATCGCGCACGATCATGCGGTACGGAGGCTTAACGCTGCGGCCCCACTCGGGGCTTTTCTCGCTCCTGCGCCAGCATCCGCTCTACGAAGTCGAGGCGCTCCTGCGTCTCGGTGAGCTCACGCTGCAGCTTGCTGACTTCGAGCTCGAGCGCTTCGAACTGAGCCTGCACCCCGTCCAGCGTTTCGGGCCGGGCTCGAAGCGGCCGCAGGCGCTGGGCCCAGAGCCCGAATCCGATGGCGAGGGCGACGTGCACCGCGGCATGCGTGGGTTCCGCTTGCGTGGCCGCGAACCAGGCCGCGACCGCGTTGACACCGCTCAACACGACGGCGATGGGGTACCAGGTCGCGGACTTGAAGGTCATGGCTCCCCTACGTCGCCGGCTTCCGATGCGTGTCAGTGGCGGGCCTGGCGAGCTTGCGGGCATAGGCTCCGGCGACCGTGATCGGATGTGCCAGCAGGGTCTCGAGGCGACCGAGCAGCGTATGCGGATCGCGGTACAGCCCCACCTGTCGCAGCACGCCTGCGCGGTCGTAGTAGATGCGCTCTCCGGCGAGCTTGCCGCCTGCATCGAACGTAAAGATCCCGCACAGGGGGAACGACACTCGCCGGCCCGTGGGGGGGAGACCGCGCCAGGCGCCGAGGTGCGTACCGCTGATGCGCACCTCCAGCGCCACCCCGTCCTCCGCCGCGAGGCAATGGGTGACGTCGATGTGCAGATCCGGAAGCGAGGTGAGGAGATCCGCGTAATAGTGGTGCACCGCATCGCGTCCCTCGTGGTGCTCACCCCAGGGCTCGTCGTCGTACCACGCCCCGGCACCGAAAGTGGCCATGATCCCCGGCAGGTCGTGGGCGTTCTCGCGGCCAACGTGTTCCTCCACGGTCGCGAGCTGGGCGCGGATGCGGTCACCGGGAACGGCGGTCATGGCAGGCCCTCCGGACGCTCGTGGAGCAGCATCCACGACGTGCCGAACTTGTCCCTGAGCATGGCAAAGCGCGACGCGAAGAAGGTCTCCTCCATCTTCATGAAGATCTGACCGCCGTCGGCGAGCAGGGCGTACAGGCGCTCCGCTTGCTCGGCGCTATCCGCGGTGAGCGTAAGATAGGCACTGCGCATGGGTTGGAACCGGTCCGGCGGAATGTCCGCCCCCATGAGCACCGTCTTTCCGAACTCGATGCGGGCGTGCAGGATGGCGTTCTTCCAGTTGGCCGGCACGTGTACTGCATTGGGCTGCTCGCCATGCCGCATCATCATCGTGATCTTGCCGCCGAGCTCCTGCTCGTAGAAGCGGAATGCGTGCTCGCAATTCCCGCCGTAGTTGAGATAGATGTCGAGCTTCATATTGATCGAGACTCTACCAGGTGGGTTCCATGAACGAACGAGACGTCACGCGTCGCGGCTTTGTACGGGTGGTGGCGGCCGCGAGCGCGCTGCCGTTGGTGCCACCGCTGGCGGACTCGGGCGCGGCGCGCTTGACGGTCGTGTGCGTGGGCGGGCACCCGGACGATCCGGAGTCGGGGTGCGGCGGGACACTGGCGCGGTATGCCGCATTGGGGCACGCAGTGACGGTCGTCTATCTCACGCGCGGCGAGCGCGGCATCTCTGGCAAGTCGCTGGACGAGGCGGCCAACATTCGCTCCGCCGAGTGCGCGGCCGCCTGCAAGATCATGGGCGCAAAGCCCGTGTTCTTCGGCCAGATCGACGGTGCGACCGAGGTCACGCGAGCGCACGTGGACGCGATGCGGCGCCTCCTCTCCGCGGCCAATCCCGATGTGGTGTTCACGCATTGGCCGGTGGACACGCATATGGATCATCAGGTCGCGAGCGTGCTCACGATCCGCGCGTGGATGGAGGGCGATCCCCGCACGTCGCGCCTCTACTTCTTTGAGGTCAACAGCGGCAGTCAAACGGAAGGCTTTTTGCCCAATACCTACGTGGACATCTCGCCGGTGGTCGAGCAGAAAAAGGCCGCCCTGTTCGCGCACGCGAGCCAGGATGGCCGGGGCATCTGGCGGGAGCATCACGAGATCATGGCGCAATGGCGCGGACGGGAAGTCGGTGTGCCCGCCGCCGAAGCGTTCGTTCACTTGAATCGCGCTGCTCACAGCGACGGGTTGCCGGGTTTGTGATGGATCCACGCGCGACTCCCGTGCGGTTCAGGTCCCGGGCTCGCCGGAATCACGCGGGTGCCACTTGAACGAGTCTCGCGCCCGGTACAGGATCTCGCCGCTCCCGCTGCGAACCGTTACGACCGCGACCAACACCGCCGTATCCAGTTGATTGGTCGCCACGCGCGTGCGGAACTTGCCGTCGACCGTCACGGTGCCCACCTGCGGGTCGTCGCAGCGCAGGTGGACGGTATCCGCTCTAACGAGGACGTCCAGACAGGCCATGGCCTGCTCGGTACCAGTGCCGGTCTGGGCGAAGGTGACGAGGGCGTCGGGGCGGAGGCTGAATCCGGTGAACCGGAACCGGTTCACCGTGAATTCATAGCCCGGGACATAGTAGCCCTCGGCGTCGGCCTGCAGGGCCGGCTTACGCGTCTCCACGGCAGGTGCGACCGGACGGGCTGCGGGATTGCTGGTGGTGGGCGCACGCCGTCCCAGCACGACGACGAGCCCGGCCGCGACGCCGAGCACGAGGACGAGCAGCAGACGCTTGCGGCGCACGACGCTCAGGAGCCCAACACGGCACGTAAGCGCGACAGGAACGCGTCGGGGTCCGCCGGACTCAGCAGCAAGCTGTATCCGGCGGTGGTCGGAATGTAGACCGCCCGCGTGCGGTCGGTGAGGTACAGCAACGCCTTCTCTCCGTTTCGCAACCGGAACCACCCGGCTTGGTAGCCAGGGAGCGCGGTTCCGATGCGACGCCATTTCGGCTGCAGCCCTGCTTCGCGAGCGAGATCGACCCGGCGGGCCCCATCCACACGGATATCCCGCTTGGGAACGACACGGCCGTACAGATCGCCCACCAGGCGGAGGCCGTCGCCCGCGATTTCGAAACGCGACGCATGCGCGCCGCGCACAGAGGTCGCGAGCAGCCCCACGCCTCCAATGAGAACGGCCAGGAGCAGTACGGTCACGGGAATGAGGAGCCACAGGTAACGGCTCTCCGCCGGCGCGATCGGGAACACGTTCATATCGTCTACGGTTCACCGCTGCGCGCGTGTTGAGAACGCTCAGTCGGAGCGCTTGCCAGCTGCGCCGCAAGGGCCTCCATCTGGCGCCCGCGCAGACGCGCCCACCGCGGTAAGCGAAGCGCGCCGTTCACAATCATTGCCAGGCCCGTGGCCAGCAGGAACACGATTCCCGGAATGGCGTCGTAAAGGTGGCCGCTGATTGCGGTCGCGACGGCGACCGTCGCCGTCACACCGAGGGCCGCCAACCCCGCTCCAATGGACGCGCGCGCCGCGCCGTGCAGGGTTCTGAAACGCAGCCGGTGACCCGTTTCGGTCGGTTCGAGGAGCACCTGCAAGTTCCCGTTCGTCCACTGCCGCAATGAGCCGTCCGAGCGCGTGGTGCCCCGTGCGTTGAACACTTCGCGAAACTGCACGACCAGCCGCTCCCACTCGGGATCGCTGAGCCGACGGTTGAGGTTCACCGTGCGTGCCACGCCGATCGGAAGTCCGAAAAACGTCCGCGCTGCGGCCTCTCGTCGGATATCGAGGGCTTGCGCCGCTTGCGCAACGGCGACGGGCGAGATGCCGACTTCACGGCCGATGGCCTGTAGATCGGCGAGCGTCAAGCCCTCCTCCGGCGGCACTTCCCGCTGGGGACTGAGCGGCCCTTCCGACGCGGCGCGAAAGATCGCCGCAATCTCTTTGTCGTTGTATCGTCGATCGGTCATCGCTCTTCCCGGGCCTTGGTGAGCAAGCGCTCGGTGAAATCCAGCCGCTCGTGTGTTTCCGCCAGTTCCTTCTGGAGATCCTGGACGCCACGTTCCAGTGCCTCGAGGCGCGCTATGGCGTCGGCCGAGAGCGACTGGGGACGCCCGGCACGTAGCCGCGCGACCTTGATCACCGTGAGGGCCGGAATCCCCACGAATATCAGGAGGGCGAGGAGAAACACGACAGGGTCCACGTGGCCTTCCGGGGCGAGATCGTGCTTAAGGTGCGGGCGACGTCTGTGGGGGCGCAAGCCGCCGGGCGGTCGGGAAGGTCAGCGCCGCGGCGAAATTCAGCGCCGCGATGGCCGAGAAGACCGCGACCGGCGGCGTGAACCCGAGAAACCGCAGTTGCAGGACCACGGTTATTGCCGGGAAACAGCCCGCCAGCGCCAGAATCGAGCGCCCGGGGGTCACGTGGCCGAACGCGACCAGCGTCACGATCAACCCGAGAATCACCAGGGCGGCGGCGAACGTCAGCCACAGCGTGGCCACCAGGGGAGCCAGCCCGGAAAACCCCTGCTGCGCCCGCAGCACCACCCGCCGATAATCGGTCGTGTGCAGTCCGGCCGCGAGCAAGAAGCCAACGGCGGACACTCCCGCGAGGATTTGTGCGGTCTTGTATCGCGTCATGAAGGACGCCCTTTCCATTGCCAGAGCCCGTCAATAACCGCGCGCGGCAACCGGTGGCCCGTCTGGCGAGCGACCATGACGATCTGCCCGCGGTGATGAGCCTCATGCGCCACGAAGTAGGTGAGCACATGGTTCACGTCGAGGGCCAAGTTGCGCCATACGTACCCCTTGGACGGCGGCACCTGGCCCTGGGACTCGAGGCCCAGCGTGAGCAAAGCCTCGATCCCGTCGCTACTGCGTTTCAGGGCCGCGACCAGTTCGCGCCGCGCGACGCGTCGATAATCGACGCGCAGCGGAGTGGCGATGCCGTGCTCCCGGCCGAGTGTCTTGACCCACATGCATCTCGCGTTGTGAAGGTGCGCCGCAACCGCTCGGATCGTGCGTCGAGGTGATCCGGGAACGACGACGTCCCAGAGCGCGGCGGGCAGCTGCGCGACGAGAGAAACGGTGACGCGATTGCTCGTTCTCCAGGCGGCGAGGAGCGTGCTTCGGAGATCGGGCGACGGAGGCAAACCAGGGCTCCCCTGCGGCCTAGGACGAGGCGTTCGGCAAACGAGGCCCTTCGCGGACCTGGGCCAGCATGCGCTCCGCGAAATCGACTCGCTCTTGCAACTCGGCCTGGGTTTGGCGCAGCGCGGCCACCTCGTCTTTGAGCGCAGCGACCTCGGCGTGCAGCTCCGAACCAGCCCCTCGGGTCTTGAGCCAGCGATGGGCAATCCACACGGCGGCGATGGACGGTGGAAGCATCGCGAGGAATGGGATGAACGCGCCGATGAACGCGAAAGCGGGCATATAGGATCGCGCTTAAGCTGCGGGCGATGCGGTGGCGCGCGCAAGCAGCTTCTGGTGCCCTGCCGCCGAACGAAAGGCGCTCAGACCTCCCGATAGGTCAGCCGTCCGGTCGCGATGACGAGCAGCAGCACCACGCCACCTCCGCACGCCGCGGCGTAGATCAGCAAAACAGGGAGTCGCGCCGCTCGAACGCGGTCCCAGTTGTTGAGGCGGAGGCCGATCTCATGCGCGCCCAGAGGCGTGGATGCTGCCTCGTCCTTGACCCACAGTAGCTTCGCGTCCAGCAGCGCTGCCAGCGGCCGGCCACGAGCGTAGATCTGCACGCGATCCTGGCTCTCGCTGAGGGACAAGGCCATGGCAGGGGGCGTCCACCATATGTCCGCGGGCCCGGACAGGTTGCGGTACAGCGCCAGAGCGGGGATTAGGAGCAGGACGCCGGTAAGAGTCGAATAGAAGAGTCGGAGTCGCTGCGGCATCGGGATCCTCCTACGGAGAAATGACTTGACCGGTCGCCGTCCCTTCGACGCTGCCCACGTACGCTTGTGCCACCGTGGCAGCTGGCAAGCCGCCTTGGAGCGGCATCCCGAGTGCCTGCAGCGTCTCGGTAACCCAGGGTGGGCTCACCACATTGATCCGAATGCCTCGGGGGGCCTCGAGCGCGGCCGCTCGGGCAAAGCCCTCGAGGCCGGCGTTCACGAGGCTCACGGCACCGCTGCCGCGCGCTGGCCGCTGGGCCAGAATGCCGCTGGTAATGGTGATCGAGCCGTTGTCGTCGACGCGGTCGAATCCATACCTGACCACGTTGACCTGCCCCATGAGCTTGTTGTCGAGGCTGAAACGGAAATCAGCATCCGAGAGCTCGTCGAGGGGCTTGAAGCTGGCCTGACCGGCGGCGCTGATCACGGCGCCGACCTTGCCGACCTTCGCGTACAAGGCCCGGATCGATGCCGGGTCGGCTAAGTCGACGTGGAGCGGGGCCTGCTGGCGACTCGCGCGCAGGACGTCATGTCGCGGGCTGAGCGCGGCGGCGATGGCCTTGCCGATGGTGCCGGTGGCACCGATCAGGAGAATGCGCATGGGAGGAATCGCGTCACTCTCTCAATGCCACACGCTCACGATGATCGCTATCACCAGCGACTTCACGAGCCAGTCACCGGCATGGATGGCGGCCACCCTCCACGGGACGTTCCCCCAGAGCACCGATCCGGCGAGGAGGATCACCGGGAACCCGATCCACAAGAAGAGGCCGAACTGTATCGCGCTCATGCAGCTGCCGACGCCGACGAGGACCGCGAGGCACGCGAGTAAGTAGGCGAGAGCCAGCCCAGCACCAACACGGCGACGGCCGCCACAACAACTGCAACATGGTTCACGTGCACCATACTCACTTGCTCCTTCTAGCTCGTCGGCCGCTCGGGCCAATGTCGATCTGGACGCGCCGGCATGGCTTGGTCAGGACCGAGGCGGTCGCGGTGGATGTCGGCGTACACGAAATTCTCCGGCGCCACGGGCGCATCGGCAAGTCGCCGTAGCAATGCCAGCTGCCCGACATGCGTCATACAATCGGCAAACGGGCCCTGGAGGAGCTGCTGATGAGAGATCTCGCGTAACGGCGTTCCGGCCGCCAGCAGACGACCAACCTCCGCGAGCATATCGTGGAACCGCTTGATCTCGTCGGCAAGTGTGGCCAGCGGCTCCGGTTTGACGGGGTAGGTGCCGCCGAGGAACAGCGTGCGTGTGTAGCCCATGAGGCTTGTCATGTGCCGGAGGATCTCACCGGGCGTGCGCACCTGGTGTCCCGCCGCAAACTGGGCGAAGTGCGGCGGCGCTTCTCGTAGCGCCTTCTGCGTGCGATACGCGATGGCGGCAAGGAAGTGCGTCAGCAGGGCCTGCTCTGGGTTCACCGATCCCCCCGTTGGTCACTGCTGCCGCCGGCGGATGAACCACCGCGCGTAGAACTCCGGCCACGGCTCCCTGCCCTCACCAGCTCGATAATCGCTGTCCACCTGACTGAGATCCGCGGCCAGCGCCTCCTGGTCCACCTGACCGCCAAGCTCCTGCTGCAGCCGCGGCGCGAGGTAGCGGGCATACCAGCGTGCCCACTCCGGGTCTTGGCCGTTGGTGGCGGCAAATGCTTTCTCATGGGCCGCGCCAGCGTCACGAAACAGCTTCGCGAGCCGCTCGATGGCGTTGTGAACCATGGGTCGCCGGGGCACAAGACACCTAGTCCGAAATCATCCCGATGGTCTTGAGCCACGTTTCGACCAGCCGAGGCCATGCCGTAATCGGACGCTCTGTTCGCCGCAGGCCAAAGGCGTGTCCCCCTTCCGCGTACAGATGCAATTCCGCCGGCACGCCGGCGTTCTTCAGGGCAATGTAGTAAACCAGCGAATTGCGCATGTCGTCCACGTTGTCAGACAGCGCTACCGCGAAATCCGGACGGCAGCTCTCCCGGTCGGCAGCATCCACCGCCGGATACACTCGGGCGTCACAATGCGTGCTCACTGCGGCGACCAGGTGCCCACCTGCTGAAAACCCGAGCACCCCGATTTTGCGTGGGTCGATGTGCCACTCCGCGGCGTGAAAGCGCACCAGCCCGACCGTCCGCTGCGCATCTTCGAGCGGCATGGATGCTCCGGTCTTGCGGTCACAACCGCACGGCTGGTTCCAAGACGGTCCGACCTTGGGTACACGATACTTGAGCAGCACGCACGTGATCCCCCTGGATGTCAGCCAGTCACAGACCTCCGTGCCTTCGAGGTCGATGGCCAGAATCTGATAGCCGCCGCCGGGAAAGACCACGACCGCAGCGCCACTGTCGGAGTCTGCGCATGTCCTGGCGACGGCTGCCAGCCAGGCGCCTGCGCATGGAGACCGCACGACGCAGACACGATGCCCAACACAACGAAGAACGATTTCACGGGGGTATCAGGCGTCGTTCGGGACACGGTAACGCAGTTGCACCACCCCATCGTCGAACCGTTCGACGGAGCGCAAATCCATGGGCACGTGGCGGTGACGCCGCGCGATGAGTGGGATGCCATCCCCAATGAACACCGGGACCACACTGATGACGAACTCGTCGATCGCGTGTTCGTCAAGAAAGGAGGCGATGAGCTCGCCGCCGCCCATCAGCCAGATATCCTTGCCGGGCCGCTCCCGCAGACGACTCAGGAATGAGCCGATTGCAGTGTTTACGAACTCCACGCCTGGTGGGACGTCCGCGGGTGGCGCCTGTTGCGAGAAGACGATGTGCCGACCCTTCGAATCGAACTTCGCCCCCATGCGCACGCTCGCCTCGTAGGTCTTCCGCCCCAGCAGCATCGTGTCGATCGACTTCATGAAGGTGTTCATGCCATAGAAACCTTTGGGAGCGGGGCGGGACGTCAGCCAGTCGATGTCACCGTCGGGGCGGGCGATGTAGCCGTCCGCGCTGGCGGCGATGTGGACGATGACGTTGCGGCGCGTCGTCATGAGCTGCCCTCCTCATCCGCGCGATCCAGCCTCCGGCACACCATCGAAAAAGTCCACGACCCCAGTTTCGAGACAGTACTCTGCGCCGACGATCAGCAGCCCGTCGCGGTCGACGAGCCGCTCCAGAACCCCGGACCCATGTCGCAAATGATCCGCGGCCGCCCGGATGTTGGCGCGGACTGCGTGCGCGAGCAAGGCCTCGGGCTCGAGCCCCACGGCCGTGGCGAGCAGAGGCTCGACCGAGGGGCGGATCCGGTCCACGATGGAGCGGAGATTGGGGGACTGATGCGAGGCGGGCTGGCGGAGCTCCTCTACCGTAGCCGCGATGGCGCCACACTGCGTGTGCCCCAGCACGACCGCCAGACGCGTGCCGAAGCGCGCAGCCGCAAACTCGACGCTGCCGACCTGGGAGGGCGCCACAATATTGCCAGCTACCCGGATCACGAAGAGGTCGCCAAACCCCTGCCCGAAAACGAGCTCTGCGGGAACACGAGCGTCAGAACACCCGAGCACAATGGCAAACGGCTCTTGGGCAAGCGGGAGCCGCACGGGGCGGGGTTGGCTGAGCGGAGCAGCCGGGTCGCGAATGCTGGCAACAAAGCGACGGTTGCCTTCTCGCAACTGCACGAGTGCTTGCTGACCTGAGATCATGGGTTCTGGGAGGCCGCCGGCATGCCGCCGTAAGAGTCCGCCACCACCCCAGCGGCGGCCGTCAACGCCCAAGAGACGACGAACTCGCTCCAATCGGAGGCGCTGGGTCTCGCCACCACGACGGGTATCCACACCAGCAGGGTGAACATACCCAGCTGCAGCACCGTGAGCATGGCTGCCAGCCGTGCATACACGCCGATGAGCACCGCTACGCCCCCCGCGATAAAGGTACAGCCGAAGAAGTACGCCCAGGCCAGATGCCATGGCAGCCAACCGGGCACCATCGACGTGGTTCGCTCGATATAGGTGAAATGGGCGAGGCCGAAAACGATCAAGGCCAGGCCGTACAGCGCCCGCGCGATGCGCAGTCCCGCGTCGCCAGTGACGAAGCCGAGCCGCGGCCGATCCCGCTCGCCCGCGAACCAGACGTACAGCACCCAGGCGGGCGCCACCAGCGCCGCGCTTTTCGCGACTGCCCACGTAAGCTCCATCCCGGGATGGAGGACGAGGTGGGGCACATCCCATAGCAGCAGCCAGGCCAGGAGCAGGCCGACCAGCCCACGGGAAGCGACGGCGGCGGCTCCCGGCCAGAGCAGCCCGACGCCGGAGGCCAGCGGGACGATGGCGCAGAGATAGACGAGGAGCGCGCGGAGTACGCCGCCAGGCGCGGGCAGCCAGATCGGGGTGAAATCACCCGTGATCAGGCCCAGGACTCCGAGGGCGATCATGGTCACGGCAAAGACCGCATGAGCCACGCTAGGCAGCACCTTATACGTCGATATCGACCCGTCGCGCGGCATCAACGCAATCATCGCAGGCGGCACGGCCCCGCAGTGCTTCCCGACCCTCCCAGCCGATAAGCGGGACCATGCACAGAGCCGCGACTGGATCTGCCCACCACCAGCCGAGCAGCGCATTGAATCCCAGACCACCCAGGAGGATCATCGACAGATACATGCAGATATCGGTCTGCCGCGCCTCGGCACGAATCGCCTGGCTACCGAGGGTCGTGGCTACCTTGCGTTTGGCCCGCGCCAGTAAGGGCATCACGACGAGTGAGGCAATCGCGATCGCCATGCCGAGGAAGGTCGCTTCCGCTGCGGCTCGCCCCAGTAGCGACCCACCGGCGTCAATTGCCACGTACGTCGCCAGCGCCAAAAAGCACCACCCGATTACGCGCAGAGCTCGCCGTTCGGCAACGGCACGCCGGGCCGGGTCGGCGTCCACCCGCAGGCGCCAGATGGCAGCGAAACTCGCCGTAACCTCGATGACGCTGTCAACACCGAATCCCACGAGAGCCACGCTGCCGGCCAGCAGTCCTGCAACGACGGAGAGGATGCCCTCGAGGCTGTTGTAGCCGATCGTGGTCCACGTGAGCCATTGGCCCTGCCGCACGGCACGACTTCGAGTGACGGACGCGCTGGTGGTCATGCCGCTTCGGCGGCCGCCGGCCACCGCACGAGCGCGACACCGAGAGGGATCATGATCGGCGCGCGGGCTGGTAACGGCAGATCTGCACACCCGTACCGGTGGTGGTGGCCGAGATGAGCTTCAACGGTCGCGCTTCGCCGTCGGTGGGGAACAGCGTCGTTCCGCCGCCGAGCGTGATCGGCTCGATCATGAGGACGAGCTCGTCGACCAGTCCGGCGGCCAGCAGCGCCCGCACGACGCTCAAGCTGCCGTAGACGTAGATGTCGCCGCCCGGCTGGTCGCGCAGCCGCGCCACCTCCTTCAGAAGGTCGGCACCCCGGATGATGGTTGTCGGCTTCCATGGCGTGTCGTCGGATCCGGAGAGGGTGCGTGATACGACATACTTCTGGGCGCGGTTGATCCAGTCGGCGAACGGGCCCGGGCGGTCTGGCCAGACGGTCGCGCCCGATCGATAAGTGCTCCGCCCCAACAGCACGGCGCCGCTGCGCTCGGCGAAACGGTTTATGGCGGCCCAAACCTCCGAGTCGTTGTACGGCACCGACCAGCCACCGTGACGGAAGCCGCCGATGGTGTCCTCACCCAGGCCACCTGACTTACCGGGCCCCTGCACCACGCCGTCAAGGGTGATGAACTCGTGGACCACCACTCGCATTTACGGCTCCTTCACCTGCGAGATCACGACCCGGCAAGCCACTCAACGGTGAATTCCAGCATGATACTCCCAGATGCTGGAAGCACCGAGGGGCGAAGCCTCGCGCTGCGGCCTAACGGATCGGGCCTAAGCTGCGGGCGACTCGCTCGCCGCCTCATCGGCATGGCGAAACATGCCGCTCCCAGTTCGCGCCAGCAGGTAGACCTGTCAATCATCATCGGTGATCATCGCTGGGCGATTCGCCAGGCGCCGGGACACGGGTAGAAATCGCCGCGCGCTGCAATCGTCCAATCCTCCGCGGGCGCAATGCATGCGGTGCCATCATCGGCCACGATCAGGTAGATCGGGGAGTCTACGGGGTCGTTCACGCGGGAATACGGTGAGCGGTGCCAGGCCTGCGCGTTGATGAACCTCTCGAGGCGATCGACGCGCCTCGCGTTGGGCCCTGGGGTCGGAGAGGTCTTCCACTCGGGAAGTGGGTTCCCACCGCAGGCAGCAAACAGCACGAGCGTCAGGGCAAGAGGGCGCACAGCAGTCATGAGTCATTGCATCCGCGTCGCCGGATCCCAATGTTCGTCCGCTTTGCCATCCTCGAAACGCCACATATCGAACCACGTCGTGCTGTAGCTCTTCGACGGATCCTTGGCGTCCTTCACCTCCTGTACGTACGCGACCACGACGAGATCGCCCTCGGCCACCACCGATACGACCTTGGTCCTGATCTTCTCCGGGAGCGGCGTGGGTTTGACCTTCCTGACCTCGGTGAAGAATCTCACCACACCCTCGCGTCCCGACCGAGCGTTAGGATTGTGCTGGATGTAGCGCTCCGTCAAATACCTGTCCGCCAGCTCCCAGTGGCCCGCCTCGAGCAGCTCTTTGACGATGTGGTAGGCAGCCTGCTTGTTTGCATTGAGCTTTGGGTCACTGCTGCGGAACAGGGCGTCCGGATCGCTCGCACCGACAACCGGTGCTTGAGCATGCAGGGGAAAGCTGCCGGCCAGCAGGACGGTGGCGAGTAGCAGGTGCAGACGACAGCGCACGTAAGCCCCCTTTTGAACATGAACGAGAGTCCGCAGTTACGTGGGCGACAGCCGTGCCCGCACCGTGTCGACGACCTTTCGGCCCGATGGTAGGACGCCGAGCGCCGCGAGCCACATCAGCCTCCGCTCAGCTCCGCCGGGCGGGTCGTGTGATCAGCTCAAGCCCCCGAATCCATTCCGACCGAGCCGGGCGATCGGGACGCGCCGCATGACGCGTGTTCAACAGCACGCGTTCCGCAGTGGCGAACGAAACGCCCAACACCACCGCCGTCTGCCGCCCACCCGCCTCCCAGACATTGCCGGTGATCGGCTCGGGCTCAAGCGCTCGATACTGACTCCCGAACCGATGGGGTGCCGCGTCGAAGTGGAACGTCAGCACGCGCTGCTGCGGCTCCGGACGGATGTCGGCGCGACGCATCTGGCAGACGGGGAACGTCGCACTGTAGACCATTTTGCCATCGACATGAAACTCGAGAACCAGCGAGTCAGGACCCACACAGCCACCGAACCAATGCCAGACGACTTGCGCCCGCGCAGACGGCGGCGCCTGCCCTGATCCCCGAACGGGTATCAGCGCTAACGCGCAGACCGCCGCAGAGAGCGGAGTCGCACGTCTTCTGGCACGAGACGCGCTCATAGCGTATCGGACGCCGCCTAACGGATCGCGTTCAAGCTGCGGGCGACCCGCCCGCCGGCGCAAGAGTAGGCGGCACGCTACCCGGAGCGATGGGGTAACTCGCCGAGGCGCGCCACGGCAGCTCGGTCGCGTGGACAGCACCAGGCACCATCGACGTGGTCGAGTGGGTGGTTTGGATGGCGCGGGCAGGCAGGCCATGTGGTGTCCACGAAGGTATCCTGGAAGTACTGCTGAACGTCCTCGATGCACTTGTCTTCTGAATGACGGCTCTCGAGGTGCCGCACGTTATCGGCGAAGTACCATACGACCGGGACTTGCTCAACCCCGAGCGTTCTAGCGACATCGCGCGCAAGCAGACGCACAGTATCGTCGAATGGCGAAGTGCGGGGCTCCTTGAGGTATCGTCGGGCGCCTTCACCAACGAGGTCCATGTTGGCTTCAACGCGCTCCATGAGCGCCCGCAGCTTAGGGATATCCTTGTCGCTGAGCTCGTACGCCTCGCCCGGCAAACGGCTGCGCATCCGCTGCTGTGCCGGTCCCCCCGCCCGCGCCAACTCTTTCCATAGCTCCGCCAACTCGCTCGCAGCAGAATCGAGCGATACCTCACCAGCGAGATAGCGGGCGACGACCGAGCGATTGCTTCCAGCGAACAGATCCATCTTGGACTCGAGTCGAGCTGGGTGTCAGGGCGCTCATGCGGCGGCGGTGAAAGTCGCAAGCTGCCGAGAGGCCCAGCCGAACTACCGAAGGACGCGGAACACGTTGGAGATACGCTGCTCGAGAGGCAATAGCTGGCCCGCCTCGTCGTAGAGGAAGTACTGGAACCGCCACTCGCCGGTGTAAGCATCGGCGTTGATCGGCAACGTGTCCGATACGGTCTCGCCCGGCGCGATCCGCTGGGGTTCCGGGTACCGTACGCCGGCAAGCAGCGCGCACGCGCGGCCACTACCGTAGCTGCCATTCCAGTCGTCCGCGGGGCTACGGCGACCCTCGATCTGACCTGAGCACAGATCACGGAAGATTGTGACACCGGAGCGGTTCGTGATCCTAGCGACCGCAAGATCCAGCGGGCGGTACACGGCCTGCGCGGTGCGAATCTCGACGTCGAGGCGGGACGGGTCCAGCGGTGACCGGCATGCCCCAAGCAGCGAGCCGAGAATGAGGGAGATGCGAGCGTGTCGTAGCATGGGTGGTCTGTGTGTATACCCTCGCCCGGCAAAGGGCGTCACAGGTGAGCTAGGGTTCACGACCGGCTGACGCCAGCGGATCGAGCAAGTGTCCACAAGCGTGCGATCCCGCGCGCGCCCAGGAACAACGACACCCCCAAGACAAGCCCTACTTGGCCCGCAACCTGCCCGCAAACGCGACCGCCACCGCAATCCACTTGCCCAGCTGGGCGTCGGTCTTGAGGCCTGCCGGCTTCACCAGAATCCAGCCTTTCATCGGCCGCCCGGTAAGATCGAAGCGCCGGGTATTGGCTTGCTTGAGCGCCCGGTCGGTATCTTCGGGGGCCAGTCGTACGATCAGCTCGGCACCGTGCAGGCCCACGCACATATTGCCATTCAGGAGGAACCCCACTCCGCCGAACATCTTCTTCTCAGCGAAGCCCTTGCGCCGACCAAGCGAGCCGCGAATTCGTTCCGCTAATCGTTCGTCGAAGGCCATTTTGGGCGGTCCCGTACCTACAACAGCATGTTAGACGGCTGCACGGCCAAGCGCCGACCTGATTTGACTCAGGTGATGCTCATTATGAGCGGCGACCTTGTCGAATTCGTCCCGCAATGTGCGTACGCCGTTCGACGCTATGCACCCACTCGCGATGGCCACTCCCCTCATAATGGATCCCGGCATAATAGATAATCGCGTTGCGAACCGATTCGTATACCTGCCCGGCGATATCGAGCGGCACCGCGTCCCCTGAGACGAACCCCATCTTTTTATGGGCTCGTACGATGGCAATCTCCTCGAAGGCACAGGTCGGCAGCACCGCACTGTAAAGGCAACCGCGATTGTGGACCAGCGCAGGGGAACGCTCACAGGCAATGCCGCTGTCGAACGGATCGCCCTTAAGCTGCGGGCGACCCGCCCGCGGGCGCAAGTTTAGACAGCAGCCTTCGCGACATACAAACCACGGGCGTGAACCACGGCTCCACGATCACGACGCCATCGTCGGCGATGTGCTCGCGAAAGCACTCCAGCGCCCGCCGCCCTGCGCCAGGGTGCGCACATACCCGATGGAGCTGAACAAGCATATCACCGCGTCGTAGTGCCGACACAGCCGTCAACCTCGAAGCCATGATGTGTAGCGAGCAGATAGGCGTGTTCCGCAGTGCCGCAGGCCACATCGAGTATGGTGCGGCAGCGCGCGTGAACCTTACCCAGGAGCTCTGCAAGCTGGTGCGTCTCGGCCGGGTAATCCTTGCACCGCGAGTAGATCAGGTCGTAGAGCTCGGCGGGCTCGCTCAACACGTCACATCGCCATGACTGGCTGTTGCCTAACGGCTACTTTCGCGGCTCATACCGCATCGCCACCGCCCCCGAGCCGAACTCCAGGCGGCTCACGAGCTTCAAGTCGACATGCTTCGATAGCCCGGCGAACAACGTCGGCCCATGGCCCGCTAGCCTGGGCTGCACCACGAACTCGTACTCATCGATCAATCCCAGCTCCGCCAACGCCAGCGGGAGCTTCACGCCTCCCACCAACAGTCCCCTACCCGACTGCCGCTTGAGCTGCTGAACGGCCTTCCCTAGATCCCCGCGCACGAGCTCTGCGTTCCAATCCACCCGGTTCAGGGTGCTCGACACCACGTACTTCTTTGCCGCGTCGATCGTCCGGGCGAAGGGCTCCATCCAATCAGGCCTCGCTCCCGTCCGCTCCGGCGGCCGAAACGCGGCCTCCATCATTTCGTAAGTCACCCGGCCAAAGAGGAGGGCATCGGCCTGGTCGAGGTTCTCGACCGCGTGACGATGCAATTCTTCGTCCGGGACTATTACACGATGATCGCAGCACCCGTCCAATGTGACGTTGATTGAATACCGCAGGGGTCGCATGTGACGGCACTCCAGCGCAAGCTGCCTAACGGATCGCGCTTACGGTGCAGGCGCACTGGCTGCTAGCGCAAGGCGCATGTTAGGCGGCAGCAGTCTTGTGGTCGTAGGTTAGCCGCTCTTAGTGGTCGCAACTCCGAAGCAATGGGAGTAGCCGTCATCGTCCGTGACAACGAACTCGGTCTGTCCGTAGTCGCGATCCACTATCTCAGAAACTGAGTACCCGTGTTGCAAGAGGCGCTCTCTGAGCGCCCTAATGTCATCCGGCGCCCAGTAGAGTCGTATGCCCTCATAATCATCCGGCTTGGTCGGAGAACCAGCGCGTTGATTGAGCCAGACATACAGACGCTCGTTATGGACCATGCATCCGACGAGGCGACCGTCCTGCCGCATGGCCCGATCCACGGACAGCCCGAGCGCGTCCCGCCAGAAGCGCAGACTCTTCTCCAGATCGGCGCTGGGTATGACCGGAATGCAGGACTTAACGAGCATCCAAGCCTAAGACGGTGAAAAAGGGCACCCGCCTGACCAGCGGCGCCGCCCCGCCGTAGCCCAGCAGCGTGAACATGAAGCACAGCACGAACCGGTAAAGCGCCCCCGCCATCATCGCCTGCCCCCTCATCCCTCGGTAGCCGAGCGCGATGCCGGCGAGTCCCAGGGCACGGGCGTCCACCACTGCAGGAACATCGCGTGTGCTGCACCCCACGAGAGGATGAACCCGAGAACGATTGCGCAAACGAAACGTGTCATGAGATCGGGTGATGCCGCCTAACGGCGCTTGTTAGGCGGCCGGCGAACGAGGTCCGTCCTAGCAACGCGAGGCAGGGGCGAATACTACCTTCCCTCCCGAGTCGCGCGCGCTCCAACTCGCCGCTTGGGTCGACGGATGCAAATAGCCGACCCAGCTTTGAGGTTGAGCCAAGCCGCCCCCTGGCTGAGAGTCGGTGACTGCCACGACAGTCTCCGTCGTTGGAATATGGATGCACCAGGACTGGTTCAGGGTCTGCCAGCCTTGAGCTGGAGCGGACCACAGGGCAGGAGCCGCGGAGTCCGTGGCTCTCCAAAGATCGGGGCCGTAGAGCGGACCCAGCAGGGGCGCCACGGACACGGTGTAGTCGATCGGTTCTGCGGGGCTCCCCGAGCACGCGACCAGGACTATAAGCCCGAGCGGTATTGAGTTGTAGGACATGTGAGCCTCGCTACGTCAGGTACCGAAAGGTCGCAACACCCCAAGCAATCTACGCGCGCCGCCAGCTTCATGGCTTGTTAGGCAGCAACGACGGCAATGGCTCATCGTGGCTGCGGGCGGGTCGAGCGGCGATAAACGATGTCACGTCTCGCACGAAACGGTCGGGCTCGTCGAGGTAGACAAAATGCCCACTCCGTTCGTATTCGAGGAAGGTGGCATTGGGCAACCGTTGCGTGAGCTCCTGAAGTCCCTTGGGAACGACCGCTCCATCTAGGTGACCTGCGATCACCAAGGTCGGCATCGTGACTTTGGTGAAGGAAGTAAACTGATACTGACTCATTCCTGCGCGCCACAAGGCCGCCGACAACTCCCCCGTGTTCGGAAGGTGACTGGCTGCCACGGTGCTGTCTAGCCGAGCATGTACGATGGAATCGGGAAACATGAGCGCCTCGTAAAGCGGGGTACGCTGTGATGCTGGCAGGTTCCAGAACCACTGACAGCGGTCGTCGGGTCCAGTGGCTGCCGTGTCGGCGGCACGGGCAAGGGCGGGATACACAGCCCTGATCCGCTCGCATTGATAGTGGCCCAGCACGGCCATACTCCACATGCCGGACACAATGACAATCCGCGCGACGCGGGCAGGATAGGCAGCCGCATATTCCAGGGCGAGGGCCCCGCCGAAAGAATGGCCGACTAACGCGATCTGTGGCACACCGAGCTCGCGTCGTAACCCTTCGATATCTTCGACCAACGTGGCCATGGAGTATTCTCCGGTCCACGGCCGCTCGGAGTTACCGCTGCCCCGCTGGTCGAAGTACACCATGCGAAGGGAATGCTCAAGTGAAGGACCAACGAGGGCAGCGAAATGATAGCTGCCCTGTCCTGGCCCTCCGTGCAGAAAAACTACGGGTGGAACTCTAGGAGCGGTCCGTCCGGCGACGCGATACCACAGCCGTACGTTGTTGATGACGACCTGGTGCGGACCGTCACGCAGGCCATGAGCGTCGGTGGAACTGTTCGCCTGAGCGAGGAGTCTGGGCGGCAGCAGGAGAAGCACCGTTGCGATGACAGGCTTCATCGAGCGCTTCTGGCACACCATGGTCGTTGCTGCGTGACGGATCGCGCTCAAGCTGCGGGCGCAATGACCGCGGGCGCAAGGAGTTGAACCCGCAGACCAAATGCTTGTTAGACGGACGATTGCGCCGCCGCCTAACCCGCCAGCTGCAAGCGCTCGTTAGGCGCCCGCCTAGCCCGAGCGGCACTGCTTGGAAATATGCACCGCTCTCACAACACCAATGATCGCGCCGGTGACAATGAGCGTACCGCGAATGCGACGGAACGTGGCATCCGGAGCGGCGTTACCTGTCTCCCCCGAGGCCCAGATCCCGATGGTCAGCTCGTACGCAAGCCAGCCACCGGCGGCACCTCCCAGGCCGCCGGCTGCTGCAAGCAGGACGGGATGGAAGCGGCAGTCGCGCGGTTGGTACCTGAGTCTCCCACCGGCGCTCGAGAAGGCGGCGGTAGTGAGAAAGGGACTGGCGTCGGCGCTCGGGAATCCGGGCGCGAGGCGCTGCGCATCGGCAGCCTGAGCTGGCGCACCCAGGGCGATGACAATCAGGATACGAAGGCAGAGCTCTCTCATATGAGCCGCCTTGCCGGGGTTACCGTGTTGCTGCTCGTCCTTGTGGACTCCGAACCCTGTCGAGCTCAGGCCTTCCCGCTGGGCCGTTGGACCGGCTCAGCATTGGCGGCGGATCATAGGGACGTTCCGCTCACGTTCGACGTGACTTTGGTCAGCGACTCCCTGCGGATCATTCTCCACACGATGCCAAGCGGCGCTTTTCGGCTCGACAACATTCGTCTCAACGACGATACCCTGCGGTTCGCGTTTCAACCAGCACCGCGGTCGGCCGACGCCGACACCTTGGCGCCTGTCTGGGGGGCCAAGTGCATGATGCTGCGTCAGCCTGACCGCTCATATGCCGGGACATGTACAGGCCCCAATGGCATGCCAGGCACCATGCGCATGGTACCACCACGGTAAGGGTCGGATCGTCCGGTCTTGCATGGTGCGCGAGCGCACATTCTAGAGTATGGCTTCTCGTCCGGGTCTCCATTGTCGCTGACTGATCGTTTGCTGCCGTGCAGGGCGCGAGTTTGAAATCGATCGGCTGATCCAACGCAACGCGCATTGCGTGACCATGTACTTCACTTGTGAGCGCCCGCCAGCTTCAAGCCCATGTGAGGCAGCGTAGCGCACCTGCGTCACGGCCAGGCAATACTCACGCAGAGGGTGGCGAAAGCGCCGAAGAGAATAATGAGCAGAACCCACAGGACCCGCCGGCTATTCCTTGCGGGTTTCGGTGCTGGCGGTTCCAAGGAGCGTAGGACCGTGAGACCACGGTCATAGTCTGCGTCGTCAGCGACCACGACGCTGATGGCTCCGGGAGGAAGGCCACCGAGGTTCTCGTTGCTAACGAAGGCTGGGATGTCCTCAGCTTCTAGAGCAAGGCGGAGGCTCTCAGCGAAGGAGATGCTTGAAGTGCGAAGTATTTCTCTCACCGTAAGACAGGGAAAAGTCGCATGAGGCGCTCCGGGTCAGGAGCCGACGCGGCCGGAGGTGGCTCCACACCTTAGACCCCCTAGAGGCGCGGACGGGTCACATCCGCGGCTCGGTGCCGCCTAAGCCCTTGTTAGGCTGACCGCCGCAGGGAGCGGGTCGTGCGCTCCCCTGGGATTAGTGCATGGCGGCGCCCGCGCGATCGCCAAGCAATGATCAGTCCGCGATCAGTCGCGGCGCGTGCGATCACATCAGCACCCAGCAAGGCCATCCCCACCCCGAGCGCGCCGGCGAGGGCCGGCAGCGTTGCCAGGGCAATCCCACCCACAAGTAGGCCCGTCCCGAACATGGAGTGGGCGATTCGAGTGAGACGGCTCACTTTCGGTCGGATCGGCGGTCCGGACGGGTCGCGCGGACGGGGGGTAGCCGTCGCGACTGCGGTGGGAGGGCGACGGGCCGGCGGAAGGAGCTGGCCGCGCTCTTCCGGAATCCGGACTGGCTCCGGTTCGTCCTCGGGTGTCGCGAAGGGCGGCGGTTTCATCGTTCCTAAAGTTACACGAAAGGTCGGGGTTCAACCTAAGGGAACGGCCGATTCCCTTAAGAGCAGGCCCGACAGCCTCAAGCGGTTGTTAGGGGCAACTTCGCCGCACCACTGAGAGTCATGAACCAGGGCGGCGAAGCCGCGCGCGCAGACCCACCGCGGCGACAGCCAGTGCTGCAACTGAAGCCACCACCAAAGCCGGGTAGATCGCGAGGAGATCGACCCGAATGTTGCACTCCCCGGAGCAGAGGATCCGTTCACGCATCGCGTACTCGTAGATACCGTAGAGCAGCCAGGCGAGAGCCACAACGACGACAAACGGGCGGCGTGTAACCCGGTACAAGCCGAGGAAAGCAACGGACGGGAGCACCGCAAGCAGCGGGTACTCGATGAAGATGGACATGGCGCGATACATGGGAGGCGGCACCTTGGGGAGGTTCGGTAGCGATCCAAGACTCGAATGGGGACGGGCCCCGCCAGCTTCAAGCGCTGTTAGGCAGCGGCACCGGCAACCTCTCGCAATTCCTCGATCAGCTCTTGCAGGCCATCGGCGACTTGCTCGACCGAGCGGCTCGACGTATCGACGACAGCGAGTCCCAAGGCATCCGCCTGGCCGCGGAGGTACGCCGCCCAGGCGTCCATGCTTGGGCTGGCCAACTCCGGTTGACCTCTCGGCCCATGCAGACGACTCGCGCGCACGGCAGGCAGACAATCCAGTAACACAATCCGGTAGTGGCGCACGCCGTAACGGCTCGCATGCGGCTCCATGTAAGAGGGACGTGTTTGCCCTTCGAGTACAACAACGCGCGCGCCGTCCGCATTGGCCGCCAGCCGTTCGATCCAGTGTTTTGTCATCTCTTCTTGCCACCGTTCGCCCGAGCCCCACTCCCGCTCCATAACGGCCGCCGACGGCACGCCAATGCTATCAAAGTGGTAACAGGAGACGCCTTGTAATCGGCGTCCCGCGAGGATTCCGAGCGCGCTCGTCTTACCAGCACCTGATGCGCCGAGGACAAAGAGGATGGCGGGGACCATGGGATCGCGGTTAAGCTGCGGACGACGCGCCCACCGGCGCAAGAGGAGTGGACGAACGTCCCGTGCCGCCAGGGGACGACCCAAGCGCGCGAGCGCGCTAGGCATCAGGGACAGTTTCCTGTCAACGCACAAGTGACAACGAGGGCAACCGGTGGAGATAACCACCAAAAGACGAGTCCGGTTGCGGTGGCAACGGCGATTTGAACTGATGACCGAAGAGGACTCCGCCGCCGTCGGCCAAGTGGCGAGGAGAGATGGCCGTATTCAGACCGGCTGCCACCTCGACTACCTGAGGCGGGTGTACGTGAGCTGCAGATCTGGCTCCCAGCCGTTACCGCGATTCAGCTCACCCTGACCAACCATGCGCTTGCCGCGATCGACCAGCTGCGCGGTGAAGCGCTGGGAGAAGCCCGCGCTGTCTCGCCACCAATGCCACTGGTCGCTTCGTAGTGCCACGCTGTAGCGGCGCGAGACGCCGCGTTCGTCAAAGTACAGCATAGCGCATTCATTGGCGTCGACGTCTGTACCAAGTATCGCGATCCCGCTCGGGATCTCGGGCTCGTCGATCTCCGAGCGCATGACAAGGAATGCCCCGCCGTCAAGCCAGGCGAAGCTCGTGCGGCCGCGAAGGACCTTGCCCGGGAGCTGGGGGTGCGAGCCCACAGTGCTCCACTCGCCGACTAAGAAGCTCAGCGGCTCTAAGGTGGGGTTCGGAATGGCAGCTTCGTGTCCGATAGTGTCGATCATTCTGTTAGGTGCCCGAGGGTAGCGTCCAATCTGCCAAGTGCGTGATGCACGCTGAATGCGGGCTAGGCAACTCCCGCACCGATCTCATCGGACCAGCGCCAGAGCCACGTCCCCAACCGTTTGTAGAGACTGGGCCGAGACCTTGTCCAACGTATCGTAGGTGGTGTGGTGGTAACTGTTACCGGGACCGTAGTCGAAGTCCACAACGTCAATCGCATGGATCCCCACTGCCTGCAGCGGAATATGGTCATCAATCAGCGGCTGACCAAGCTGTGATAAGAATGTCCTACCGTAGCCAAGGGAGTCCGCAGCACGCCATACGAGACTGGTGACCTCCGGCGCAAACGCGCGGGAATTGGGCTCGATCGAGATATCGAGATCCTTGTCCCCGACCATATCCCACAGAACCGCATACAGAGGTGGGTAGCCGGCGGGCAAGTGCGCGGCGAAGTAGCGGGCACCGAGCAATGTCTCGGTCGTGTCGCTGAAGTCGCCGTAGTCCTCACCGTCCGTGAACAGGAGGTCAACTCCTATGCGTGGCGCAGCTTTCTTCAGGGCATCGGCAAGAGCCAGAAGAACAGCGACTCCCGAGGCTCCGTCGTTAGCTCCCAGGACGGGTTTGGCTCTGTCGAGGGGGTTTGCGGTCTTCTCGGCGTGTGGGCGAGTATCCCAGTGAGCGAGGTAGAGTACTCGTTCGGGCGCTTGAGGACTGAACCGGGCGAGGTAATTGTGGAGGTGCAACTGTTGACCCTTCGCGGTGCGGGCCGTGAACCCTTGAACGATCACTGTATCGGCCGTTGTCCTTACGTGACCGAGTATCCATGCCCCACATTGGTCGTGCGGTCCGGTGTTGGGAATCCGGGGTCCGAAGTGGATTTGCGATCGCAGGTACTGGAAAGCGGCGGCCCCATCGAATTCATGTGTGGCTGGCCTAGAGGGTGAACAGCTGGCTGCGACAAGAGCGAGGAGGCGGGCGTACGGAGACCGGTTCACTTGTTAGCCGCCATCACGTACGGTACCGCCAGCGGCGCTGACGCTACGCTGCATGAAGGCGTACACCTCCGCCGATAGAGCATCCCTCGGCACCACGATCGGTCTGGCGACCGGTCGGAGGTTAAGAACGACCGCATGAGCTGTTCTCCGCATCAACCGAATTTGCGCCCACGGCGCGTTTGACGTCACCGATTCAACGTCGAACTCGAGTCCGGCTTCTGAAGCCGTCGCGTGAACGGAGCGATCTGACATCTCTCTTCGGAGTCGTTGATAACTGCTGTGCAACAGGAGGACGTAGGCAATAATCAGCCCCGCGAAGAAACCGCTCATCCACCAGAGATCCTGACTGCGTGCCATCAGGAGGATAACCGCCAGGGCAATCGGAAGCGCAATGAGGAACCCTCCGTGCGTACGCCAAAGCTCGGCCATGTAAAAGCGACGGAGGAAGGGACGGGTGTAACGGAAGGTGAAAGTGTGCATCTCCTGTGATGGCGCCTAACCGGTCGCGCTTATGCTGCTGGCAGCATGGCCGCAGGGCGCCCCGCAGTTCAACGTTAGTTCGTGCGCGCCAGCGCACAACGCTCCGCTTCCCTTAAGGCGATCACCGCCCGTCAGCTGCAAGCACATGTCAGGCCGTACGTCCCTCCTCACAGCTACTGGACGCGTCGCCAGCAAAAGGTCACCTCACCTACCGCAGGACTCGGCACATATGTCGAGTCGCTATCGTCGCCCCCATCTTGGGTGAAGTCGACCTGGCAACGAGTGTCACCCCGCTCGCGGACGCGACTATACCCGTCTGGCCCATCGGCATCGAACGTCGAGAGATCCGTCCAGCCAGGCCGCCCGTGGTAGGACCAGTACAGGTGCGTCGACTGCGCGCTATCGAGACCCAGCGACGCAGCGACGACGACAGCGCATCCATGCTGTGGTTGGGAATCAGACAGTACAGACGCGGTCGTATCGGCCGAGCGAACGGTCGCACGCCGAGTGGCCCGCCAAAGGATCGCGACGCTGTCGCAAACGGCCGCTGCCCCACGCTGCGTCGCAGACGGAGGTGAGATGGCCGAAGGATCGTGGGCGCTTTGAACTGGAGGCGCAGCGCGGCGACAGCTCGCGAGGACGAGCGAGGCGAGGCCGACGAGACGGACAGTAAACCTTGTCAGCATAGGAGCGTGCGGCCTAACGGATCCCGGTTAAGCTGCGGGCGGCGAGCCCGCCGGCGCAAGAGTCCCGCCAGCTTCAAGCTTGTTAGGCAGCGACATGACTACCAAGCCTCGGCCCAGCGGGGTGTCTGGCGCGGCGTAGGCTGATCTGCCGTGAGGTCGATTAGGGGGTTCGGTTCTCCAATCGCGGACCCTTGTACTGTCGACGCCCACACGATACCCCTGCGAAGAAAAACGAGTCGGCCGGCCTGGTCCCAGTCGACCGATTCGGCGCCTTCCAGGTCGATCGGGCGACGGGCAACCGGTGCCTCGATGGAGAAACGCTCGCGATAACGAAGGCCGTCCAGTCGTCTTTCGAGGACGAGCCTAAGGCGTCCATTAGGATGGGCTCGGGTACGGAGTTCGGGGGTCGTCGTACGATAGCCGTCCCAGCCAAGATGTTCCCATTGCCACTCTTGCCGTATCTGCCATCCATCGCGGGTGAGGCGCTGCGAGTACAGTGGATCGTCTTCTCCAGCTGCGTCTGGATTGGGAATCACACGGAGGCGTTGCGGTAGGTGGCGCGGATGAGGAGTAGCCTCTGACGGTCGATGATTGAGGAACACGGTGTAGTTGTCTTGGAACAAGCCCCCACCCCACCAGCAGTCGCCCTTTGGCCAAAGGGCCAGGGCTGTTAGGTAGGGTACCTTGCTCACTGCAGTCCATGCGTACGTGTATTCAGGGTCGTTGACGGTCTTGGAAGTGAATTTGCTGGCGAAGTAGACCAGCTTCGTTCCATCGGGAGAGAGATCCGAACGACGTTGATAGATCCGTCCGTGAAACCATGCCCCGTGGTCGAACGTGTCACGGTGCGTGTCCCAGGCAATGACCTCGACCCACTTTGATGGACCGCGGCGTAAAACCACCGCACGCGGTGCCTCGCGCGCGAGAAGCAGGAATAGCCTAGGAGGCGGTACTTTCGGCGGCAGGCGGGCTCCCCTTCGGTAGAACGTGTCGCTGCCTAACGGATCGCGCTTACGCTGCGGGCGACATGCCCGCAGGAGGCGCTGCTATTGAACCATAGTGCGTGCGTGCCAGGGCTACAACCGCTCCGCTTCCCTTAAAGCGATAGGCCCGTCAGCGTCAAGCGCTTGTTAGGCGCCGGCCGAAGCCGACGGCTGCGACCACAGGCTCGGGTCATTCTCTATAAAGCCATGCTCCCGCCAGCCCCGCGAGCACCACCAGCGGCAGGTTGACCCCAAGGGGCACCAGCGCCTCGGCGATTGGGACAGCCGTGAACACGGCCCACACCAGATGCATCCAACTGGTGAGAAACCAGACACTCAAGGCAGCGATGGCCGCGGTACTCGGGCCTGCACCGAAGCGCGGGCGAATGGCCGCGTAGAGGCACACCGTTGCGATCCCCTGCACGAACCCTGTAAAGACGACAAGGACACGTAGAAGAGGCGCTGCGCCCCGAAACGGCGTGATTGGAAGTACGGGTCGACCAAGGGTGGTATGCACCTCGACGAGCGGGTGCACAGGCGCATACAGGATGCCCCAAAGCACCCCGGCTAAGACACCACCCAGCAGAGCGCGACTCCAGTTGAGCCTCGACATTTGCCACATCCTGCCCGTAGGCGTGTGCGTGAGACTCGAGCAGCGCGCGACTGGCCGGCGCCTAACGGATCGCGCTTAAGCTGCGGCGCCTGACTGGAATGATCACAAACGCAAGTTTACCACAGACGAGGGGCGCCGCCACCTTCAAGCGCATGTTAGGCGGCATGACAACCTCCCCAACAGAAACAGCCTGCGCGTCACCCTCCGGCGGAGCGACCACCAAAGCAGAGGATGTAGCCGTCCGGGTCCTCTACGTAGAAGTCCTTTGTGCCCCATGGGGTGGGCGTGAGCGGCTTGGTAATCGTTGCACCATTGGCCACGCATTGAGCGTAGAACGCCTCAATGCCGTCCACGCCCGCCGCAGCGTCCAGATGCTCGTGCTCCCGCCGAAAACGGCGCTCCGGCTCGTACTTCGGCGCTTCCTTCAGGTGGAGCTCCAGACCGTCTAAGTGGCCGATCACGTAAAACCCATCCCAGGGTTCGCCGAATGCGAAACCTAGCTTCTCGTAGAATACGATCGAGCGCCGAAGATCGTCCACGAGGAACTGGGGGGCCAATGATGTCACACGGGGCTTAGTGGTGGCTATGGTCATCGCGTGTCCAACTCCACTCGTGTCATGCCGCCTAGTCATGGCGCTCGCGTCTGGTGGCGAGTCTGGCAGAGATGATCCTAGTTCGTGGCGGCCGCTCCACGAAAGCTACTACTAAAGAGCCGCCCTCCGTTGGACGTGCCCAGCACCGTCCTGGGCATCCTGTGCAAGCACGTAGCGATGGACAGCTGGCGCCAACATGAGGCGCAAGGCGGTCGGACGTACCTCCGCGCCCGGCAGGGCGGCAAACACTCCGTTTCCCTTAAAGCGATAGCGCCCGCCAGCTTCAAGCGCTTGTTAGGCAGGCGCCTCCGGACCCTTCATGGCCGGCTTCCGAGGCGCCCATAAATGAGGGGAACTCGGTCGCCCAGGGCGTGGTCCACTCGTAGGCCATCGGCGAGAGGCTGGCCGACGAGGTGCGGGCCTGGCACACAGTTAGCGGTGATCGGACACGCGTAGGTGATTTCAAATCGACTATCTACGACCTGAAAGGCAAACTGGTTGTTCACAGCCACGGTGTCCGTGAGGCTTGGCGAACTCTGAGACTGGACCACTTGGAGCCCCGTTTGCGTACCGGTGCCCGTGCCATGGAACCGCAGGGTATCAGCGAGCACCCGAATGGTGACATCCGAACTGCTGAAGAGCACCGTCGGGATCGGCTCGAGCGCGACGCTCTCCAGTACGTACGAACCGGCGAGGGCACTGGGGGCTAGGGGCTGACCGCAGGTAAGGGTGGTGCTCGCTAGGAGGAGTATCGGGGCGGCGCGCGACGGGAGTGTTGGGGAAATACGCGACATGGGGGCTCCGGAATCGGGCACCTTAGCGTGATGTATCGACCATATGTGTTTACCTAGGGGAGGCTCTCCGCGTCACAAAGAGTGAGTGGTGCCTGCCTGTCCGCCATGTTAGGCGGCCACCCGTCATTGTTAGCGCGTGAGGCGCACCTGTCATCGATCGCGGCCACACCGTTGCAACACCTCGCGCGCATCCGTAAGCGTCACCTCCGCAGGCTGCACAACGACAGGATTGCGCTCGAGAGACCGCTCTGTCGGGTAGGAATCTAGCGCCCAGGCTCTGCCCCGGAGGGTGGGTTCAGACTCATCCGGCACGAATCGAACCTCGATCCACTCGCGCCGAGCGTCGGTGCCCAGTTGCCCGCGACGGCCCATTTGGAGCAACTGGTCGTCGGGGGATTTCAGCTGCAGATCGTAACCGCGTGCTCGCAGCAACTTCTTGACGCAAATCAGGTCTCCTGGTGTCGCTCGGACTCGCGGGACGAAGCGCCTCGGATCTCCGCTTCCCATTCCTCGGACGAGGAGATACGCGGTCGCGGGTTTCGAGGGACGCCTCGAGAACGGACGGTAGACAATTATGCTGGCGCGCGACCCTGCTCCGCAGCCGAGGCGTCCGGGATCATTGAGGAGGTTTGAATCACAGGCTGCGCCGTCCACGAACATGCGGATTGGATTCGGACCGCTTTGCTCGCGGGGGAGCACCGTGAGCATCCAACCGCCTGGTGGAAGGCCCTGCCGATATTGGGTGCCGCTTTCCATGCGGAGTGGCACGGCGAAGGCTCGCCGCCCTGGGTGCACACGCAGGAGTGTATCGAGCGCGGCCAGTCCGTCCACGCGCTGGTAGATGTGCACTCCGGTGCCCCCATCCCGGTCACCGATGTGCACGCCCACGACTGTTGGGCCAGGTGATAGAGGGTAGATGGTGGTCCCGCGGAGCGTAGCAACGTCACTGTCCGCCAAGAAGATGCTTGCAGTGTAGAGCGAGACGGGGCGCCCGTCCGAACTGTACACTCCGAGCGGAACGGCACGTGGCCGGCCAAGCTCCGAGTCGCCGAGCACGAACTGGATCGGCCCCTGGACCTGCACGATATCGACGAGCCGGCAGCGCACGAACACGCGGGTCGTGAGGCTATCCAGGACGGCCTGCACGCTGAAGTCTCCGGATTTCGTGCACTGCACCGCTCCCGCGCTCGTGATTGGCACCTCGGCGCCGTCCAGCCGGTCGAAGCGGATGGGCGCCCCCACGATGGCCCGGCCCTTCGCGTCGAATGCGTGCACGGGAAGGCGCTTCGGCCAGCGGCTATTGACGATGATCGTGTCGGAGATGTCGCCGGCGAGGCGTACGGGTGGCCCGGGGGGCGAGGGCCTTGTGCAGGCGTATGCGCCGAAGAGGAGAACTGCAAGCCTCAGTATTCGCATGCCGCTCGGTAAGTGTAGGTGGCCGCCTAACGGATCACGCCTCAGCTGCGGGCGCAACGCCCGAGGTCGCAAGGAGGTGGAGCCGCTGAACGAGCCCGCCGGCGGGGGAACGCAATTCTTCCCACCCGAGCGCCCGCCAGGCTCAAGCGCTTGTTAGGCTGCACCGATGGTAGCGCGAATGTCGCTCCACACAAGCCAGAACGGGTGTAGCGTAATGGCGCCGTGACGCCGGTAGAAAGCACGGGCGCCGGCGTTATCGGGTTCAACGTTCACGCAGATTCGCCGTGCGCCCTGGTGGCTGAACCAACGCGCCAGCAGGCGGAACAGCTCCGAGGCTATTCCCGTTCTCCGATACTGGGGAGCGACAAAGAGGTATTGCAGCTCGCCCTCGCATTCATACCGATGGCTGAGGTGTCCAGCGATGTAGCCGACCACGGCGTCCCCCGCTTCTGCAACGTAGCTGACGCGGCGTGGTAGAGCTTGCTGCGGGTGGTGTTGGCCATCGAGGTATGCCGCCATCCGGGGGTCGGCCACGCCCGCCGCGGGATCCGCTAGGCGACTACGGACCATGGCTGGTACGTCTGCGGCGGCAGCCTCGCGGTACTGCACGCTGGTGAGCGACCGAGTCATGTCCCCCGACCCTATCGGTGTCCTTAACGGTGCCGGCGGCCTAATGAGACCCACTCGTGATCATCGCGGGCGCCGCGACGTGCGGCGAGGGCGCTTTCGGGCTGGCGCAGGTTTTGGCCGCCGCCGGCCTGGTGGCATTGCCTCTACATGGCGCCACGATTCTGCCACGACGTCGGCCAACAGCGAGCGCGGAACTTCCGCTAAACGAATCAGCACCGCGGGGTAATTACGGTAGTGTTCGGTGAAGAAGAACGCTTCCGGCTCCAGCTGCATGAGAACTTCGCGCTCAGCAATCGTCGCTAACTGCAGCACCAGAACCGTATCATCGTCGCGCAATCGCGCGAGAAACCGGCCATTGAGCAGGAAGGAAGGCATGCCATAAGACCGGCCCTCGATGACCTTCGGAAGGCCAAGCAGCAATCGCCGCGCGTCCTGGACCCGGACACCACGAGCAGCGGTGCTTGCTGTACGACGCTGACTGGCCATGCTCGAGCCGCCGCCTAACGGATCGCGCTTCAGCTGCGGCGCGCAGGCTTGAGG
Source organism: Gemmatimonadales bacterium (assembly GCA_036522815.1). Lineage (GTDB taxonomy): Bacteria > Gemmatimonadota > Gemmatimonadetes > Gemmatimonadales > GWC2-71-9 > AG41. Next base: position 31,262 of record DATDFC010000118.1, on the reverse strand, counting down.
TTCACAAACATAATTCTTCCCCTAAGAGCCGGGCCCGCCAGCTTCAAGCGCTTGGTAGGCCGCGCGTCCGGGATCTCCGTCACGCGGGGACTTCCTTCATTGCCGATCGTACCTTTGCGAGCAGGTCGGGGGTGATCTCTTTGACACCATGTGCTTGTGCGGCATGGGAGGCTACTTGTTTCAAGAGTTCCTGTTCATTGGGCGCCTTGGCGACGAACTTGCAGCCCTTCATGAGATCGTTACATGCAAGCTGCTTAGCCATAGAGAGGCCCTCCTTTGAACGATAGTCGCCGCGCGGCCTAACGGATCGCGCTTAAGCTGCGGGCGGCGTGCGGGCGGGCGCAAGGCACCAGCCTGCGCCGCAGAGGCGCGCCAGGCGAGGCAAGGGCCGATTCCTTTAAGAACAGGCCCGACAGCCTCAAGCGCATGTTAGGCAGCGTGCCAGCATCGCGAGCGGTTGCTCCCTAGTGCAACAGGTGACGCTGCAGTAGCATCTGCTGAAAGGCGCTGCGGAGCGACCCGCGGACGACCAGCAGCTTGATTTCGGTGACCGCGGTCGCACCAGGCGGGAGTGCTGTCTGCGGATCCACGTGCTGGCACGTGAGCGCGGGATTGCTCCATACATTCCCGGTGCTCCGAGTGAAGCTCGCGACCACCCAAGCGGTATCGGAAGAGACCGTCGCGATGAAGGGCTCGTCAACGCGACGCGTCGTGTGGTAATATGTGATCCCGTCTTCTCGGCGCTCGACCCGCTGGGGTGGCACGGGCCACGTAAACGAGGCGAGATACCTTGCCGGCAGCCACTGCTCCAAAGGGACAGTCAGACGCGCAGGCGTCTCTGCGCCCAGCAGCTCCAAGCCGGACGCATAATGCACGTAAGTTCGCTCGAGGCGCACATCGTGGAACAGGGAGGTCAACCGCGGATCGGTGACCGCGTAGATCATGTCGTACGCGGTCGCTGAGCCATTGCGAAACTCGTACCGAAAGAGCACTCCATCAGAGTCGAGTGTGGCGCGGGCAACAACGCGCACAGACCCGGGCAAGTCGCGCTCATACTCAAGCGCGTTGCGAAGGCGTCGCCACACGGGTCGGTGAGCTCGGGTGCCCGGTTCCCACAGGTACAGGCGCTGCCCATCGGCATCTCCATGCCGCACCGCTGTCACGTGCTCCGGAAACAGAACCTTGATGGAGGAGTCCGATGCGGGGCGACCTGGCAATACCACGCGCAGCGTGGGCGCGGTATTGTGCTCATCGACCAAGAGCTGCAGTCCGGACGGTGCCCCTAGTCGCAGCGAGTCCTGTGCCTGAGCCGGGACGCCCCGTCCCGTCCAGAGCGTAGCCGCGATCAGGAACCGGCCGATTCGGGTGACTACACCTGACACAAAGAGCACAGAGTGTATTCCACGAGGCGAGGCACGCTGCCTAACGGATCGCAGCTTAAGCTGCGGGCGACCCGCCCGCTGGCGCAAGGGTGGCGGACGCAGTCCGTGCCCCGCTAGGGGCACAACACTCCGCTTCCCTTAAAGCGGTCACCGCCCGTCAGCTTCAAGCGCTTGTTAGGCGGCGTGCCCTTCACTTCCTCAATAGCTGCTGCCATATCTCTGCGTCCACTACCATTGCCAGACACCCCAAGTCGATCACTACGGAACCCACGCCTACCGCGCCACCCTCGGGTCCCGCGGGCTGCGCGAGGCCATCGCTCTTCGATGCGCCCGGGCACGGCGCATCGGGACTCGCCTTGAGCTCGATACCCGACCTTGCCGATGCGCTGCGTATCTCAGTGCCCTTGGCCCACGGTCGTGTACTGCTCGGCGTGGACGAAGCGCCGCAGCTCCGGGAATCCCGCAGTCGCATCGTTCCAGGACCGATGCAACGTCGCTTGCGACGCTGCGTCCAGTTGCTGCTGAAAACTGCCCTCAGCAGCAGATGGCTTTGCCACCTCGACAATCACGAGATGGGTGTAGTCGCCAGAGCCGGCGACCTTTTTCAGCAACAGGTATGATACGGCGGCTTTGCGCTTCACCATTTCGTCGAACACCGGGGAGACGACGTGCGCGAGGGCGGAGTCGTATACCTTCTCCTGGCCTTGTTGGACCTGATAGTAATTGACGTGATAGAAGTGGCCTGGCGTCCCTTGTCCGATAAGCGGCGTGACGAGCGCGAAGAGGATGCCGACCAGAATGGGACCGGTCTGGCAAGGAACCGAACCTCCGTGAGATGACATGTTCTCCTCTTGTGAAGAGTGCTCAGAATCGGACGGGTCACCCTCAAGCTAACCGTCATACGCCGGTGCTGCTCGCCTGCGAGACGAGGCCGCACGGTGGCGATACCACCTGATGACTGTCGCGTAGTTGAAGATGATTATCCAAGCGCCCAACAGTGCAAGTACGCTCGCAACGATCCAACCGACCCAATCTGGCTTCATGGTCGGCGCACGCCGCCTAACGGATCGCGCTTAGGCTGCGGGCGCAATGAGCGCCGGCGCAAGGGGATCGAGCCGCCGACGAGGCTGACGGGCGAGAGAACGCAATTCTGCCCACTTGTGAGCGGCCGGCAGCTTCAAGCGCATGTTAGGCGCCGCCGCGACCCGAACGCTTGACCTTCTTCCGCCCTGCCGCAGCGATCGCCTTCTCAGCCCACGGGCGCAGTGCCTCCGGGTCGTCGAGGAGCTCGGCGGGCACCTCGTAATACTGCATGACCTCCCCATGCTCACCGTACGGTCGGAATGGGCCCATGCCGCGCGTCTCGAAGTCCGGGCGATTGGACTCATCCACCTTCAAGTAGAGCGTGTCATCGGCGATCAGGGCGAAAAAGCGATCGCTCGCGTAGATGCCGACACCGCCGAACATGCTCCGGGCGCGGACGCGTGGGATCACGCGACTCAGCTGGTCGATGACAAAGGTTCGGAAGCTCGAGCTGGCTGGCACGAGACATGACCTACCAGGTGTTTGGCGTGCGCCTAACGGATCGCGCTTAAGCTGCCGCGCGCTAAAAAACGATTCATTCCTTAATCTACGCGCGCCGCCAGCTTCAAGCGCGTGTTAGACGGCCCTACCGTACCATTATCACCCGACCTGCTGCCAGAAACTCCCGGCTCCAGTCGCCCGCCGCAATTTCGTCGATCAACCCGCCAAGTGACTCCGAGCTGACGATGCAGCCTCTAACAGTGGTAATCATGCCGCCCTCCGTGCGCAGCTTCTTGGCGCCAGCTACAAACTCATCGGCGTTTCCGAACCACAGCCTGGCTAACGCGTACAACCGTCCAGACGTTGAACCTGTGGCAAGGAGGTCGCGAAAGACCGAATATCGATCTGGACTGTTGAAAATCACGCGCCAAGCCAACACTTCATTGGGTGTGATGCCGGCTTCGCCGACTGCGGCTGCCTTGAAAACCTCTGACTGCTTGAGCACCGGGATCGAGACACTCAGAGGGTCTTGTTTGCCGTCGGGAGGTGCGACGAGCGCCACTAGCAGCCCTGATTTCAGCACGAGAGCAACAACCGAGAGAGACCACCCCATACTCGCCAACTGGATGACGCGCGATCCGAACATTGGATCCTCGTGTGACGTGCTTCACCAATGCTAGAAAGCCGCGATGGACCGCACGTATGGCACAGATTACGAAACGATGAAAACGGCGTGGCGAACGAAGGGCGTGGGGGCCGTCTAACGAGAAGCGGCTGAGCTGCGCCGCCGTGCTGTGTTGTTCACAAAAGCAATTCTACATACGACGGGCGGCGTCAGCTCCAGCCGCTTGTTACGCAGACGCGCGACGATACCGAGCCTTCCCTGTATCCTCACAGATGAACGCGGATGATCGTCTTCCCCGGGCGTCGTTCGGTCGAGTTGAAGGCAGCGACGGCATCGTCGAGGGCGGAGACGGTGCCGATGTTCGTGCGCAGCCGTCCGTCCCGCACTCGCTGAACGATCTCGCTCAGTTGGGGGCGATCGGATTCGACGACGAAGTCGACCGCCAAGCCGTCGGCGGGCCGCGCCTCGACCGGTCCGACGATGGACACGAGCGTTCCTCCGGCTCGAACCAGGCGCGCGGACCGCTTCCCGATGTCGCCGCCAATGAGATCGAACACGAGATCGACTCCGCCGACGTCTTCCAGGACCTCGGTGTCGAGGTCGATGAATTCGTTCGCGCCGAAGTCGAGCGCCTTCTGACGATCGGCGGCGCGTCCGGTGCCGATGACGTACGCGCCCGCCAAGCGTGCGAGTTGCGTCACCATTGACCCGACTGCGCCGGCCGCGCCGTGCGCGATGACGCTCTGCCCTGCCCGAAGGCGGCCGTGCTCGAACAGTCCCTGCCACGCAGTGAGGCCCGAGATCGGCAGGCTCGCGCCCACCGTGAAGTCGACGTCGCCCGGCAGCGGCGCGAGGTTGCGTGCTTCGACGGCCGCGTACTCGGCCAGGGTGCCGTCGCGATACCAGTCCGTGAGGCCGAACACCCGCTGTCCGACCGAGAGCCCCGTGGTGCCATAACCAAGGGCGGTGACCACTCCGGCCAGCTCGTGCCCGGGGATCGAGGGCGTTCGGTCACGGTCGAGGCGATCGGTCCAGGTCGAAGGCCAACCCAGCTCAGTGTTAACGAATCCCGAGGCATAAACCTGAACGACAACGTCGCTGATCGATGGCTGCGGCTCGGGCCGCTCCACCAGCTTCATCCTGGCCGTTCCCGCAGCCTGGTCCGTCACCACTATCGCCTTCATCTGTCACGTCCTTGCGTGGCATACTCAGCCCCGCGGCCGGCCGGGCGCACTTGGCCCGTTGTCGGGGGCGCCGGAGAAAGAGGTGGGGTCCTCGCACGACTGGATTCGTTTCAGGCGTACCGAAAGGTGACATAGTGCCCGCGCGTTCTGCCTAACGGATCGCGCTTAAGCTGCGGGCGGCGTGCTCGCGGGCGCAAGGGACCGGCCGCCCGCGCGGAGGCGAGCCCGGCGAGGCAACGGCCGATTCCTTTAAGAGCAGGCCCGACACCTTCAAGCGTATGTTAGGCGGCTCGGCTTCGGCATTTCGATCATCTATCCCAGGTTAGAGGAAGCGTTAGCGTGAGGTGTTTGCCCACCTGTGTCGTAGCCTCCACTCGAACCGTGAGTTCCTGAAGAGTTGGGTTAGGGCGAAAGAATCGGGTCGTCGGGTGGACCGAGAAATCGCCCCAGGGACTGCACGTCGACAGGTGGGCCTTCGGATATCCGATGGCACAGCCGCCAACGAGAGCGAGCGGGAGGGGCCTGCTATCGCGATCAAGTACTCCCAGCGAGGCAGAGTCTAGGGTGAGACCGTGCGTCGATGCGTTCAGGATCGCCACCCGGACGTGCAGTCCGAGTGAGAAGAGTCGCGCCTCCAGAAGTTCTAGGGACAAAGGCGCCGAGTCGGCCGGCGTAGGGGCTGTCGGAACGGGGGGCATTCGATCGGTTGCCACATGATACGTCCAACCGGGGTCGCACCCAGCGACGAGTAGTGATACAGCTATCGCGAGTGGGCGCATGCTTAGCCGAGCCGCCTAACGGATCGCGCTTAAGCTGCGGGCGACCCGCTCGCCGGCGCAAGAGTAGTGGGCGAACGTCTGCGGCCGCCAGGGCGCAAACACTCCGCTTCCATTAAAGCCATCAGCGCCCGCCAGCTTCAAGCGCATGTTAGGCTCCAGCAAGTCGCACCGTGCTATTGCCTATTTGTGACGGGTCGGCACCCGTAGAGTCGTTTCGCCACCGCGTCAAGACGGAAGTCCCGATGTTGCATGCGAAGGGAGCCGAAGGCCGTATCCAAGGTTACACCCCGTGCCCCGCGCGCCTTCCTATAGTGGAAGACGACGGTATACGGATAGTCCTTGTGGTCCGTGCAGACGCCTACAGCCCGGGGCTCGAGGGAACCATGACGTTGAGAGCGCCATCCCGCCTTTGACGAACTCCACTCGATGCCCTCAGGAACAATGAGAGTTGTGTCGGTGAGGCCAGACAGCTCAGTGTAGCCCTGCTCGACCACGAAACGCTCGGCGCAGCGGACCGCAAATTGATCGGCGGGCTCGGCGGAGTCGCGCGCAATGGCACAGCGTCGCAATGGATCCGCAGCGTCAACTGCAGCGCGCGTCTGAGCGGAGGCAGAGGCCGTTAGCGTGCAGGCGAGAACTACCAAGCCGCACGAGGCTGAAATCATGCGCATCGTTTCGTGTAAACCTGGCTGCAGCCTAACGGACAGCGCTTAAGCTGCGGGCGCAATGGTCGCCGGCGCAAGGCAGGTGAACCGCCGATGAAGCTTGCAGGCGGGTGAACGCAATTCTTCCCACTTGAGCGCCCGGCAGCTTCAAGCGCTTGTTAGGCCGATGCTCGCCCACGCTCACCGCCACGGGACTCACCCTGCGGCAGGGCCATGAGAGGGCGCTGACCATCACCCGGTCGGAAACCGGAGCGCAACGCCCAAGGCCGATCCCTGCACTGCTGGAGGCACGCCGGGCGCCCACCGGTGATCGCTCGAGGCCAATCCTGACGCCCAGCGGGGACTCGCCCCCTGCACCACCGAACCGTCCTAACCCGCCGAACCGCGCCGGAGAACCTCCCCGCCCCTGCAAGCGTTGAATCAGACCCATCATCTCGACCAGGTATTCGGTGGTAGTGGTATAGAACGTGTTATTGAGCTGATCGAGGTCATTTGCAGCACCTGCGTCCTCGGCACGCAGCTCGGCGGCGATAGCTGCGAGTTCGTTACGAATGTCTTCTATGGTCTTCATCGTAGGACAACCGCGGCCTAACGGATCGCGCTTAAGCTGCGGGCGACTTGCCCGCCGCGCGCCGTGCCGTTGAACGATAGTTCGTGCGCGCCAGCGCTACAACACTCCGCTTCCCTTTAGGCGATCACCGCCCGGCAGCTTCAAGCGCTTGTTAGGCCGCGGGCTCACTGGTACTCCATTTCCTCACTTGAACGGTCATTCCGAGTGGACTTGGATCACTGAACGGTAGGAAGACCGGGCCAGATGTTGAGTTGGAAGACTCGCCAACTGAGGCACGCTGAACTACTGCAAACTCACAGTCGACGCTGCGAGCCGCGTCTGGCACCGTGAGATTGATTCTGACCGGCTGACGCTTGCTGCTGTCGCGAGTGGTGGCCAGCGGAGCGGCGGAGATTACGCTGCCTGAAAAGACGTCAGCGAGGGCGGTGACGACATTCCCCGCTTGATCCGCTCGAAGGTTCACCCGAGCAACTGCCTGGGTCGTGAAGGACGGACTCGAGCCACCGCCGATGTGCTTGCCCCGGTCCTTGAGCCGAGAACCAATTGCGCCCAGACCTTCGGGCGTGACCTTGACCCAAACGTGTTCGTGAGTGTCATGCCCGGCGACGCCCAGGTACAAGTCATGCGTTCCGTCAGGGCGGAGCTGTCCCGTGGTGAGGGAACCCCAATATTTCCCTTTCCAAAATAGCGCGTAGCCCTGAGACTTCTGCGGAGCGTTCACCTGCGGCCTATCGGTGTCGCGCCGTCAGCAGCAACTGCTCGTTATGCCGCTGCCGCTCGCTCATCTTACCGTGTCAAGGTTCGTCGTTAAGAATCCGGCTAAATCCCACTGGATTGTGGCAGACACAGCACCGCGTTGCCCTCGTGCTTTGTCGATTATTGATTGCCTGTGTGCAGCACCCACCAGAAAAGCACCTTTGCTAAACGAGGTCTTCCTGCAATATTCGCCTATTCTCTTCATCATTTCCTTGTCACGGTGCTCATTCGTTGCAACCCATAATTCGTAGAGCTCAGCGAGCCCGCGATCGGCGACCTCTTCGATTGCAGTTAGCATCGCTTCACGAAGTTTGGACCAATGTGTGCTGCAGTGTTCGCTATTCAGATAGGCAAATCCATACGCACGCACGTTTTGGCTGTGGCAATCCATCAATCGACAGTACTCAGGACTTCTTTTCTCGATTCGCTCGTGCAGATCCTGACTATTCTTGAAAAAGTCGGGCTCTGGTGTAGGTAGGTCCACTGGAACCAAGTCAACGTTATGAATCTCGCGATATCGCCGAACCGCGGAGGATTCAAGGCCCCCGCGGGTTCCGGTGAAATAGTCGTCGAAAGCCGCAGAAGGAATCTCCAGAAAGATTACTTCTGGTTTGATCCGCTCCAGGATAGCCAACAACTCATAGACACTGGCGAAGCCGGCCTCCGCGTGCACAGTACCGACCAGTGATACACGCTTCATTCTGTGTAAGGCTTGCCGATTGAGTTGTGAATGGACGCCGATGCGTACTTTCCGCGCGCTCGTCTTTTTCTGCGCCCGTCGGCCTAACGGATCGCGCTTCAGCTGCGGGCGACTGGCGCGCCTGCGCAGTCAACAGTGGACGAAACCTCGTGCCCGCCAGGGCACGACCCAACAGTCTCCATTAAAACGATCGCGCCCGCCAGCTGCAAGCGCATGTTAGGCAGATGGTGCTCGATTTGAACTCGCTCGTCCGAATCCACCCAAGAGACTTACTGCAACTCCGAGCCCTGAGATTCCCACCGTCGCGTACAACAGTATCCAGGCAAGGCGCTGCCGTCAATCCGATGACTGTACGGGAAACACAATGGCGACCGCGAGCACCGCCAGCGGGGCGACAATGAGCAGACCGGTCCCCGTTCCACGACGGTCAGCTCCCGTGAGCCAGCGACGCGTTTGCCGGGCCAGCAGAAACGCGATGGGAACCCATAAGACAAGGGAAGGGAGCATACCGCCCCAAGCTAGGACTAGAACGAAGTAGAACCACCCCGCCGTAACGATCCAAGCCGCCGCCGCCAGCAGACGGCAGCGCCAGGCTACGGTGTCGTGTTCAGTCATGGACTGCATCCTCCGGCAGTATCTGCCTAACGGATCGCGCTTAAGCTGCGGGCGACTCGCCCGCTGGCGCAAGGTCGTTGGACGACAGTCCGCGGTCCGCCAGGGCGCAAACACTCCGCTTCCCTTAAGGCGATCACCGCCCGCCAGCTTCAAGCGCTTGTTAGGCAGCGCGGCCGCTAGAAGCGGAGGGCGGTACCGAGCGTGAAGGCGTTCGTGCCTCCGTAGCGACGGAGCTCAAGCTGAATCGGATGACTGCCGACACGTCCGCGAAGTCCGAAGCCAGTAACGGCAACGAAGTCGCCGCGCGTAAAGGAGTGTCGCGGGACGGGCTGGGCTAAGGAACCGTCGGCATTGCGGTAGTCGCCCTGGCCGGTGCTCCATGATTGCACCGCTGCCACGCCGGTGACGAGGTACGGTGAGATGCGCGCGCGGGGCCATGGGGTAAGGATGGCGGCGAACCCGAAATGGAGATCGGCGGCTTGGGCCACGCCCTCATAGCGTCCGCCATCCCCATAGAGGATGGAGGGAACGGAACGGGTCTGCGTTGGAGTCCACAAACCGCCCGCATCCACCTGAAGGCCGAACCAGCGGTCGCGGATGAGATAGTACTCCGCGCGGAAATGCAGGCCGGTGAGCTGGGCACTCCAGGCCGGACCGACAGCGAGAGCAAAGGGAGCGAGTTTCGGCGGTTGTTGCGCGAGGAGCGACGAAGACGCGAGACTGGTCGCGACGAGCAACAGGGAAGCCGAGCGCATGAATCCTCCTGGCACGGGGGAGCAAACTATCGTTTCAACCTATGAGAGGTTTGTGCAAAGAGGCAATCCCGGTCGTGCCGGTCGCGGTGTCGCGGACGCGCAACGATGCATACCTCTGCCCAACGAGATGGTAGAAGGTCGTGTTTATGGCAAGGTCCACGTCCGCGCTGCCTAACGGACCGCGCTTAAGCTGCGGCGCGCAACTCGAATGATCACAAACATAACGCTTCCTTTGACAGCAGGCGCTGCCAGCTTCAAGCGCTTGTTAGGCAGCGGCTCATTCGATGACCGGCACGCACGATGAGAGGTCATGAACTTGAGCGATCACGGTCGCCCCGATCGCCGTGCCACGAGTCGGAGGAGACGCAGCACGCACGATGCGGCGGACTTCATAAGTCAAGTCACGATCGCGATTCAGGTCCACCCCCAGCAACAATGCATCAACGATCTCTCCGTCCTCGAATGTCAGGCGTACCGACTGGTTAACGTGTGCCGGAAGGTCGTCGAGGTTCATGGGTCGAAGCCGGGTCGCCGCCTAACGGATCACGCTTAAGCTGCGGGCGCAAGGCCCGCAGGCGCAAGGCGGTGGAGCCGCAGACAAGAAGGGTGGCCGGCGAGGGAACGCAATTCCTCCCTACTTGTGAGCGCCCGCCAGCTTCAAGCGCTTGTTAGGCGGCATCCGTGGCGGCCGCAATTGAATGAATGGCGAGAAGGGCCCTGCCGTGGTTGCTATTGGGCTCTCCGTTTCAGAATCACGATTCCGCCGCCCTGCATCGGCCAGATGGCTATTTGCACGAGCTCCCAACCTTGCGACCCGAGAGAGTCCAGTTGAACGGGAAACTTCTTGGTGTCGATCCCGGACTTGTCGGTGCGATCCCAGACAAGGTATTCCCAAGTACCTCTCTCTGGCCTCGTCCGCATTCCCATCGCCCCCAACACGAACAGACCAGCGCCGAGCCCAATGAGCCAGCGTGTCATTATTAGGGCCCTCCGTGAATACGTTTGTCTATCGAATCTGATGCGTGCGCCGCCACCATGTTGATTAAGCATGCTTAGGGAACATGGGCAGGTGCCAGTGCTCCCATGTTGCTGCGCGGCGATCAGCGGGACGTGGATGCCGCCTAACGGAATGCGCTTAAGCTGCGGCGCGCTGAAGAAAGATTCATTCCTTAATCTACGCGCGCCGTCAGCTTCAAGCGCGTGTTAGGCGGCGCCCAATTGTGATGGATGCGCCCTTCAGTGGGTACCAGTCGGCGTCAGCAAGAAGGCGACCTCGCGGGTCGGGTCACTTTTCCACACGCCGAAACCGACGATCTGTCCAGCGTCGTTGATCGCGTTCGCCCAATGGAGACCCAACCGAGGGTCCCCCACGACGTCGTTCAGATCGTAGCGCACGCCATCCCGCCACAGAGCCGCATGGAATGTCGTTCCACTCGGAATGTACGTCCCGACGACTTCACCCCCGTTATTGATGCCAAACGCCTGGCTGGGCTCGGCACCAGGCAGGAAACTCATCTTTCCGTTTTGCCAGATGACTGCTCTGCCTGCCGTGCCGCCCAGACGGCCTGCGATCACGCCACTGTCATTGATCGCGTACGCGATGGTTTCCTCGTCCTGCCCGGGATCGAGATCCGTCATCGAGCCATTCTGCCAGACAAAGGCATGCCGATCCAACGCGAGTGAAGAATCGGGCCGCCGGATGCGGGACCATCCCACAATGAGACCGTGATTGTTGATGTTCAGCGCCTCACTCTGGAGACCTCCTAGGGTGCCGAGGTCGCTTGCGACGCCATTGCGCCACATGACGGCGTGGTCAAAGCCGTCCGGTGCGGCGTCCGCCCACCCGACCGCGACGCCGCTGTCGTTGATCGCGAGTGGTTGGCCATGGCCATCATAAACGGCGTAGTCCAGCCAGCCCAGGTTCGTGACCTGATGCCCGTCCCAGAAGCACGCCATACCAAGGCCGCCACAGGATCCCTGGCCGACCGCCTGGCCTTGTCCATTGATGCCAAAGGCCATGTCGAAGCCGTTCCCGTTTGACTCCAACCGGATCGCCGCTCCTCCTCCGCCCGTCGGCCACAACGCGGGATAGAAGGCGTCGCCTGGCTCAGGGGTTTCTGCCTTCCCAACGATTTGGCCGGTCGCGTTGATGTCGTATGCGTAGCTCTGGTATGTGATGCCGTTGTAGACGGGACTGGACGAGCCGGTGGCGGTCAGGATGGTAAGTCGAAATGGCCCCGGCGGCGCAGTGGGCCCGTCCGAACATTTTGCAAGCGTGAGAACGATGACGACCCAGACGACTAGCTGACGCATTAGCGCCGCCTAACGGATCGCGCTTAAGCTGCGGGCGACTCGCCCGCAGGGCGCTGTGTCGTTGAACGATAGTTCGTGCGCGCCAGCGCACAACACTCTGCTTCCCTTAAAGCGATCATCGCCCGCCAGCTTCAAGCGCATGTTAGGCAGCCCCCTCTGTGGACAACCGGCGGTCGCGCTGAATGAGCCGCGCGACGACGATCCGCGCCTCAGCTTCATCAAGAGCGCCTCCACATCGGACTGTCTTGGCCCCATAGTCGAAAGCCACTGAGCCATCTCCGATGCCCCAGCCGAGGCCCCGCGTCCGCAGCGCGAATGCATCGGTCGGCCTTGGTTCGACCCGCAAGCGGGTTACGTGCTGAGGATCGTACGTACGAGTAATCCCGAGGCCGAAGATCTGTCGCCGAAGGGTAAGCCCGTCTGGCCCGACAGATACTATTTCCCGCCCGAACATCATCCAGATCAGAGAAAGGGCTGCAGCTGCGCCACCAATCGTCCAAGCGACGAGCCAGAAGGTCAAGAAACCACGATCATTCTGGGCCGGGCCCTTCGTGAGCTCATGGATGGCGGATTTCTCACCGAAGAACCATCCGCCGAGCCAAGCTGTTATGAACAACCCCCCGAACAGGGAACGCTGGGGCGGCCACGAGATCCGAAGGCAGTACCCATCTTCGTTGTAGCGGGCGCGCCCAACCGATGGGTCAACAGGTAGCATGGGAAACCGGGTTGCGGGGTTGCCTAACGGATCGCGCTTAAGCTGCGGGCGCTGTGCCCGCGGGCGCAAGGCGGCGGAACGGCAGACAAAAGGCGGGCCAGCGAGGGAACGCAATTCTTCCCACAAGAGCGCCCGCCAGCTTCAAGCGCTTGTTAGGCAGCGGCATGGGTCGCCGTAAAGTGGTCCCGCACCCTGGGGCTCAGCAGATAGACAATGAGCCCCGCGGCGATCGGCAGGCCGATGAGGGTCCGGAGGTCGCCCCGCACGAACGCGTTCGTCGCATCTCCGAAGAAATTGATGACGAGGAGTGCCACCGCGAGACGGTGGCCCCAGCGAGCTCGGAGCCAGAGGCCCACGGCGGACAGGGCACATGCCGCCGCCACGGCCAGCATGAGCGCGATGGCCCAGGACCCCATGGCCCGGAAGGCACCTTGCGCGTGCGGGTTGAGCCGCCAGACGGGCCCTAAGGCGCTCCCAGGAGCCAATAGGGCGATGCTCGTGAGCATGGCGATGATTGCGCCGACTGCGAAGAAGGCACTCAGCGCCGTCAGGCCAGGTAGGCGACGAGGCATTATGAGTTGCCGCTGCCTAACGGATCGCGCTTCAGCTGCAGCGCCTGGAGTGGTTCATGACAAATGGAATTCTACCCTGACAGGCGGGCGCCGCCAGCTGCAAGCGCATGTTAGGCAGCACGCGTCGCTCACGGGATCGGCTCACTAAGCGTGGTAAGGATAAGGCGGTAGAGCCGCTCCTGTTGGGTGTACGTGTATTTGAGCCCTTGCTCAAGACTGAAGCTGAAGACGAGGCGCGTTTGCGGCAGCGCGACATAAATCTCGTGGGCGTCACAGTCGCCACAATCCGGCCGCAGCTCAAGCGCAGAGTAGTGGCTCACCTGAAGCGCCGAAGCCGGGGCCATGCGCCAGTCAGGATTGAGGGATGCGTTGCGCGACCGTCGGATGCTGTCCACGAATGCCACAAATCGAGATGCGGGACCCCCGGGGAGTCGCGCGACAGCAAGGCGGAGCCATTGCATCTGCGAGAACCGCCACACCAACGCACTGCCAATGTGATCGGAGAAGCGATCCGTGTCCGGAAGGACCGAGGCGCGTTTGGGGTAATGAAGTGTGAAGTCGGGAGTGCGCCATGTAAGCCAGCGGCTAGTATCGGCAAGGGAGTCGTATGGAGGCGCTGGCTGGAACGGAACCTGTGAGAAAGCCGACGCCACGTGTTCGGTGCGGGAACGACACGCGAGGAGGCAGGTCAGAGTGGCCACAGCTGATAGGGTGCGCATCACGCGTGCTGCCTAACGGATCGCGCTTAAGCTGCGGGCGACTCGCTGGCTGGCGCAAGGGTGGCGGCCGAAGGCCGTGCCCCGCCAGGGGCACAACAGTCCGCTTCCTTTAAAGCGATCACCGCCCGCCACCTTCAAGCGCTGGTTAGGCTGCCCCCGGTCGAGTCACGAAGCAGGCATGCTAGGCCCGATCGGGGGCGTATGCCTTGAACGTCATGATGAGCCCAATGATTAGGAGGATGCCCTCCAAGACCATGAACAGCGTGGCGCTGGCGCTCGCCGAGCCCCTTTGGTAGAAGCCCGCTGCGAACATGCGAAACAGACCAAGCACCAGACCAAACCAACCAGACAGCGTTACCAGGACGGTCCAGTCACGTGCCCAGTGGTTGTGCGCCCGGACGATCGCGAGCCCACCGACGAACATCAGGGTTCCGGAGAGATAGACGACCGGTGGGATCTGGGCGTCATAAAGGTGCGGTTGGACAAGCGGAAATTCGGAGATGAGCATCGCCACGAGCGTCGGGCCAAGGAGGCCAGCGATGCGTTTCGAGTTCTGCACGTAGTCCTCCGACTTGTCGGGGCAGCCTAACGAATCGCGCTTAAGCTGCGGGCAGCGTGCGCGCGGGCGCAAGGGACCGGCCCGCCCCGCGGCGACGGCCAGGCTAGCCAACGGCCGATTCCTTTGAGAGCAGGCCCGACAGCTTCAAGCGCATGTTAGGCCGCCCCCGCGCCTAGGTGCTATCCCTCAGGCGTATTCCAATTCGATCCCACCTAATCTTGCCACTTTGGCGATCACGCGAGAAGTAAATGAACATAGGGCGCGCGAAGATCTCGGCCCTGCGCACGAATCCTGTATACCTGCTGTCGGCACTCTCGCCTCGATTGTCGCCCAATACGAAATAATTGTCAGGAGGAACCACAATGGGACCCCACGCCGTGAGCGTTGGATGATACATCGTCGAGTCCCGTTCGCGCTCTAGAAAGCGGCGTTGCCACGTGAACGCCGAGTCCACACGAGCGGTCTCGGTCCGGTGCGAAGCGTAGGGCTCCACGACTGGCTGTCCATTCACAACGAGAACCCCGTCGCGCATCGACAAAGTGTCGCCCGGTAACCCAAGCACCCGTTTCACATATGGGAGTCCCTTGAGGTTATAGATGACGACTTCCTCTCGTGCAGGGGATCTCACCTTGCTCAGGGCGAGGACGTAGTCCCCAGCCAAGACGGTGGGCTCCATGCTCGAACTCGGCATTTGATAAGCTTTGCAGGCCACGACGGTGAGAACGGAAGCAAGAAGACCGAACCGGGAATTGAGCTTTAACGAGTGCATCGTATGCTCTCGGGGGCGGCCTAACGGATCGCGCTTAAGCTGCGGCGAACGTCTCGAACGTCAGGCAACATAACGCTTCCTTTAAGAGCAGCGCCGCCAGCTTCAAGCGCTTGTTAGGCTGCACGCGACTGGAGCCTACGGTAATAGAGCGTGCAGCTTATCGCCGACGCTATCACGGTCAAGAACCTCCACGCAGACAATGACCCCGTTCAGTGCGGCCGCCCTGTAACGGATCGCGCTCACCCCAACTCGTAGTTCAGCGTTAGAGGGTGCTCAGTCCCGTGCCCCACAGCCGATGTGCCCTCGCCGCGCAGGCCCCGAAGCTCTCCGGTGCCGGAGCCCGGGATCACGAAATAGGACTCCTTCGCCACCCCGTTCTCGAACGCGCCGGTGCGTTGCAGCACAAAGCTGCCGGCTTTCCCTGCAACGTGCCCGACGACCCGCTCAAGGCCGACGAACGTGGCCGAGCCGTCGCTACGGTACATCATCAAGTACTCGACATGGCCCTCGCCGGCGATGTCGCCCGTGAACGTCTTCGTGACAGCGGCTCGCGTCAGCTTTGGTAGGTCCTTGCCCTCACTATACGGCTTCTCGTCCCAGCTCTTGATGGCGAATCGGGAGTTCGCAACGTTCTTCATGCTTCTGCCTCGGTTAAGTAATCGGCGACAGGATGTTCAGGGGCGCTCCCGCGCGGGCGAGCGCAAATCTAGGGAGTCGGCGTGAGGGCGAACACGACGTCCTCCGTCTCCGCTGACGCGCACCCGCAGGCAGGACTGGTCCCGTGAACGAGGACTGTGCGTTCCGCGCTTTGGTAGCCAGAGGCGGTCACATTGAGAGTGTACGTGCCAGCGTAACCGGGGATTCTGCAGCTGGAGTCGCATGGTACAGTAGACTGAAACGGGCCCGTGACCGCCACAGAGGCGACCACGCCCGCTCCCGAATTCGCAGAGGTCACCTCCACGGCCAGGGCGATGGGCAGTGGACACGGTGCCTGAAGGCACTCATGACCGCACGCAGTGACCGACAGCGTGAGTACCGCCGCGATTATAGGAATGCGCATAACACGCAGACCAGCGCGCAGTGACGTGGCTCAGGCATACGGGATCCCTTCGAGAGAGGATACCCGAGTTGGCCGGGGTTGGTCACACCCCCGTGCTCCCAAACCCGCCCCCACCGCGCGCGCTCGGCGGCAGCTCCACCACCTCCTCGAGCTCCACCACCTCCACCCGCTGAAACACGAGCTGCGCGATGCGCGTCCCCCGCGCCACCACCACGGGCTCGGTGCCCAAATTGATCATGGGAATCATGAGCTCGCCGCGGTAATCCGAATCGATCGTGGCCGGAGCGTTCGGCAGGGTCAGTCCATGCTTCACCGCCAGCCCCGAGCGGGGCCGCACTTGGGCTTCGTATCCGGCGGGAATCGCCAACGCCAACCCGGTGCGCACCAGTCGGCGCTCGAGCGGCTGCAACGTGAACTCCCCCTCCGCGCTCGCCACGTCGTACCCGGCGGACCCGGCGGTCTGCCGGCTGGGCAACGGCAATCCGTCGTGATGCGGCAGCCGCCGGACCTGGACAACCGGCGCGCGCCTGGTCACGCCCGGGTCAACCCGCCCGGGCTTGCCGCCGCTTGCGCCACACGAGCACCGCGGTCACCGCCACGGCGATGCCGATCCACCACCCCGCCGCCGTGCCGAGGCGCCCCGCACGCTCGCTCGCGGTGAGCCAGTTGCTCTCGCCCTCGAGCGACGCCAGTGTCTGGGTCATGAGCGACTGGCCCCGCGTCTCCTGATCGGCCGGCCCGCTCAAGAGCAGCTGCACCGCCTCGCCCCGCAGCGGCACCTGCGTCACCAGCACGAACACCTGCTCGCCCGCCTGCGAGACCAGCGACCGCAGGCCCTGGAGGTCGAACTCCTTCCACTTGAAGCTCACGAGCTGCGTGGTCGCGGGCACATCCTCCGGCTTCATCGCGTCCCGCGGCAACACGCCGTGCATGCGCTGCACGCAGAGAATCATCGCGCCATGCGCCGACACCGGCGTCGCCTCGCTCCAACAGTCCACCATATCCTTCTGCCCACGTCCCTCGGGAAACACCGCGAACCCGCTCGGCAGCGTGAAGCGATAACCCAGCTCGGCGCTCGTCGCCTGGGTCTGGAGCAGGAGCATGAGTGCCGAGACGATAGGGGTCATACCAGCTGCCTCGCGTTCACCAACGACAGCCCGAACGACTCGGCCACCGCCGGATAGACCACGCTCCCCTCGATCACGTTCAATCCCTGGAACAGCGCCGGGTCGTCGCGGCACGCCTGCTTCCAGCCGCCCCGCGCCAGCCGCTTGGCATAGGGGAACGTCGCGTTGGTGAGCGCCAGGGTGGAGGTGCGCGGCACACCGCCCGGCATGTTCGCCACCGCATAGTGAATGATCCCATCCACCAGGTAGACGGGGTTCTCGTGCGTGGTCGGCTTGCTGGTCTCGATGCACCCGCCTTGATCCACCGCGACATCGACGATCACCGAGCCCGGCTTCATCAGTTTGAGATCTTCCCGCCGCACCAGCTTGGGCGCCTTAGCGCCGGGCAACAGCACCGCCCCGATCACCAGATCGGCCTTGCGCAGCTGCTCCAGCAGGTTGTGACGGTTCGAGTAGAGGAGATCGACATTGGGCGGGAGCACATCGGACAGGTAGCGCAGGCGGTCGAGCGAGAGGTCGAGCAGCGTCACGTGGGCGGCGAGCCCCGCCGCCATGCGCGCGGCGTTCGTGCCCACCACCCCGCCCCCGATGATGACCACCTCGGCCGGCAGCACGCCCGGCACCCCACCCAGCAGGATGCCGCTGCCGCCATAGACTTTCTCGAGGTACTTCGCCCCCTCCTGCACCGCCATCCGCCCTGCCACCTCGCTCATCGGCGTGAGCAGCGGCAGCTCGCCCGAAGCGAGCTGCACCGTCTCGTACGCGATCGCGATGATGCCGGACTTGATGACCGCCCGCGTGAGCGGCTCGGAGGCGGCGAAATGGAAGTAGGTGAACACCACCTGGCCCTTGCGCATGCACGGCCACTCGGGCTCGATCGGCTCCTTGACCTTTACCACCATCTCGGCCCGGGCCCACACGTCCGCGGCCTTGGGCACGAGCGTGGCGCCCACCGCGCCATACGTCTCATCGCCGAACCCCGACCCGAGCCCCGCCCCCTGCTCCACCAGCACCGCGTGCCCGTCGCCCACCAACGCCTCGACCCCCGCGGGCACCAACGCCACACGGTTCTCGGCGGTTTTGATCTCTTTGGGCACCCCAACAATCATGATTTCTCCGTCATACGCCTTACGACGCTACGTCGTACGTCCTAGGGACGTAGTGGAGTACCGTCGTACAACGTAGCGTCTTAGCGTCGCTCTTCCGGTCCAAGCCAAACCACCGTCTGTCGTTCAGGTGCGAAGAACTCAGCTGCCACATCGGCAATCTCTTTTTCCGTGAGGCCCGCCACCGCCGCTATGACTTCGTCCAGACTGCGATACTGCTCCCCATAAATGGGAAAGGTCGCCAAACGATACATCCGGGCGCTGGGACTCTCCAGCGACAACATCAGCTGCCCCTGCGTCTGCTGTTTCGCCTCGGCGAGCGCCGCGCCGGTAAGCGCCTCGCGCGCCAGCTTGCCGTACTCCTCTCGAATCGCCGCCGCGGCCTGGCTCGCGGTCTTGGGCTGGGTGCCGACATACACGCCCGCCACACCCATGTCGCGATAGAAGCTCGTGAACGCGTAAATCGCATAGGCGAGGCCCAGCTCTTCCCGAATCCGTTGGAACAGCCGGCTCGACATGCCGCCCCCGAACACGTTGCCGAGCACCAGCAGCGCGTACTTGCGGGAATCGGCGTAGCGAACGGTGTCGGTGGCGAAGACGATGTGGGTCTGAGCGGTGTCCTTGGAGTGGCGCGCCTCCGCTCCCCGAACAGCAGGGCGGATCGGAGCAACGGAAGGCGTTGCCCGTTGCCCGTTGCCCGGTGCCTGATCGAGCCAACCGAGCTTGCCCAAGTCTTCGAGTAGCCGCTGATGATCGAGATTACCGGCGGCGGCGATCACACAGTTGGCGGGGAAGTACGCCCGCTGGTGCAAGTGCTTCAGGTCGCCGGTCGAAATGGCGCTGACCGTATCGCGCGTGCCCAGGATCTTGTAACCGTAGGGATGCTCGGGCCACAAGGTCTGGTAGCAGAGATCGTACACCTGGTCGTCCGGCGTATCCTCGACGGTGTTGATCTCCTCGAGCACCACGTTGCGCTCGAGTTCCAGGTCGTTGCTGCGGAGCACCGGGTTGCGCACCAGGTCGGTGAGCACGTCGAGCGCTCGCGGCAGGTCGGTGTCGAGCACCCGCGCCTGGAACGCGGTGGTGTCGCGCGAGGTGTAAGCGTCGAGCGAGCCACCGCGCGACTCGAGCGCCAGCGCGATCTCCTGCGCGCTGCGCCGCTCCGTGCCCTTGAACACCATGTGCTCGAGCAGGTGCGACACGCCCATCTTGGGGCGGGGCTCGTGGGCGCTGGCGCTCCGCACCCAGATACCCACCGCCGCCGAGCGGACGCTGGGGACCCGCTCGGACAACACGATCACGCCGGTGGGCGCGGTAGTCTGGAAGATGTCCCGGTCGAGCCGGACCGTCTCCATCAGTGCGAGCGCGCCGGTGCCGCCTCGGGCTTGTCCATCAGGGCCTTCCGGGAGAGCCGCATGCGACCGCGCTCGTCCACCTCGAGCAGCTTCACGCGCACGTGGTCCCCCTTCTTCACGACGTCCTCGGTGCGCTCCGTGCGCCCGTGCTGCAGCTCGGAGATATGCAGCAGTCCCTCCACGCCGGGGATGATCTCGACGAACGCGCCGAACGCCGTGGTGCTCTTCACGACGCCCTCGTACACCTTGCCCACCTCGGGCTCCTGCACCAGCGCCTGCACCATGTCGCGCGCCCGCTCGCCGCCTTCGCCCACCGCGGAGATCGTGACCATGCCGTTGTCGTCCACGTTGATCTCGGCGCCCGTCTGCTCCTGGATGCCGCGGATGGTCTTACCTTTCGGCCCGATCAGGTCGCCGATCTTGTCGGGGCGGATCTGGATCGTGATGATGCGCGGCGCGTACTTGGACAGCTGCGAGCGCGGCTGCGGCATCACCTGGTCCATGATGTCGAGGATGTGCAGCCGGGCCTGCTTCGCCTTCTCGAGCGCCTGGCTGATGATGCTGAAATCGAGCCCCTCGATCTTGATGTCCATCTGGATCGAGCTGACTCCCTGGCGCGTGCCCGCCACCTTGAAGTCCATATCGCCCAGATGATCCTCCGTGCCCAGGATGTCCGTGAGCACCGCCACGCGCTTGCCTTCTTTGATCAGGCCCATCGCCACGCCGGCGCAGGCGGCGGTCATCGGCACGCCCGCGTCGAACAGCGCCAGCGAGCCGCCGCATACCGTCGCCATCGAGGACGAGCCGTTCGACTCGAGGATGTCGGACACGATGCGGAGGGTATAGGGAAACTGGTCATACGGCGGCAGCAGCGCCTGCAGCGCCCGCTCGGCGAGCGCCCCGTGTCCCACCTCGCGGCGCGAGGTCCCGCGGATCGGCTTCACTTCCCCCGTCGAGAACGGCGGAAAATTGTAATGCAGCATGAACGACTTGGTGGTCTCCTGCGCCACGTCGATCGAATCGATGCGCTGCTCGTCGCGCGTCGTGCCGAGCGTCACCGACACCAGCGCCTGCGTCTGGCCGCGCGTGAACAGCGCCGAGCCATGCGTGCGGGGCAGCACACCCACCTCGCAGCTGATCGCCCGCACGGTATCCAGGTCGCGCCCGTCCACCCGCTCGCCGTGCGTCAACACCTGCTCCCGCATGGTGCGGTACTCGATCTCTTCGATCGTGTTCGCGACGTCCTTGACGTTCTCGGGGAACTCAGCCGCGAGCTGGTCCTGAATGGTCGCCTTGAGTGCCGCCAGCGCCTGCGCCCGCTCGGCCTTCTCGGGCAGGTTGAGGGCTTCCGACACCCGGGCCTCCGCGAGCTGCTTCACGCGGCTCACGAGCTCCGCCGGCGGCTCCACCTTGGTCCACTCCATCTTGGGCTGCCGCATGTCGGCGACGAGCTCCTGCGTCGCCTCGAGCAGCTCGCGGATGCCCTTGTGCGCCACTTCGAGGCCCTTGACGATCTCGGCCTCGGTCAGCTCCAGCGCGCCGCCCTCGACCATCACGATCGAGTCCGCCGAGCCGGACACCACCATGTCCACGTCGGAGAACTCGAGCTGCTGGAACGTGGGATTGAGAATCCAGGCGCCTTCCACCCGACCCACGCGCACCGCGGCGATGGGACCGTTCCACGGCACCTGGGACATGGTGAGCGCCGCGGAGGCCGCCGTCACGCCCAGCACGTCGGCGTCGTTCTCTTGATCGGCCGACAGCACGTAGATGAAGACCTGGACCTCGTTCTTGAAGCCTTCGGGGAAGAGCGGGCGGACCGAGCGGTCGGTGACTCTGGCGGACAGGATCTCCTCGTCGGAGGGGCGACCCTCGCGCTTCAGGAAGCCGCCCGGGATCTTGCCGGCGGCGTAGCTCTTTTCACGGTATTCGACGGTGAGGGGGAAGAACGGGAGGGTCGAGACGTTGTCCGACACCGTCACCGCCGCCAGCACCACCGTCTCCCCGAACTGCAAGAGGCACGAGCCGGCGGCCTGCTTGGCCAGCCGTCCCGCCTCGAGCTTCAGAGTACGGCCGGCGAAATTGCGTTCGACGTGTTTCACCATATTGCCTGTCTAGAGCACAAAGAAATGCGCGAGGCGCCCCGGTGCTCTTCCGGGGCGCCCAACGCGACGCCAGCGGTATTAATGGCGGAGACCCAGCTCTTCGATGAGCTGCCGATACCGCTCCAGGTCGGCGCGCTTCAGGTACTCGAGCAGGCGCCGGCGCTGCGACACCATACGCAACAGGCCGCGCTGCCCGTGAAAGTCCTTGGCGTGGACCCGGAAGTGGTCGGTGAGGCTGTTGATCCGCTCGGTGAGCAGCGCGATCTGGACCGGGGCTGACCCCGTGTCTCCCTCGTGCCGCCCGTACTTCCTGACCGGCGTCGTCTTGTCGTACATCTGTTCCAGTTCCCTAATTGTTGAGAGCGCAGTAACTTAGACCGCCGGCACTGATTTGTAAAGGCCTCGTGACCCACGCGCCTCCGCCGCCCACCGACCTGGTCGGACGCACCGTCGGCCCCTACGACCTGGAGCGGCTGCTCGGCCAGGGTGGCTTCGCCTGGGTGTTCCGCGGCCATGAGCTGGACGGGTCCCCCGTCGCCGTGAAGGTCCTGATGCCGCGCTACGCCGGCGACCCCCAGTTCGAGCGCCGCTTCCGCAACGAGGCCGAGACCGCGGCGCAGCTCAAGCATCCCAACATCATCCGTATCCGCTTCGTGGCGCGCTCCGGCAACTACGTGTACTTCGGGATGGACCTGTGCGCCGATTCGCTCGCCGCGCGATTGCAGCGCGAGGGCCCGCTCCCCGAAGCGGACATCGTCCGCATCGCCGGCGACGTGGCCCAGGGGCTCGGCTTCGCCCACGCGCAGGGCGTGATCCACCGCGACCTGAAGCCCGACAACATCCTGCTCCACTCCGACGGCAGCGCCGTGATCTCGGACTTCGGCATCGCGCGCGCGCTCTCGGGCTACGTCGCCTCCACCGGCGTGAACATGACCATCGGGACGCCGCAGTACCTGTCTCCCGAGCAGGCCCAGGGTCGCCCGCTCGACGCGCGCGTGGATCTCTACGCGCTCGGCGTGACGCTCTTCAAGGCGGCGACGGGGGAGGTGCCGTTTACGTCGAACGACTGGTTCGAGCTGGCGCGCATGCACGTGGAGGACACGCCCCCGTCGCTCCGCAAGAAGCGCCCGGAGCTGTCCAAGCGGTTCGAGCGTGTGGTGATGAAGTGCCTGGCGAAGCATCCCGACGACCGCTATCGCGATGCCGCCGATTTGCTCGCCGACCTCGGTGGGAAAGACGGCGGGGCGGATGGGCTGCTGGGTCGGTTACGGCGCTGGTGGTCAGGGTGACGCGCGGCTGAACAGGCGGCGGATCCAAGACCAGAGGCCGGTGGCGTTCGTGGGCTCCACCTTTCCCGTTTCCCCTTTCCCCATTCCCGCGAGTACCGCCTCGGCAGCCCGCTTGAGTTCCGATTCGTGTTCCTTCGGAAACGGCCGCTCCGCCAGCCTGATCTCGAACCCCGCCCCGCCCGCCACGATCCCCAGCTCCACGATCCCCGGCGAGGCGCGATCGATCACATCGATCAGGGGGCGTAACGTTTCCCGATTCCCGTTTCTCGAGTCCCGGTAGTACGCCGCCGAGACGGCGATCACCAACCGCTCCGCTTTCACGCGCCCCGCGACGAAGCCCTCCAGCTCCGGCCTAATGCTTGAAGACATGCCCCAGCCAGCGCAACACGTCGTTCGAGGTGGCGAGGATCATGATGCCGAGCAGCACCACGAACCCGATCTGCGTGAGGCGCAGCCGCAGCTCGAGCGGCAGCGGCTTGCGCCGCACCGCCTCGGCGACGAGGAACACCACCTGCCCGCCGTCCAGGATCGGGATCGGCAGCAGATTGAGGATCGCCAGGTTGATCGAGAAGAACGCCATGAAGCGCAGCAGCCAGTCGAGACCGAGTCGGGCCGCCTGGCCCGACATCTGGGCCACGCCGATCGGTCCGCCGATGTCGCGCACCGAGATCTGACCCAAGACAAGCCCCTTGAGGAAGCCGAGGATGATGACGGCGGTGCGCGTCGTTTCCTGCCACCCGCTCGCGATCGCCTCGCCCGGCGGTTTGCGCACCCGCGTGACGCCGGGTTTTAGCTGCGCTCCGATGAATCCGTAGGTGCGCGGACGCTTGGGGTACTGGGGATCGACCCCGGTCGCGGTGTCGGGCACGATCGTGAAGGAGAGGCGCGTGTCGCCGCGCTGCACCTGGAACGCCATCGGCCGTCCCCCGCTGATCCAGATGCGCTCGAGAAAGCGCTCGACTGACCGTACCGGCGCCCCGTCCAGGGCGACCACCACGTCGCCCGGTTTGAGCCCGGCGCGTAGCGCCGGCCGCCCCTCTTCCAGGCGCTGCACCACGACCGGAACCTCGGGTACGAGCGCATCCGCCACGGCCTGGCGCGTCGCCAATCCTCCCTGCCCCAGGTCGATCACCAGCGGCTCGGCTCGCCCGGCGACGTGGAACTTGAGCCCGGCGGGACCGCTGACGATCTGCCGCACCACGTCGTCCCAGGTGCGGATCGTGTCGTCGTTGATGCGCACGATGCGGTCGCCCGGCGCGAGCGATGCCAGCGCGCGCGCGCCGGCCGGGAGCCGCGCCGTGACCACCGAGTCGATCTGGGTGGTGTTCAGCTCCGGCGTGCCCACGCTGCCGGCCAGCGCCGCGAAGATGACGAACGCCAGCAGCGCGTTCATCGCCACGCCGGCGCACACGACCATCAGCCGGACGGCCACCGGCTTCTTGTCGAAGGCGCGCGCGGGATCGATCGGCTCGGCGCTCGCGCCCCCTTCCAGCTCGCCCGCCATGCCTTCGTCTTCGAGCCCCGCCATCTTCACGTAGCCGCCGAACGGAATCCAGGAGATCCAGTACTCCGTCTCCCCGCGGCGCCACCGCAGGATCGGCCGGCCGAAGCCGAGCGAGAAGCGCAGCACCTGGATGCCGACCACCTTGGCGACGACGAAGTGGCCCGCCTCGTGAATGAAAATGAGCACGCCGATCACCACGATGAACGCGGCGAGCGTCAGCGGCACGCGGCCTCCCGCGCCAACCGGCGCGCCTCCGCGTCGGCGGCGAGTACCGCCTCGAGCGTCCCGGCATCGCCCGCCTGGTGCCCGTCGAGCACGCGCGCGATCGTCTCGCCGATCTTGCCGAAGCGGATCTTTCCCGCGAGAAACAGCTCTACCGCCACCTCGTTGGCCGCGTTGAACGCCGTCGCCGCGGTGCCGCCCGCCCCCGCCGCCGCTCGCCCCAACCGGTACGCAGGATAGAGCTCGGGCGACACGGGCTCGAACGTGAGCGTCCCCGCCGCCACCGGATCGAACCGGCGCGTGCCCGCGTCCGGGACGCGCCGCGGGTGAGTGAGAGCGTAGAGAATCGGCAGCTCCATCGTGGGGAAGCCCACCTGGGCCAGCACGGAGCCGTCCACGAACTCGACGAAGGCGTGCACCACCGACTGGGGATGCACCACCACCTCCACCGCGTCGTACGGCAGGCGGAACAGGTAGTGCGCCTCGATCACCTCGAGCGCCTTGTTGACGAGCGTGGCGGAATCGACGGTGATCTTCTTCCCCATCTTCCAGGTGGGGTGGCGCAGCGCTTCGTCCACGGTGGCGCCGGCCACGCGCTCCGCCGTCCAGGTGCGGAACGGCCCGCCCGATGCCGTCAGGATGAGCCGGGCCAGCTCCGCCGGCTGCCGCCCGGTGACGCACTGCAGCACCGCGCTGTGCTCCGAGTCGACCGGGACGATCTCCCCGCCCCCCTCGCGCGCCGTGCGGGTGACCAGCTCGCCCGCCATCACCAGCGTCTCCTTGTTGGCGAGCGCCACGCGCTTCCCGGCCTTGAGTGCCGCCAGGGTCGCCTCGAGCCCCGCCGCACCCACGACCGCATTCACCACGATCTGCACGTCGGGATGCGTCGCGGCCTCGACCAGACACGCCGTCCCTTTCCCCTTTCCCCTTTCCCCTTTCCCGCCGTTGACCAGCCCCAGGTACGCCGGTTTCCACTCCGCTGCTTGACGCTCGAGCAGTTCCGCGTTCGAGTACGCCGTCAACGCCGTCACCCGGAACCGTTCCCGCTGACGCCCCAACACCTGCAGCGTGGAGCACCCGATCGACCCGGTCGAGCCCAGAATCGCCACGCCGACGCTCATGCGACCCCGAACATGCGGAACAGGCCGGCCGTGAGCGGCAGCACGAAGTACAGCGAATCGAGCCGATCGAGCACGCCGCCGTGACCCGGAATGAGCGAGGAGGAATCCTTCACACCCGCTTCGCGCTTGAACAGCGACTCGGTCACGTCGCCCACCTGGGCGGCCACCGCCACCACCACGCCCACCGTCACCAGCTGCCACACGTCGAGCCGCAAGGCGACGCGGTCGAGCACCAGTGGCCCGTATGCCAGCGCCGCGGCAAGCCCGCCCACCAGTCCTCCCACGGCACCGGCCCACGTCTTCCGCGGTGACAACACCGGCGCGAGCTTCGGTCCGCCCACCAGCGTCCCCGCCGCCATCGCGCAGGTGTCGCAGATCCAGGTCACCACGAGCGGCAGCACGACCAGGGCCACCGAGCCGAGCTGGTGGGCATCGCTGTGCGGCCCGTGCCGGATGGCCACGATGAACGACAGCATCCCCGACGCGTACATGCCTCCGAACACCGTGACGGCCACCGCGGTGAGGGGCCGATGGTCCGGCCCGCGGGCGGCCCCCACCACCAGCACCACCAGCAGCCACACCGCGCCGACGTATACCACCGGCTCCCACTCGGCGTAGCCCTTCACCCAGTAGACGGCGAGCGGGCACAGGGCCGCGCCGATGAAGCCGGGCCATTCCAGCGGCTCGATGCCCTGCGCGCGCGCGAAGTCGTATACCTCGCGCGTGCCCAGCACGCCCAGCACCGCCAGCACGCCGGCGAGTGCCCAGCCGCCCAGCCGCAACAGCAGCAGCGTCGCGGCGATGGCCGGAACGGCAAAAGCGATACGGACCAGCAGATTGCGCGAGATCACACCGGGACTTTTCCGAAGCGCCGGTCCCGCCGCTGGTAATCGAGGATGGCCCCGAACAGGTCGCGACGCGTGACGTCGGGCCAGAGGACGGGCGTGACGTACAGCTCCGTGTAGGCGAGCTGCCACAGCAGGAAGTTCGACAGCCGGTACTCGCCCGACGTGCGGATCAGCAGATCGGGGTCCCCCCAGGGAGCGGTGTACAACTTCTCGCGCACCGCGTCTTCCCCGATGTCCTCGAGCCGCTTCGCCCCCTTGAGCACGTCCTCGGCCAGGAGACGCGCGGCGCGCGTCAGCTCGGCGCGCGACGAGTACGAGATGCACAAGTTCAGGGCCAGCTTGGCGCCGTCGCGCGTCTCGTGCTCGACGCGCTCCACCGCTTCCCGGGCGCCGGGCGCGAGCCGGGTGCGATCCCCCAGCACGTGCACGGCCACGCCCTGCTCCCGCAGCTCCGCCACTTCGCGCGCGATGTATTCCTCGAGCAGCTCCATCAGCGCCGAGATCTCGGTCGCGGGGCGCTGCCAGTTCTCGGCCGAGAACGCGAACAGCGTGAGCACTTCGACGCCGGCGTCGATCGCGCCCTCCACCACCTCGCGCACCGCTTTCATCCCGGCCCGATGGCCCAGCGGGCGCGGCAGGCTCCGCTCCCGGGCCCAGCGCCCGTTGCCGTCCATGATCACGGCCACGTGGCGCGGGACGACCCCATTACCGCGGATCTGCGCGAGCAGGTCGTCCGCCATCGCTAGACCTCCATGATCTCCGCTTCCTTCGCCTTGACCGCCTCGTCCACGAGCTTGAGGTGCTCGTCGTGGGCCTTCTGCACGTCCTTCTCGGTGTGCTTCTTCTCGTCGTCCGAGACGTGCTCGGTCTTCTTGATGCGGCTGATCGCCTCGGTGCGCGCGTGCCGCACGGCGACGCGGCCCTCTTCGGCGAACTTGTGCACCACCTTCACCAGCTCGCGGCGCCGCTCCTCGGTGAGGGGCGGCAGCGGGATGCGGATGATGTTGCCGTCGTTGGAGGGGGTGAGACCGAGGTCGGACGCGAGGATGGCTTTTTCCACGGCTTTGAGGAGCGACTTGTCCCAGGGCTGGATGGTGAGCAGCTTCGGCTCCGGCGCCGCCACGCTCGCCACCTGGTTCAGCGGCATTTCGTTCCCGTAGGCCTCGACCCGCACCAGGTCCAGCAGCGCGGTCGTCGCTTTCCCCGTGCGCACCGTGGCGAACTCCCGCTTTACCGCGTCCACCGCCTTGTCCATCGCCTGCTTGGCCTGCTTGACGTGGTCCGCCAGGGTGGAGGGGCTCATTGCACGATGGTGCCGACACGCTCGCCGGCCAGCACCCTGGCCGTGGCGCCCGGCTGGTTGATGTTGAACACCACGATGGGGAGCTTGTTCTCCTTGCACAGCCCGAACGCGTTCGCGTCCATCACGGCGTAGCCGTTCACCAGCGCGTCGCGGAACGAGAGCTCCGGCAGAAACTTTGCCTTGGGGTCCTGCTTGGGATCCGCCGTGTACACGCCGTCCACGTTGGTCGCCTTGAGGATCAGTTTCGCCTCGACCTCGAGCGCCCGCAGCACCGCCGCCGTATCGGTGGAAAAGTACGGGTTCCCGGTGCCGCCGGCGAAGATCACCATCCGACCCTTTTCGAGGTGCCGCACGGCGCGCCGCCGGATGTAGGGCTCCGCCAGCTCTTCCATCCGGATCGCGCTCATGACGCGCGTGTCCACGCCCTTCTTCTCGAGAATGTCCTGCAGCGCGAGCGCGTTGATCACGGTGGCGAGCATGCCCATGTAATCCGCGGAGACGCGATCCATTCCCTGCTCGCTCGCCGCCGTGCCGCGCAGGATGTTGCCGCCGCCCACCACCAGGCCCAGCTGCACCCCCAGCGCGGCCACGCCCTTGAGCTCGTCGCCCAGGCGATCGATCACCCCGAAGTCGATGCCGCCGCCCGCGCCCCGGTCTCCCGCGAACGCCTCACCCGAGAGCTTGAGCAGCGCCCGCGGGTAGGCGAGCCGCGCCCGGGGGGCGGGGGCCGTCGCCACTCACACCCCTCCGCGCTCGAACCGGACGAAACGACGCAGCTGCACGTTTTCGCCCGTCTTGGCGGACAACTCCTTAACGAGCTCGCCGATGGTGCGCTTGTCGTCGCGCACGTACCGCTGCTCCAGCAGGACGTTCTCCTCGTAGAACTTCTTCAGCATGCCGTCCACGATCTTGGCGCGGATGTTCTCCGGTTTTTTCTGTTGCGCTACCTGCTCCATGTAGACGCGTCGTTCGCGCTCCACCACGTCCCCGGGCAAGTCCTCGATCCGGAGGGCCAGTGGCTTCGCCGAGGCGACGTGCATGGCCAGCTCCTTGGCGAGCTCTTTGAACTCCGGGGTGCGCGCCACGAAGTCGGTCTCGCAATTGAGCTCCACCAGCGCGCCGATCGAGCCGTCGTGGTGCACGTACGACCCGATGAGCCCTTGTGTCGCTTCCCGACCGGCGCGCTTCTCGGCCTTGACGGCGCCGCTCTTGCGCAGTGCCTCCGCCGCCTTGTCCAGGTCGCCGCCGGTCTCCTCCAGCGCCTTCTTGCAGTCCATCATGCCGGCGCCGGTACGGGCGCGCAGCTCGGCCACCAGTTTTGCCGGAATCTCTTTCACCGTCGCCATCTCCTCACTCCTCGCAAAAACGCCGCCCTCGCGCCGTGGGGCTCGAGAGGGCGGCGGTCAGTGCTGTCACCAGGAACGGATCGGACGGTTAGCCTTCACCCCCGCCGCTCGATTCCGCTGGGGCCGGCCCCTCCTCCGTCTTGAGCCGCGCCGCGATCGCCTCCGGCTTGGGCCGCCGCTTGCGCCGCGCCGGCTTCTTCTTCTTATCGCCTTCCGCCTCCGCCTCGACGCCCGTCTCGGTCGAGTAGGTCACGCCCTCGCCCTCTTCGGCCGCATCGTGCAGCGGCATCTGGCGGCGCGCTTCGCCGATCACGTCCGAGACCGCCGCGGTGATCAGCGAGACCGCCCGGATCGCGTCGTCGTTGCCGGGAATCGGCACGTTGATCAGGTCGGGATCGGCGTTCGTGTCCACGATCGCGACCACCGGAATCCCCAGCTTGTTCGCCTCGGCGACGGCGATCCGCTCCTTCTTCGAGTCCACCACGAACAACGCGCCGGGCAGGCGGCTCATGTTCTTGATGCCGGAGAGATACTTCTCCAGCTTCACCCGCTCCCGGTCGAACAGCAGCTGCTCTTTCTTGGTGTAGTTCTCGAACTCGCCTTCCGCGGTGCCCTGCTCCAGCTCCTTCAGCCGCTTGATCTGCTTCTTGATCGTCTGGAAGTTCGTGAGCGTCCCGCCCAGCCACCGCTCCGTCACATAGAACGCCCCGCAGCGCTGCGCTTCCGCCTGGAGGATGTTCTTGAGCTGCTTCTTGGTGCAGACGAACAGCACCCCGTCGCCCTTCAGCACCACGCCGCGCAACAGGTCCTGCGCCGCCTCGATCTGCCGCAGCGTCTTCTGGAGATCGATGATGTAAATGCCGGAGCGCTCGGCGAAGATGAACCGGCGCATCTTGGGATTCCAGCGGCGCGTCTGATGACCGAAATGGACACCCGCTTCCAGCAGGTCCTGCAACTGAGGCTGCGCCATGCACTCCCTTCCCTGGGTTCTGTCCGCCGCCGCTGTCATCTCGCGCGATACCCCCGCAGGGGACCCATCACGCGATCGAGCGACGTGTGTGTTGTGATCCGTTATCGTCGCTACGTCGCTACGTCATACGTACAACGTAGCGTCGTAGCGTCGTGCAACTATCTCTTACTGAACTGGAACCGCTTGCGCGCGCCCGCCCGCCCCGGCTTCTTGCGCTCCACCACGCGCGGATCGCGCGTCAGCAGCCCCTGCTCCCGCAGCTTCTTACGGTGCTGCTCGTCCGCCAGGCACAGCGCCCGCGCGATCGCGAGCCGCAGCGCCCCCGCCTGCCCCGTCACGCCCCCGCCCCGGCACAGCGCCCGCACGTCGAAGGCGCCCAGCGTGTCGGTGGCCGTGAACGGCTGCTGGATGTGCGACACCAGCGACGGCCGCGGGAAGTAGTCCCCCAGCGTGCGTCCGTTGATGTTCCACTTCCCCGAGCCGGGCGTGAGATACACGCGCGCCACGCCCACCTTGCGGCGTCCCACCGCGTGCCAGCGCAGCTCCGGCGTGATGCCGCTGCTCATCGGGCCGCCGCCTTCGCCGCCGCCGCGCCGAGCGGCTGCGGCTGCTGCGCCGCGTGGGGATGATCCGGTCCGCCGTACACTTTCAGCATCTGTTTCACCTTCTGGCGCGACAGCGTGGTCTTGGGCAGCATGCCCCA
>DATDFC010000117.1:0-23073 GCA_036522815.1 Gemmatimonadales bacterium | reverse complement strand
AGCAGCGGGGCAGGGTCGTAGCTGCGCCGGGGCTTTTCACCCGTCTTGAGCGAGGAGCGCTGGATCTGCAGGCGCACGATGCGGCCGAGCTCGCGCATAACGGAATCTAGCAAAACGTGGTATCATGTGGGTCGCCAACTTCCATGCGAATCACGCTCGGCTGGGCCCGCTGTGCCGACAACGTGGCGGACATCCTCCGTCGCGGGGCGTGGTATCCGATCGTCGAGGAGTCGCCCGACGGGCACGTCGTGGTGGAAGTGCGCCAGCAGCGGGTGCGGCTGGCGCGCGCCGACGTGACGGTGCGGGCCGAGCCGCCGGACCACTGGAGCATCGTGGCCCGCACGGGCGTGCTGCGGCCGACGCTGGGAGGGCGGGGGGGCGACGTGGTGACCACGTACGCCGTCTGCCCGCTGTGTCACTACCGCCAGGACTTCGCCGCCAAGCCCGCCACCCTCAAGTGCGTCCGCTGCGGCGCGACGTCCCCCGTGGACTGGAGCGAGACGTGTTGACATCAAGTTAGTATATTAACGGTCAACATATTAACTACTTATGCCTGACCGCTCCGCCCTCGCCCTGCAGCTCACCGACGCCATCCGCCTGGCGCGGGCCGCCGTGGAGCACGCCGGCGACCGGGCGTTCCGCGCCTACGGCCTGTCGCACCGGGCCCACGCCGTCCTCTCGGCCGTGGACCTGGGGGGCCCCGACGGAGCCCGCCCCAAAGAAGTCGCCACCCAGCTGGACGTCTCCCGTGCCGCCGCGACCACGTTCATCCAGCGGCTCGAGACGAAAGGGCTGGTGGAGACCACGCCCGACCCGGAGGACGACCGCGGCGTGCGCGTGACGCTCACGCGACGGGGGCTCGAAGTGCTGCTGCGCGCCAGCCAGCTGGAGCGCCGGCTCGCGGCGCGCGCCATCGAGGGACTCCCCGCGTCGAGCATCGCGCGCACCGTGCACCTGCTCCAGGAGTTCAAGCAGCGGCTGGAGGAGAAACAGATCGGCGTCGTGCGCTAGATGGGGGTTACCAATGTGGGTATTTTTCTGCACGACGCCGCAGGCGCGCGCGGCCGCTGACCGGACCCGAGACGGCACTTGAAGTCTGCCCTGTATTCCGCCGCTTTGTAACCAGTTATCCCGCGCGGTGCGAGGCTCTCGCGGCCGGCGTCGTGCGGGTCCGCGCGCTGGCTCCACCGATGGGGTTTTCCACAGCGAGCTCACCATCCCGAAATGTTGAAAACTGCCGAGGCGTCCGTGCAGGCGGCTGCCCGAGCCCTGCGAGCCGCGCGGTCTGTCGTGGTGACCACCGGTGCGGGCATGTCCAGCGACTCGGGGATCCCCACGTTTCGAGACGCGCTCACCGGCCTGTGGGCAAGCTACGACCCCGAGGAGCTCGCGACCGAAGCGGCCTTCCGTCGCAATCCCGCGCGCGTGTTCGGATGGTACGTGTGGCGCCGTCGCCTGGTGCGAGCGGCGGTGCCGCACGCCGGCTATCATGCCTTGGTGGCGCTGGAGCGGATCGTTCCCGAGCTTGTCGTGGTGACGCAGAACGTGGACGGCCTGCACCGGCGCGTGGGCAGCACCCGGGTGGTGGAGCTGCACGGCTCGCTCGAGCGGTTCTCGTGCCTCACGGCTCGGCATCCCTTCCCGCCCGACCAGGTCGCGACGCCGGAGACGGACGGGGAGTGCGAGCCGCCGCGCTGCCCGCGCTGCGGCGCGCCGGTGCGGCCGGACGTCGTATGGTTCGGTGAGGCGCTGCCCCAGGAGGCCAGCGCGGCGGCGTGGGACTGGAGCGCGCGCTGCGACGCGATGCTGGTGGTCGGGACGTCGGGACTGGTGCAGCCGGCGGCGCAACTGCCGCTGGTCGCACGCGAGGCGGGGGCCGTGGTGATCGAGGTCAATCCCGAGCCCACAGACATCTCCCGCGCGGCACATATCACCTGTCGCGGGCCGGCCGGCGCGGTGCTGCCGGCGCTGCTCGCGGCGCTCACGGAAGGGGAACGACCCTGATTCGCCGCACCAAGATCGTCGCCACGCTGGGGCCCGCGACGGGCAAGCCCGAGCAGATCGCCGCGCTGATCGACGCCGGCGTGAACGTGATCCGCGTGAACTCGTCGCACGGGACGCCGGAGCTGCGGGCGGGGTGGATCGCCGCCGTGCGCCAGGCGGCGGACGCGGCGGGTGTGCCGGTGGCCGTGCTGGTGGACCTGCAGGGCCCGCGCATCCGCGTCGGCAAGCTGCCCCAGCCGCGGGAGCTCGTGCCCGGGCAAACGGTCGTGTTCGCGCCCGAGGAGGTGGCGCGTGGCGACGAGCTGCCGACCACCTACGCCGACCTCTCCACCGACGTCCGGCGGGGGGCCCGCATCCTGCTCGACGATGGGCTGCTCTCGGTCGAGGTCACGCGCATCACGCCGCCGCGGGTCGAGGGTCGGGTCGTGGACGGCGGGACGCTCACGTCGAACAAGGGCATGAACCTGCCCGGCCTGCACGTGTCCGCGCCCGCGCTCACGGAGAAGGACCGGGAGGACGCGGCCCACGCCGCGTCGGTGGGCGCCGATTACCTCGGCCTCTCCTTCGTGCGCCGGGCGGAGGACCTGGCCGAGCTGCGCGCGCTGGTGCCCGGGGAGACGAAGCTGGTCGCCAAGATCGAGAAGGCGACAGCGCTCGACGACCTGCCGCGCATTCTCGCGGCGTCCGATGCCGTCATGGTGGCCCGCGGCGATCTCGGCGTCGAGCTGCCGTTCGAGGAAGTGCCCGTGGTGCAGAAGCGCCTGATCCGCGAGGCGAACCGCCACGGCAAGCCGGTGATCACCGCGACCCAGATGCTCGAGTCGATGGTGCATAATCCGCGGCCCACGCGCGCCGAGGCCTCCGACGTGGCCAACGCGATCCTGGACGGCACCGACGCCGTCATGCTCTCGGCGGAAACCGCCACGGGCGCGCACCCGCTGGAGGCGGTGCGCGCGATGGACCGCATCATCAAGGAGATGGAGCGCCACGGGCCGGCCGCGGGCGTGGGCACCGGACGCGACGAGCGCCGGACGACGCCGGGAGCGACGGTCTCCGTGGAAGACGCGATCGCGCTGGGCACGAGCGCGGTGGCCCGGATGCTGCAAACGCCGCTCATCGTCACGCTCACCAAGGGCGGCTTCACGTCGCGGAAGGTGGCCGCCCTGCGCGCCCCGGTGCCGATCCTCGCCGTGACCACGGAGGCCGCGACCTACCGCCAGCTCGCGCTCGTCTGGGGCGTGATTCCCGTGCTGGTGGACCGCGTGCCGGGCTACGATGCCATGCTCGCCGTGGTGCGCGATCTGCTGCTCAAGCGCGGCTATGCGCACGCCGGTGACCGCATCGTGATGACGGCGGGCGTGCCATGGGAGGTCTCCGGGGCCACGAACCTGCTCAAGGTCGAGGTCGTGTGAGGTGAGGCTCGTGTTCCTGGGGACGGGGACGTCGTACGGGGTGCCGCAGATCGGGTGTGCGTGCCGCACCTGCACGTCCACCGACCCGCGCGACCGCCGTACCCGCAGCGCCGCGCTGATCGAGTCGGGAGGCCGGCGGGTGCTCATCGACACGCCGCCCGAGCTGCGGTTGCAGCTGGTGGCGGCCGGCGTGGGCACCGTGGACGCGGTGCTCTTCACCCACGGCCACGCGGATCATGTGCACGGCATCGACGATCTGCGGGCGATCTCGGTGCGCCAGGGGGCGGCGGTCGACGTGTACGGGGCGGCGGCGACGCTCTCCGAGCTGGCGCGCCGGTTCCCCTACATCTTCGACCACACGCCGCCGCAGCCGGGCACGAGCAAGCCCCAGCTCGCCCCGCACCAGCTCGAGCCCGATCATGAGACGACGATCGTCGGGATGGGGGTACGGGCCGTGGCGCTGCCCCATGGCACCGAGACCGTGCTCGGCTACCGGGTGGGTGCAATCGCGTATCTCACCGACGCGAAGGCGGTGCCCGAGGGCGCGCGCGCGCAGCTCGCGGGTCTCGAGGTGCTGGTGCTGAACGCGCTGCTTCCCCGGCCGCACCCGCTGCACCTCTCGATTCCCGAGGCCGTCCTGGCCGCGCAGCAAATCGGCGCGCGCCGCACGTTCCTCACACACCTGACGCACGACACGCCGCACGCCGAGCTCGCGGCGCGCCTCCCTCCCGGCATCGCGCCGGCCTACGACGGACTGGTTGTCGAACTAGGGGAGGAGTAGGGCAAGCCTCCCGTCACCCCGGGCTTGCGCCCGGGGTCAGTAAAGAGCTCGGCGGGCTCGACGTCGAAGTTCCCATCCTGAAGGATGGGCCCGACACGACACAACGCTGTCGCGTGGTATGCTTCAGCACAGTGCTTCACCGGGCCCACGCTTCAGCGTGGGAACGAGGGGTCGCGGTGCTACTTGGTTTTCCAGCAACCTGCTAGATTCGACGGCAAGGAGGTACGAAGCGATGGGTGAATCACCTGAAGCGACGCTGCGCCGGTTCCAGAGTCCCGCCGTGCGGCAGAGCGCGGCAATGGACGAGCTGGTGCGCCGGGCGGTGTTCGGCGCCGCCGGCGAGCGCGACGAGGCGCGCTGGCTGATCTGGGAGATCGGACAGCACGCGGGCGTGCGGCCGGCGTCGATCCACGAGTTGTACCTGGCGCGCGGGCGGGGGGAAGTCCCCGCGTTCACGACGCCGGCGATGAACATCCGCGTGCTGGCCTACGACTCGGCGCGCGCCGTGTTGCGCGCCGCGAAACGGCTCGACGTCGGCGCCCTGATCTGCGAGATCGCCCGCTCCGAGATCGGTTACACGGAGCAGCGCCCCGCCGAGTACGTGGCGGTGATGACCGCCGCCGCGCTGCGCGAAGGCTTCACCGGGCCGCTGTTCATCCAGGGCGACCACGTGCAGGTGAACGCCAAGAAGTACGCCGCCGACCCCGAGGCCGAGCTGCAGGCGCTGCGCGCGCTCATCGAAGAAGAGCTGCACGCCGGGTTCTACAACATCGACGTGGATACGTCGACGCTGGTGGACCTGTCGCAGGCCACGCTGCCCGAGCAGCAGCGCGTCAACTACGAGCGTGCCGCCGAGCTGACCAAGTTCATCCGCGATCGGGAGCCCGAGGGGGTCACGGTGTCGGTGGGCGCCGAGATCGGCGAGGTGGGCGGCAAGAACTCGGACGTGCACGAGCTGAAGGCGTTCATGGACGGCTACGTCCAGACGCTCAAGCGCCTCGGGAAATACACCGGCATCAGCAAGATCTCGGTGCAGACGGGGACGAGCCACGGCGGCGTGGTGCTGCCCGACGGCTCGATCGCCAAAGTGCAGCTCGATCTCGACGCGCTGAAGGCGCTGTCGCGCGACGCGCGCGCCAAGTACGGCCTGGGTGGAGCGGTGCAGCACGGGGCGTCGACGCTTCCGCCCGAGGCGTTCAGTCGGTTTCCCGAGTGCGAGGCGATCGAGATCCACCTCGCTACCAGTTTTCAGACCATCGTATTCGACCACCCCCGTCTCCCGGCCGACCTGCGGAACGAAATCACCAGCTGGGTCAAGGCGGAGTGCAAAGACGAGTGGAAGAAAGGGGACACGGAGCAGCAGTTCGTCTACAAGAGTCGCAAGAAGGCAATCGGGCCGTTCAAGCAGCGCCTGTGGGACCTGCCCCCCGACGTGCGGGCGGCCATCGGCGCCGACCTCGAGAAGACGTTCGCTTTCCTGTTCGAGCAGCTGCGCGTGACCAACACGCGGGCGGTCACCGATCGGTTCGTGCGGCCGCCGCTGCAGTCGCACGCGCAGCCGCGTCCGGTCGCGGTCGCGGCGCCCGACGATCTGGAGGCGGGGGAGTGAGCGAGCAGAGCACCGGGTTCGGGCCGTTCCTGTTCGGTGTGGTGATCGGGGCGGCGCTGGGCTTCCTGTTCGCTCCCGAGGCGGGCGCCGCGTCGCGTACCAAGCTGGCGCGCCGGGTGCGGGAGCTCGCCGCCGAGAAGCTGGAGCAGCTGGGCGATCTGGCCGGGTCGGACGAGGAGACCGAGGGGGCCCCGACGGCGCGCGCGGCGCTGGCGCGCCGGCTCACCGACGCCAAGCGCCGCCGCCGCGTCGCCCCGCGTGACGCCGTCGAGGAGGAGGACGAGCCCGTCGCGTGAACGCCCAGGGCGGCTGGCACCGGTCGCCGACCGGCGTCGTGCGCCGCACCCTGGAAGCGGCTTTCGAAGACAACATCCCCTTTCTCGCGGGCGCCCTGTCGTTCGACCTGCTGCTCACCATCATTCCGTTCGTCGCGGTGCTGCTGGCGGCCCTCGGGTACCTGGTGGAGCACCAGGTCACCACCCAGCAGGTGGATTTGCACGAGCTGCTCGCCCGTCTCCTCCCCACGACGCTGGGAGGCGGCACCGACGCCGCGTTCGCGCAGGTGGAGACGGCCCTGGCCGGCGTCATGCGTCACCGCGTGCGCATCACCGCCGTGGCGCTCCCCCTGTTCCTCTGGTTCTCCACCCGCCTGTTCGGGGGATTGCGCGCCGCCTTGAACGAAGTCTTCGACACCGACGAGCGGCGCCCCTGGCCCATGGCCAAGCTGCTCGATCTCTCCATGGTCCTTGGCACCGGGGCGCTGCTGGTGCTGAGCAGCCTGCTCACCGCCTGGGAGGCGCGCAACGCGAGCAGCGTGACCCGCAGCTTCGCCCTCGATTGGCTGTGGCGTTTCGGGCTCGAAACGACGGCGTTCGCGCTGGGCGTGCTGCTGTTCTTCCTGATCTTCAAGCTGATGCCCAGCCGGCGCATCGACTGGCGCACGGCGCTCGTGGCCGCGGTGTTCTGCTCGCTCGGCTTCGAGGTCGCGAAACGGCTGTATGCGCTGTACGTGACCCGGTTCGCGACCCTGGACCGGGTGGCGTCGGACGCGAACGTGGTCGCCCTGTTCCTGTTCCTCTTGTGGGTGTACTACACGGCTTACCTGTTCCTGCTGGGCGGCGAGGTGGCGGAGACGTACGATCTGATCCGGATGCGGCGCTCGCAGCGGGTGCAGCTTGGCTAAGAAGCAGGTTGGGGAGGCTCTGGAGGTTCTGGAGGTTGGGGAGGTTGTCACGTAAGCGGGGCAACCTTCCCCAGCCTCCACAACCTCCAGAACCTCCACCAACGTCTTATCTTCTGCGCATGACCACCCCCGGTCCGCTGCGCCAGCC
The DNA here is from genome assembly GCA_036522815.1 of Gemmatimonadales bacterium. Classification (GTDB taxonomy): domain Bacteria; phylum Gemmatimonadota; class Gemmatimonadetes; order Gemmatimonadales; family GWC2-71-9; genus AG41. The sequence goes on along the minus strand of DATDFC010000117.1, from coordinate 15,936 downwards.
GATTCCGGTCGGCCGGTCGATCCTGTGGAGCCCCGCCGGCGCGGGCTCCAAGCGTCCCGGCAACATCCCCTTTCCCGTCTTCCTGTCGCAAGCCGCTCTCACCGCGATTCTCGAGCACGTCGCGACGCCGCCCCGCCCCGGACAGGGCATCCTCGGCTTCCTGCTCGGCGACGAGTGCGAGTGTCCCGAGACCGGCGTTTCCTACCTCGTGATCGACGTCGCGGTGCGCCTGAACCAGGCGATCTACGGCGATCGCACGCGCGACGTGGTCACGCGGTTGTGGGACCATATCCAGCAGCAGCTCGAGCAGCAGCGGGCGAGCCTCATCGGCTGGTACCACAGCCACGCGCCGCTGCCGCTCACCCTGTCGGGACACGACGTCGAGACGCACGAGCACTATTTCGCCGAGCCGTGGCAGGTGGCGTTGTTACTGGGGACGGATCCTGCGGAGCCCGCCGCGTCGTTCTTCCGGGCGGGGACGGACGAGGCGTGGACCGGCACGTCGCTGCCGTTCTACGAGCTACTGGCGCCCGAGTCGATCCGGCCCGATGGGAAAAAACGCTCCTTTGTGACATGGAAGAACTACCGCGCGTTCAATCCCGCCACACCGACCGGCTCGCCTGCGCCGGCCGCCATCACGCAGGTCACGCCGCGCGTGGCGGCGAAGCCACCCAGCGCACCGAAGTTCACTCCGGCGCCGCCGCCACCGCCGCCCCGGCCGACCCCACCGCCGCCTGAGCCCGAGCGAGAGCCCGAGCGAGACGGCGAGCTCAGGTTCCTGACAGCGGCTGAAGACATGCCCCCGCCGCACCCGGCGCCGCCGCCACGGCACGCGGCCCCGCCTCCGCCTCCGCCTGAAAGACCACCGGTGCGGCCGCGAGCGGCGCCCGAACCGGAGCCCGAACCGGAGCCAGAGCCCGAGCCCGAAGAGGTCTCCGCCGCGCCGGCTGCCGAGGCGCCGCAGGATGATGACCGGCCCGAAGGCGCGATCTGGCCTGACGAGTTCGAGGGGCGCGAGGGGGCGGAGGCACGTTACGACGAGGAGCTCGAGGCCCCGACGCAGCGGGCGCCACGCCGCAGGCTCAAGCTCCCCCGGACGGTGACGCGCACCCTGCTGGTCCTCGTGCTGGGTGGCGTGGCCGCCGGTGCGTACTGGTGGTTCCAGCCGGAGCTGCCGCTGCCCAAGTGGTCGACCATCACTGGGGTGGGGTCCACGATCGGCGCCAAGGTCTCCGCATGGGGCGGCAAGGTCGCCGGCCTCGTCGCCGGTTTGCGGCGGCGCGCTCCCGCCCCTACCCGGCCCGCCGCGAAGCCAACCTCGCCCACCGTGGCACCGCCCGCGGCGTCGCGCCCCGCGCCGTCCGGCAACACCGCGGCCGCTCCGGCTGCGGCGCGCCCGGCCGCGGCGCCTCAGCCCCCGCCCTCACCTCCGGCCCGAACCAAGCTCGACGTGGCCGGCGACTCGCTGACGCAGACCGTGCGCAATTTCGCGGACCGGGCCCGGCTGTTCGACCAGCGGCAGCTGCCGTGTGGCGGCTTGGCGCGTAGTCTCGAGCTGGTCGAGAATCGGTGGATTGCGTACAACGCCGCGCGCAAGAGCGCCGGCGTGCTCGACGGCACGCGCGCGGGACGCGATCAGGCGCTGTACGCCCGCGTCGATTCGGTGGAGCGGAAGTTCGAGCAGTCGGGATGCGCCCGGCCGTAGTCCTCCTCCTGCTCGCCGCACCGCCGGCGTATTCTCAGGGGAGGGGCGTCGAGCCGCTGCGGAAAACCGATCTGGTGCGGCTGCTCTCGGCGCCCACGCTCGCGCCGGACGGGCTCGTCGCGCTGATCCATCGCAGCTGCCTCAGTTTCACACCGACCAGCAGGGATCGAGCCGATTTGGTGGCCCTCGGGGCGGCGCCCGCTGTGCTGCGCGCGATCGATGGGTGCGTGCGCCGTGCCGCTCCGGCGGGCGCGAGCGAGGCGGCCGCACCGCCGCATCGACTCCCGCTGTCCGGTGTGGCGAGCGGGTTCGTGCTGGGCGTGGGGCAGCACGCGGCGGCGGGCGCGCACCCGCCGCTGCCCCTGCTGTTCGAGCTGCGCGACACGGCCGGCCTCCCCGCCGTGGGACGCGACGTCGCGCTGTCCATCACCAACGGGTGGCTCGGGGCGGAGCGGGTCGTCACCGACTCGAACGGGCGTGTCCACGTCGACCTGGCGTTGGGCCCGAGGGTCGGCCCAGTGGAAGTGAAGGCGCAGGTGGGCACCATCGAGCGGCAGGCGACGCTGTATGCCGAGCCCGGCCCGGCGGCGAAGCTCACGCTGCGCTGCGGGGAGGCGCGAGTCGAGGGTCGCTTCTCGCTCGCGCCAGGGCACGCCGCTGCACTGCGCGTGACGGCCCAGGACGCGTTCGGCAATGAGGCGGCGGTGACGGGACTGCAGGCGGCGACGGGCGACCGCGGCGTGGTGCGAGTGACGTCCGTCGGGGCCGACACCGCCGGGGGCGTGGTGCGCGTGGCCCCGGGGGACGAGGGCTCCACCAGCCTGGTCATCGTCGCGTCGCGTCAGCGCGCGGATGTGAGCGTCACGGTCGCGCTGGCCCCGCTCGCGGGAGTGACGCTCTGTCCGTAGCGGCGTGGATACCTGTATGCTGCCCGTCTGTTCACCGCTGTGCGTCTGTCACTGTTTTCTGGTTCACCGTCCTGCTAGCTTTCCCGTGCCCCAGGTCCGCAGGTCATCCGGTCGTGAACCGCGTCAGGCCCCCGCAGGGAGCAGCGCTAAGCGATGTCGGGTGTCGCTGCGGGGAGCCTGGGGCATTCAACATCCAAACGCGGAAGTGGGAACGCGAAACGCGTTGTCAAAGGCGGAACGCGGAAGTCGGAACGCGGAACATCAAGGCCAGCTTCCCGCGGCACGACGTCTCCCTCACTGTTCCGCGTTCCGCGTTCCCACTTCCGCGTTAGATTCCCTCCCATGATCGCCTTAGCCCGCAAGTATCGCCCCAAGCAGTTTTCCGATCTGATCGCCCAGGATCACCTCGCGGCGGCGCTGCGCGGCGCCGTGGCGGGCGGTCGCGTGGCCCACGGGTACCTATTCGCGGGTCCCCGCGGGGTGGGGAAGACCACGGCAGCCCGCATCCTCGCGATGGCGCTGAATTGCGAGCGGCGGCAGTCGAGCGGGGTAGCGGGCGAGCCGTGCGGCGAGTGCGACTCGTGCACGCGCATCTGGACCGGCGCCGCCAACCTGGACGTGGTGGAGCTCGACGCGGCGTCGAATCGCGGGGTCGACGACGCGCGCGACCTGCGGGAGCGCGCCATGTACGCCGCGTCGGCGGAGGGGCGCCACAAAGTCTATATCGTGGACGAGGCCCACATGCTGACGCGCGAGGCGTGGAACGCGCTGCTCAAAGTGCTCGAAGAGCCGCCGTCGGGGGTCGTATTCGTCTTCGCCACCACCGAGCCGCAGAAGATCGCGCAAAGCGCGGCGCCGATCCTGTCCCGGCTGCAGCGCTTCGACTTCCGGCGCATCGGCCCGCACGCCATCGTCGAGCGCCTCCGCCAGGTCGTGGCAGCGGAACGACTCGAGGCCGCCGACGACGCGCTGCGCCTCATCGCCAAGAGCGCGGACGGCGGAATGCGCGACGGGTTGTCGATTCTCGATCAGGTCGTGTCGTTCGGCTCCGGGCCGGTGACCGCCGACCGCGTGCGCGACGTGCTGGGTCTGATCCCGGACGACGTGTATGGCGAGCTGTTGCGGGTGGTCGCCGAGCGAGATTCGGCCGGCGTGTTCCCGCTGGTCGAGCGGCTCGTGAATGGCGGCGCGGATCTGGGCGAGTTCGTGATCGGCGCCGGGGACGTGCTGCGCGCGGTCCTATTGGCGAATCTCGGGGGGAAGCCGGAAGGCGTCACCGAGCCGATGCAGGCCCTGGTCGAACGGTACCGCTCCCTGCTCCCCGCTCCCGATCTCGTCCGTCTGCTCGCCGTCCTCACCGAGCTCGAGCCTCAGCTGCGCGCCGGCGGGAACGCCCGGCTGGCGGTGGAGCTGCTGCTGCTGCGGTGGGTGATGATGGCGCGGACGGTGGAGCTGCAGGCGGTGATCGAGGCGCTGGGGAAGGGCGGACAGGCGGTCGGGCGGTCGGGCGGACAGAACGACCCGCCGCCACAGCTGCGCGACTCCCGTCCGCCCGTCCGCCCGTCCGCCCCACCGCCTGAAAAAGGTCCTCTCACCCTCGACCGTCTCCGGTCTCTCTGGCCTCGCATCGTCGAAGACGCGCGGCGCGAGAAGCCGATGCTCGGGGCGTTGCTGCCCGCGGTCGAGCCCACGGCCATCGACGGCACGACCATCGCGGTGCGGGCGCCCGATCCGGTCCACGCCGAGGGACTGGAGCGCCAGCGGGAGGCGCTGGCGCAGCTGGTCGGTCGTTACGTGACCGAGCCGGTGCGCATCAAGCTCGAGGGCGCGGGGAGCGGCGAGCGCTCGGCGGCGCGGCCGGGCCGGCTCACGGAACAGGGCGTGCGGGCCGAGCGGCTGGAAGCGCTGCGGGCGCGCGACCCGGACCTCGATGCGGCGGTGGACGCGTTAGATTTGGAGCTGCTCGAGTAGCTTGCCACCCGTTTGGGCGAGGGGTAACTTTCGACGTATGGCGGATTTATCCAGCCTGCTGCAGCTGGGGCAGCAGATGCAGTTCCGGCTGTCGGAGATCCAGTCCCAGCTGGCCCAGCAGACGGTGACCTGCACGGCGGGCGGCGGGATCGTTTCAGCCACCGCCGATGGGCGCGGGCAGATCCGCGCGATCAAGATCGACCCCCAGGCGATCGCCCAGGGGGACGTGGAAATGCTCGAGGACCTCGTGCTCGCCGCGGTGTCGCAGGCGCAGCAGCGTGCCGCCGAGCTGTACCAGGCGGAGGTGAAGAAGCTCGCCTCGGGCCTGCCGTTCCCGTTTCCGCTGCAGCCGCCCCTTTAGCGCGCCGTGTCGGCCATCGATGATCTCGTGACGGAGCTGGCCAAGCTCCCCGGGATCGGACGGAAGACAGCGCAGCGGCTCACGTTTTACCTGCTGAAGCAGCCGGCGGAGAGCGCCGCGCGCCTCGCGGACGCGATCCGCACGGTGCGCGAGCGTGTGACGACCTGCGGTGTGTGCGGCACGCTCACGGACGAGGACCCGTGCGCCATCTGCCGCGACCCGCGGCGCGACGCGAGCGTGCTGTGCGTCGTGGAGGAGGCGTCGGATGTCACGGCGATCGAGCGGGCCGGACGCTTTCGTGGCCGCTATCACGTGCTGGGCGGGCGGCTGTCGCCGCTCGAGGGCATCGGTCCCGAGGCGCTGGGCCTCGACCGCCTGGTGGGGCGCGTCACCAACGGGGGGGGCGTCCGCGTGGGGGAGGTCATCATCGCGACCAATCCCTCCATGGAGGGGGAGGTCACTGCGACGTACCTGCAGCAGCTGCTCAAGCCGACGGGCGTGCGGGTGACCCGCATCGCGCGCGGCATCCCGGTGGGGGGCGACCTCGAGTACGCCGACGGCGTGACCATCGCGCAGGCGCTGCTCGCGCGGCGGGACATGACCGAGTCCGACAAGACCGAGGCCGGGTGATGGCGGGTGCCGCGAGCTGGTCGTTCTCGGAGAACGACTTCAAGCAGATCCAGCAGCACCTCCAGACGTTCCTGCGCGACGCGAACGCCCGCTGCGCGCTGCTCGTGGATCGCACCGGCCAGCTGGTGGCGACCGTGGGCGAGCCGCCCCAGTTCGACTCCGCCGCGTTCGCGTCGCTCACCGCCGCCGACTTCAGCGCCAACGACCAGCTCGCCAAGATGATCGGGGAGCACGAGTTCGCCTCGCTCGTCCATCAGGGCGAGAAGGAGTCCATGTTCCTCGCCGATGTGGCGAAGCGCGTCATCCTGGTGGTGCTGTTCGACCAGCGTACCACGCTCGGCCTGGTGAAGCTGAAGGGCAAGGGGGCGGTAGAGCAGCTGAACCGCGTGTTCGAGGCCATGTTCAAGCGCGTCGGCGCGGGACCGGCGCCCGAGAAGGGCCTGCTCGAAGGGGCGGAAGACGAAATTGACAAACTCTTCGGTTGAGAGGACGCGCGCCCCATGTCGATGATCAACTACGCGTCCCGCGAGATCAACTGCAAGCTCGTGTACTACGGCCCCGGGTTGGGCGGCAAGACCACGAATCTCGAGCACATCTATGGCAAAGTCTCGCCCAACACGCGCGGCAAGATGATCTCCCTCGCCACCGAGACGGAGCGCACCCTGTTTTTCGACTTCCTCCCGGTGGACCTGGGCACCATCCGCGGCTTCAAGACGCGGTTCCACCTGTACACCGTGCCGGGACAGGTGTACTACAACGCCAGCCGCAAGCTCATCCTCAAGGGCGTGGACGGGATCGTGTTCGTCGCGGACAGCCAGATCGAGCGTATGGAGGCCAACGTCGAGTCGATGCAGAACCTGTACGACAACATGTCCGAGTACGGCTACGACCTGACGAAGATCCCGTTCATCATCCAGTACAACAAGCGCGACCTCCCCAATGCGGCGCCGGTGCGCGACCTCCAGGCGTCGCTCAATCCCGGGTGGCCGGTCGAGGACGGGACGCAGCAGAAAATCACGCCCGACCCCACGCACACCGGCGAGAACCTGGTCGAGAAAGTGGACAACCAGTGGATCGGCCGCGCCCCGTACCTCGAGGCGGTTGCGGTGCGCGGCGACGGCGTGTTCGACACCTTGAAGACGGTGAGCAAAATGGTCCTGAAGTCGCTCAGCTAGCGAGCGGTCACCCCTGCTATGCGCTGGACCCTGCCCAACATCCTCACGCTCGCGCGCATCTGTCTCACGCCGGTCATCGCGCTGCTCCCCTTCATCGAGGGGTACTGGCCCAAGGTGATCGCGTTCCTGATCTTCCTCGCGGCCAGCGCCTCGGACGTCGTGGACGGCTACCTCGCCCGCCGGCGCAACCAGGTGAGCGAGCTCGGCCAGCTGCTCGATCCCGTCGCGGACAAGCTGCTGCTGTTCGCGATGCTGATTCCCATCTTCTGGCTCACGCGCCACCCGACCATCCTGTACGGGATTCCCTGGTGGGGCAGCTTGCCCGTGTGGGTGGCGCTGCTCCTGGTGGGACGGGAGCTGCTCATCACCGCCTTTCGCTTCTTCGCGAGACGGCGCGGCGTGGTGATCCCCGCCGCCGGCGCGGGGAAGCTCAAGGCCGTCGTCCAGAACGTGTTCATCGGGGCGACGATCGCGTGGTTCGCCTGGCGCGACGCGCTGCTGCGCCACGGCTGGACGGGCCGGCTCGAGGAGGCGTGGAACAAGTTTCACGGATGGTTCGTGGCCGTCACCCTCGCCGGCGCCATTCTCCTCACGGTGTACTCGCTCATCGTGTACCTGTACCGCTACCGCGCCGTCCTGAAGGGCGGCGGGTGAAGCTCGAAATCCTCACCATCGGCACCGAGCTGGTGCTCGGCTACACCGTCGACACGAACGCCGCCGAGCTGGGCCGCGCCCTCGCCGCCGCCGGCGCGGAGATCACGCGCCGCACCACGGTCGCCGACCGCCCCGAGGCGATTAGGGCAGCCGTCGCGGAAACCCTCGACCGGAGCGGCTTCGTGATCGCCACCGGCGGCCTCGGGCCCACACGGGACGACATGACCAAGACGGTGGTCGCGGACCTGCTCGGCAAGCGGCTCGTACTCGACGAGCGGCTGCTCGCGGGCCTCGAGGCCCGGTTCAAGCGGCTGGGCCGGCCCATGCCGGCGGTCAATCGGACGCAGGCGGAGGTGCCCGAAGGCGCCACCGTGCTCCCGAACCCGCGGGGCACCGCCCCGGGGTTGTGGGTGGAGGACGCACGCGGCCGGGTGGTCGTGCTGCTCCCCGGGGTGCCGCGCGAGATGCGGGGCTTGCTCGTCGAGGAGGTGCTGCCGCGCCTCGTCGCACGCCACGCGGGTGAGCCGCGCGTGGTGCTGTCCCGCACGGTGCGTACCACGGGAATCGCGGAGTCGGCGCTCGCCGAGCGCGTGGGGCCGATCGAGCCGGAGATCGCGCCGCTCACGCTCGCCTACTTGCCGTCGGTCGAGGGCGTGGACCTGCGCGTCACCGCCTGGGGACTGGGAGCCCGGGACGCCGAGGCGCGGCTCGCCGCGGTGGTCGAGCGGCTGCGGGCGGCCGCGGGCGAGCACGGCTACGGCGAGGACGGCGCCGATCTCGCCGCCGTGGTGCTCGACGCGCTGCGCGGCGGCCGACACCGGCTGGGCGTGGCCGAATCGTGCACGGGGGGAATGGTCGCCGAGCGGGTCACCAACATCGCGGGCGCGTCGGCCACGTTCATCGGCGGCGTGGTCGCCTACGCCGACGTCGTCAAGACGGCGGCGCTGAAGGTGCCGATCGAGACGCTCGAGGCGCACGGCGCCGTGTCCGAGGAGACGGTGCGCGCGATGGCCGAGGGAGCGCAGCGCCTGTTCTCGGCGGATTGCGCCATCGCCGTCACGGGCATCGCAGGACCGGGCGGGGGCACGCCGGACAAGCCCGTCGGCACCGTGTGGCTCGCCGGCCGCGTCCACACCGCCACCCGCGTCGTGAAGCGCGTGTTTCCCGGCGACCGCGACGAGATCCGCCGCCGCGCCGCGCAGGCGGCGCTCGATCTGCTGCGGCGCCTCCTGGTCGAATCCTGAATGCCCACGCTCACCGCGCCCGACGGTACCCAGCTGGTCTACGACGCCTACGAGGCCACGGCGCCGCGCGCCGCCGTCCTGGCGCTGCACGGCTGGTTCGACCATGCGGGGCGCTGGCGCGAGACCGGCGAGCGGCTGAGCGCCGCGGGATACTCGGCCTATCTGCTCGACCTGCGCGGTCACGGCCGCTCAGGAGGGCGGCCCGGACATCTGTCCCGCTTCAGCCAGCTGCTCGGCGACCTGCAGGCGTTCCGTCGCGTGGTGCGCATCCGCACCGAGCGCCCCCAGGTGCTGCTCGGGCTCTCGTTCGGAGGGCTCGTGGCGCTGCGCTACCTCGAGACCCAGCCGAGCGACCCGATCGCCGGTGCGGTGATCGCCGGGCCCTGGCTCGGGCTCGCGTTTCGGCCGCCGGCGTGGAAACTCATCGGCGGGCGCATCCTCGCGGACCTGTGGCCGACCCTGCCGATTCCCGCGCGACTCGATCCCGACACGCTGAGCCGGGATCCGGCCGTGAATCAGGCGTACGCCGAGGACGCAGCCGTGCACAGCGTGATGACGCCGGGGGCGTGGCGCGAGATCCAATGGGCCCAGCGGGCCGTGGTGGCGGACGGGTATCGCATCGAATCGCCGCTGCTGTTTCTGCTGGCGGGCGAGGACCGCGTGGTGGACGCGCATCAGGCGCGCGCGTTCGCCGACGGCTTGAAGGGCAGCGTGCGGGTCCGCTGGTACCCGGAGATGTACCACGAGGTGCTGCACGACCCGCAGGTCGACCAGGTGTTCGGTGACCTGGTAGCGTTTCTGGCGGGGCGGCTCTAGATAGTAAGAGACCTTGGTGCCAAAACGGCGGACTTGAGGCGGCACATCGCTTGCTAAAGAAACGTAAGACCATGGACGACAAAGACAAAGAGTCCGCACCACCGCAGGAGTCCGGCGCGCTGATCGAGCCACCGGAGGAAGCGGTGGCCCGACTGGAGCGCGAGGTCGCGGACCTGAAGGACAAGTATCTCCGGCTCGCCGCCGAGTACGACAATTTTCGCAAGCGCGCGCTCAAGGAGCGGACTGAGGCGTGGGAGAAGGCGCAGGCCGATCTCGTGCTGCGTCTGGTGGACGCGCTCGACGATCTGGCGCGGTTCGCGCACGTCGACCCGGCGCAGACCGACGCCAAGACCATCCACGACGGCGTGGACCTGGTGGAGCGCAAGCTGTGGAAAGAGCTGGAAGCCGCCGGGGTGACGCGGGTGGATCAGAGCGGCGTGCCGTTCGATCCCAACCTGCACGAGGCGGTCACGACGGGGCCCGCGGACCATCCCGCCAAGGATCACACGGTGGGGGCAGTGCTGCAGCCGGGATATCAGATGCGCGGTGCCCTGATCCGGCCGGCGCGCGTGGTGGTGTTGCAATGGCAAGGGGACGCGGGAAGGGGGACGAGGGACGAGTAGATGGCATCTCAGCGAGACTATTACCAGATCCTGGGGGTCTCAGAGACCGCTACCACCGATGAGATCAAGAAGGCGTTTCGCCGGCTCGCCAAGCAGTACCATCCCGACCGCAACCCCAACAAGCCACAGGCGGCGGAGCGCTTCAAGGAGATCAACGAAGCGCACGACGTGCTGAGCGACCCCGAGAAGCGCAAGAAGTACGACCAGCTGCGCCGCTATGGGGCGTTCGCGGGAGCGGGGAGTGGCGCGGGGACGCGGGGCTCGACGCCCGGCGGGCCGGGCGCCGAGTTCGACCTCTCCGATCTGGGCTCGTTCGGCGGGCTCGGCGATCTGTTCTCGTCGATTTTCGGGCGGCGTGGCGGCGGCCCGCCTGCGGAGGGCGAGGACGAGATCGAGACCGCCGTCTCGATCCCGTTCCGCGTCGCCGCGCTCGGCGGCCGCGTGCCCGTCACGCTCACCCTCCCGGAAGTATGCCCGACGTGCAGCGGGTCGGGAGGGGCCCCCGGGACGACCTTCTCGACGTGCCCCGAGTGCAAGGGGCGCGGTACGATCTCGTTCGGCCAGGGCGGGTTCGCCGTCACGCGGCCGTGCCCGGTGTGTCGCGGTCGGGGTCGGGTGCCGGCGCAGTCGTGTCCCACGTGCCACGGGTCGGGCGAGGTGCGCGTCGAGAAGCGCCTGGCCATCACCATTCCGGCCGGCACGGAAGACGGCACGCGGCTGCGGCTCAAGGGACAGGGGGCCAAGGGACGGGGCGACGTCGTGGTCGCGATCCAGGTCGAGCCCGACCGTTTCTTCCGGCGCGACGGGCTCGACGTCATCGGCGTCGTGCCGATCAACCTGGCACAGGCGCTGCTCGGCTCGAAGATCAAGGTACGGACACTCGACGGCAAGCGCGTCGTGCTCAAAGTCCCTCCCGGCACACCGCACGGCCAGCGGTTCCGCATTCCGGGACAGGGCATCGAGCGCAATGGGCGGCGTGGCGATCAGTACATCGAGATCCACGTCGAGATTCCCGAGCACTTGACGGCGGAGCAGGAAACGGCGCTGAAGGCGTTCGCCGAGAAGAGTGGGATGAAGTACTAGGGACTGGGGACTAGGGACTCGGGGTTAGGGGTTTGGGCCTTGCTCCGGGCTCAGCCGTATGATACTGTAGGAGCCTATGACGATGCGCGTCCTGGCCAACTCGAATTGCAACGGCAACCCCAATTCGGGGGCCGTGGGGGCGTAGCGTCGCGGGTTGATCGTGAACGCGCCCCCGGCACCCAGCGGTCTCGGGGGCGTTTGATTACCTGGTCAGTCGCACCGGTTCACCGCTGTCAGTCTGTGTGTCTGTGCGTCTAGAACTTTGGGGTGTAGGTCAATTGGCAGACCGCCCGGCTGTTAACCGGGAAGTTGGAGGTTCGAGTCCTCCCGCCCCAGCTCGATAAGTTCAAGTTGCTCCGACGGTTCTGAATCTGCCTCCCAGGGCTCGCAAGCGTCCGTGACGGTTGCGTGACGGTTTCGGTCGCCGATCTCCCCCAAAAGTCGATCGACAGCGCTCGCGGCCTCTTCGAGGCGCGGGTCGCGCGGCCGCAAGTAGCGTCGCGCCATTCCGAGGTCCACGTCTCCAATCCAATCGAGCGCGAGCTTCACGTCTCGCGTGAGCTCGAGCACATCTCCGGCGACCGCCCGACGGAAGCCGTGCATAGCACGGTAGGGGAGATGCGGTACGCCGGCGCGGCGCTCGGCCTTCCTGAGGGCGAGCCACAGCGCTGCAGCGGTCCAGGCGGCACCTTCGTCGTCCGACCGGTCCCAACGCTGACGGCGGGGCGTGTAGAGCACCCAGGGCCCCTTGAAGGCATCGCGTTGGCGCCACTCCTTCGCCACGAGCAGGGCCACCCGCGACCCGTCGGTCATCGGTTGGGAGCGCTCGCGTCCGGTCTTGTCCCATCGAGCACGCCAGGTAATTGCCCCGCGCTCGAAGTCGACGTCGTTCCATTGCAGGTGTAGGATCGCTCGCATCCGAGCCCCTTGATACGCGGCGATCGTGACGGCGGCCCAGGCTCGCCACTCCGTGTGTCGATCAGGGTGGAGGGCCTGTAGGATGGCATCGCGCTCGTCATGAGTGTACTCGGCGGGCGGGTCACGGCGCAGATCCTTCGCCACTTTGAACCAGTAGAGAGGAAGGCGGTTCATGCCGAGAAGCTCGCGGCCCTGGCCCCAATTGTATACGGTCTTCACCACCCCGATCGCCTTGTGGATCTGGCTGAGCGCGTAGTCTCCGCGCTCCAGGGCTGCGCGGAAGTGATCGACGTCGCCCAGTCGTACTTCCTCAGCGATGAAGGCTCGTCCGAGGAACAGCTCCCAGCGCCTCCAGTGCTCGCGGTAGATGGTCTGAGTCTTCTGGCGTAGGTGGGCGAACTCGGCTTCGACGTACCGCTCCCAGAGCTCGCGGATCGTGAGCTGCGGCCCCGTTCGCCGCGGCCCCAGCGTCCGAGCCTCGGCGAACCCCCGCGCCCAGGCCTTCGCTTCGGTGCGGCCCTCGCGGCTGTTGGGCCACGACTTCACGACCCCTACTGGGCCCGAACGCGGCGAGCGTCTTCCGTCGACGCGTCATGACTGAGCTCGCTCAAGCGCTGCCCGCCGACCGGCGTCTCGAGCCGCCAGCGGGTTCGCGCGTTGCGGGATCACGAGCATACGATACCAGCGCTTCCGGCCGTCGCGCCGTGCGTGGCCGGCTCGCTGCCACTCCGGGAACTGCGAGCGTAGCCATCCCAGCGACCGCCCGGAGCGCAGCAAGGCCTCGTCCTCCGACAGCCACCGAAGATAGTCCTCCGCCGCTGTGGCGACAGCATCGGCGAACCGTTCCATCTGTTCAGCCTCCTGGCCGTGCCCCCGCCGGCGGAGCACCTGGGCATCGCCCCGCCAGTCGGCGAGCAGCTGCTCCAGGGTCTGAGGTTCGCCGCTCATGGTGCGCGCAGTAGCGTGGTGGTGGTCCGCCGGCGAGTGACAGGCATGGACGCTCCGGAGTGGCGTGACGCTCGAATGCAGGCCCCTCTACAAGGGAATAGTCTTCCATGGGGCCGAGCGTGCCCGACCAGGGCTCTGGCAGAGTAGGGTTCAGCCCTTGAGCGCTCCGGAGGGGCGCGAATCGGCGCATTTAGGGAGGATCGGGGCACGTGCACCAGCACGTGCACCGATATCTCCCTACTAGCTTGCACACGCGAAATCGACAGGTGCTCTGGTGCAGGCCCCGGCCCCAGCGCCGCGGGGGAGACCCTCAGGCGACGCGCGCTCGGCGCTGCGTCGTGAAGTGCACTCGGACGCCCGCCCTAGCAAGCATATCAACGAGGGCATCGATGCTGAACCGATGGAGGCGACCCCGCACAAGATCGTTCACGCGGGGCTGGCTTACGCCGAGGAGTTTCGCCGCCCGAGCCTGGGTGAGCCGGCGGTGCTTCATCCAGCGCTCGAGCGCCAGCATGAGTTCTGCTCGGACCCGAAGATGCTCGGCTTCCACTGAGGGAAGCCCGAGGTCGCGGAAGACGTTCCCCGAACCCTTCGTGATCTTGATCGCCATCGTTGCTCCTAGTGTCAGCGCCGGGCTCCGAGTAGCTCCTTGAGTCGGGCCCGCGCGAGCCCCACGTCCAGTTTCGCCGTTCTCTGGCGCTTCTTCACGAAGGCGTGCAACACGTAGACTGCGTCGCGCCGAGTGGCCAGGTAGAGCACTCGATACTCTCCGTCCGCATGGATCCGGATCTCCCGCACGCCAGCACCGACGCTCGTCATCGGCTTCCAGTCGCTGGGCTCCTGACCGGCCTGCACCCGATCAGCTGGTACCCGGCGTCCCGGCGGGCATTGGGGGGAAGGGGACGGCGGAGCGAGAGTTTCCTAGCCACCGGGTCGGCTTCAGCGCCGCGGGTAAATATATCTGTTTGGATATAATCCGCCAGGTTGCCGCCCGAGTTCCACATCAAGCCAGCTGCAAAGCACCGAGCACCAGGTAGGTGCTTGAAGTTGGCTTGAGAGTATGGGGTGACGCTCCAGGAAGAAAAGGGGGTCCACCATGCAAGGCAGTCTGATCGTTCGCTGGGCGCTCCTTGCTTTCCTACTGGCCGCCGGCTGTTCCTATTGGGGTCGGCGTCGTGTCGATCAGCCAACACCCATCAACCCTCACGATCCGGTGTGGATCTAGACCAGAGCCGGAGTCGAGAAATGGCGGGCGGTGGTCATCACCCACGACTCGGTCTCGGGCATCCCGTTCGAATTTCGGGAGTGCACCATGTGCCGGCGTAGCATTCCCCGGGTTCAGGTGGACTCCATGGTGCACGGTTACCACACGCTCGCCGAAGGGGTCACTGACATCGTAGGCATGGCCGCCGTGGTCACGCTCGGGGATTTTGTGGTCTGTTATCTGCTCGACCCGAATGATCATCAATGCTAGCGATCGCCTGCTGCCTGTGGCCATCCGAGGACCGTGCGCACGGGCAGCGGCAAGCACGGCGATGCCTACACGTACCAGGTCACTGACCCGGTGGGTGCAACCTGAGTATCGGGAGCGCTTGACGAGTTCCCGCGCCGTATGGGACAGCAGAGTCGGGGCGCTGAACAAAACGGAGCCCCAATGAACGCACGTACTCGCTTCCTCCTCGTCGTCGGCGTGCTCGGCGTCGCGTGCGACGGCCGCGCGCATGCGCAGGACGCTGGTAGAGTTTGGGCCAATGCCGCGATCGGTTATGGCGCAGCCCACTTCTCCTGCGACACGTGCGAGACGTCTCGCCACGTCGACGGCTGGGACGTTATCGTCGCGGTCGGTGCCACTCCGACTCAGCAGCTGCGCCTCGGAATCATGTTGAACATCTGGGATCACACGCTCAGCGACGGGCAGAGACTGAAAGAGACGACAACCGCCAGTGCGTGGATCTACTATTATCCGCTGGCCCGCCGGACCTTCTTCGTTGAAGGAGGCATTGGTCTCTCGGACTATCGATTTCTCAAAGGCTTGCAGAAGAGCATCTTTTTCGAGAATGCCGACACGACCTACGCAAAGGGTACGGGGATGGGCGGCACGTTGGGTGCTGGATGGGACATCTACATTGGGCACTCAGGGCACTTCGCCATCAGTCCACGGATCGCCTACGTGCACGGTTTTCCCCGCACACTCCATTCACCGGATGGCGCCATCGTGGCGAGAGGGTGGACGGGGGACGAGATCTCGGCGGATCTCGTGTTCGTGGCGGTGGCTAGGTGATGATCCCTCGACGCTGCTCGCCGTCCAGCTGCTCGCAGGGCTGGCGCTGGTGGTGCGGGCCATGGGAACGTAGAGCGACAGCAGGGGTGCTGGTTCACGCCTCGACCCTGACGACGATGTTGTTTGCCTTGGGGGTCGCGTACCTCCTCGCGTTCAGCGCGTTCAGCGTCGTCCTCGGACCTGACGAACCGGAGACGGGCCTTGGCGGGCGGGGCCGATGACCAACCCTCAGCGGTTGCGCCGACGCAACAGATGCGCGCGAGCGGAGGGGCTGGCCTGGTGGCACAATAGTCGCTGCACGGGCGCAACAGAACTGGCGGGAGCTGCGGCCTTGCAAGGCATCCGCGTGGCGGTGGCGGTTGGTGGGCTCGCGATCACGCTCGCGTGCGGCGACACGAGCGGCCCCCGCCCGGGCCTGAATGTCGTGTCGGGCGCCGGAGTGTCTGATACCGTGCTCTCGATCTTCAAGCCGCCGCTGACCGTCCAGCTCCTCGACGGGGATCGCCAACCGATGTCCGGCCAAACCGTGTACTTCAATACCAACGGCTTCGTGTTGGCGGCCCCGATCGACGACCCGGGGTTCGTGACCGACCGCCTGCCCGTGATCACCGACGCGAGC
>DATDFC010000116.1:0-33758 GCA_036522815.1 Gemmatimonadales bacterium | reverse complement strand
CGGTGCGCCACCCCCGCTCGCAGGCCCGGACGCACCGCCGCCGAGATCCGTCCCGGCGGGGGCGCCAGGGCACGCGCGTCGGAGGCGGGGGCCGGTGTCGCGAGCGGCGTCCAGCGCTCGCGCACCACGCCCAGCAGGGGGATGCCGCGCTCCATCGCGGCGGTGATCCCCTGGCCGATCGACGATTCGGGCTCGTAGCCGTCGGCCGAGAGCACGATCAACCCGTCCGGAACGGTCGACAAGCGCGCCAGCGCACCGGCGGAGAGGTACAACAGCAGCAAAGCGTCTTCCGAACGGAAGCCGCCGTGCAGCTTGCGCCAGCGGGGATTGGCGAACAGGTCGCCCGCGTGCGCGGTCACCGTCCCGGCGGCGATGAAAAACACGCGGTCGACCTCATGCGCCGCCTTGGTGAGGGACACGTCGTACTCGAACGCGTCCACGATGCCCTCGGCGGGGCTGAGGCCGACCACTTCGTGGAGCGTGGGACGCTCGAGCCACAGGTCCACGAGCGCGACGCGGCGGTCACCCCGGGCCGCCGCGCGTGCCACGTCCCACGCCGCCCCGGCGGCCCACGCGTGGTCGCCGGTCGCCGGCACCAGGGCCACGAGCGCCTGTCCAGTGAGGAGCGAGGGCACCAGGGCGTCGAGCCGCGAGCGCGGCAGGGGACGACCGCTCACGGCGTCGGCTGGTAAATCCAGAACGGGCGGCCGAGCTTGCGCCCGATCGCCTCGGCCTGCGCGCGCGTGGGATAGGGTCCCAGCACCACGCGGTAGCCGTCGTCGGGATTCTTGGGCTGGAGCACGCGGGCCCCGAGCCCGGCGCGCGTGAGCTGCTGCGCCATCTCCGACGACCAGGCCTCGTTCTGCGATGTCGAAACCTGGACGTACATCGGACCCTCGGGCCCCGCCGTGTCGGCGGCGGTCGCTTGATCCGCGGGGGCGGCGCCGGCATCCGCATCGGCGAACGCGCCCCGGTAGCTGCCCCGGGGACGCCACGCCGTGAGCATCCAGACGTCCGACGCCCCGCCCTTCACGCGCCCCGTCTCCGTGAGGGAATCGGGTCGGTAGGAGACGATGTCCTCGCCCCGCGGCACGAGCAGCGCACCGTCCGGCCCGATCGCCGGGAGATCGACACGCCACGTGGACGGCACCGACCCCACCAGCCGCTTCACGGGGAGATCCACCACCCACACCGAGTCTCCACCCGTCGGCTTGGCCAGCAGCCAGCGCCCCAGCGGGTCGAGCCGGATCGTCTCGGCGGGCAGCGGCAGCGCGACGCCGTCGATCTCTTCCCGATCGAACCGATCGATCGCGGCGAGCCCCGGCTCGGTGCGCCGGGCCACGTAGATACGGTGGCCAGACGGCGAGAACACCAGCGCGCGCGGGTGATCGCTCAAGGCGATGAACGTGGCGTCGCGCCGGCCCAACGGATCCATCAGGAGCACGCCCGAGTCGGTCGCCACGGCCACCACGTCACCCCAGCGGGTCGCGGCGACGTCGCTGCCCGCCGGCAGGGGCCGGCTCGTGGGGGGCTGATCGGCGGCGGCGGTGATGAGCTTGGGCGGGTCAACTGCGACGAGCCGTTGGTCGGCGGCCCCGAACAGCTGCTGTGGCACGGCGGGCAGCGGTTGCGGCCACGCGACTCGCACGCGCCGCGCCACCGACACCACCCGGCCTTTCCCGTCCACCGTGTACAGGGTGCCGTCCGGGCCGAGTGTCGCCTGCTCGATGGCCGTCGCGACCGTGTCCACGCGCGCGCTGCCAAGATCGAGCGCGAGCACGTCGCTCTTGAGCGTCGTATCGCTCTTCGCGCGCGCGCCCTTCTTTCTGGTTGTGTCCCGCTGGGGCGTGGTGACGTAGAGGAACTCCGCCTCCGGGTCGAGCCCGATCACGCGCCGCACCTGGGGCAGCCGGCCGCGAATCGCGCTCGGGAGCTCCGCCAGGCTCGGCAGGCGGTACACGCGGGGGACCCCCCCCTTGGCGGGGATGCGGATCGCCACGCCGGCGGTGCGGGCCGCTCCGGCGGCAGCCTTGCTAACTGCTTGTTTTGTTTGCGGTTGGGACGATGCGGCGGCGGGCGCCCGGGACCGGCAGCCCCAGAGCGTCAGGCTGATGAGGACGAGGTACGATCCGCGGATACGCAAATGGCCTCGCCGGACAAGATAGGCAACCGGCGAGGCCAGGACAAGTGTTTTAGCCGTGCGGAGTTAGAACGTCGGCCCGAGACTCACCGTCCAGTAGGCGTGGGGGTGGTCAGGCCGATTGATCGGCTTGGTGTAGTCGAACCGCAGCACCACAAAGCCCAGGAAGTTCATGCGAATCGAGCCGCCCCAGCTCCGCAAGGGCGTGCGGTAGATCTCTTGATCCTGGCTCCCGCGGTTCCACACGACGCACGAGCCCGGGGACCCATCGCACGACGTGCCGTTCCAGGCGAGTCCCATGTCGTAGAACAGCGCGCCTTCGATGGGCGGCAGGCCCACGGGAAGGAATCCGAGCACCAGGCTGCGCGTGAGCGGGAAGCGCAGCTCCGCGTTGAACACGGCGATCTTCGATCCGATGAGCTGGTCCAGGTTGCTGCACCCGCTGACTCCGTTGCTGCTCGAGCTCGGGTTCAAGCACTCGTTGTTGAGGATCGAGCCGGCGGTGTAGCCGCGTATCAGCTCCGTGCTCCCCAGGAATTGGGGGAACAGGTTGGCGTCGCGGCCAAAGCGGCCGAAGAACAGCCCGCGGACGGCGAGCGTGAACGGCCGGGCGAAGAAATAGCGCCGGAAGTCGGCCAACCCCGCGTTGAATCTCCAGTCTCCGAGGCTGGGCGACAGCTCGAAGCGCGAGCGCGCTCCGGCGAACGGCCCCACAAACCCAAACAGCGAGTTGTCGTGCACCAGCGCGATCTGGGGTCCGTAATAGGTGACGGACCCGAGGTCCAGTGTCGACTCGTCCTGGAACTGGCAGAAGTTCGGATCGCACAGGATGTTCTCCTGCAGGACTGACTGGCTGATGTTCGAGAAGTGGCCGCCCAGCTCGACGCGCGTGAACCGGTTGAATGGATAAAAAGCCTGCGCGAACAGGTCGCGGATCACGAACCGCTCGATCTGGGGTGTGAACGTGACGGTGCCGTCCTGGTTCTGCGTGACGCCCGTCGGGAGATAGAAGTACAGCGGCTGCTGCGATCCGCCGAACGCCCAGTTGAGCCGGTGCGCCTGGTTGATGTACGCGGCCAGGACCTGTGCCTCGCTCAGCCGCCCGTTCACGGAGCCGGAGAAGACCATCGTGTGGTTGCCGAGAATATCCGACAGCGAGATGGCGGTGCCGCCGAAGAAGCCGCGTCCGAAATTGTTGCGCTCGTACCCCACGGTCGGCCGGGCCACGTAATCGGGCGTGTAGCGCGTGTGGTAATCCTTGAACGTGAACTCGGTCGTGTCCGGGAGCGCGGGGGAGGAGTCGAGCAGCGCCTTCACCGACACGGGGCCGGGCCCGGCGCCGGAGTCGGAGCCCTGGGGCACGGTCCCGGAGGCACGGAATCCCGCGGGGGAGCGGTACACGGAGGCGCCGCCGCGCTGCTCCTCCGCGGGTGCGGGCGGGGCCGCCTCACCGGCCGGCTTGGCGGCCTGCCCGGCCTCGCGCTGCTGGGCGGCGAGCAACGACGTCACCGGCATCGTCGCGGGCGGCTGATAGGGCTGGCGCCGCAGCGAGCGGGGGTTGTCCACGGCGTAGACGTTGTACTCGCCCTCTTCGTAATAGGCGAACGCGAGCCGGTCGGCCTCGTGCGCCCAGGAGAGGCAGGGCGAGAGCGGCGTAATGCCCGACACGCCGGTGTACACGTCGGTGAGCTGGTAGATGTTCGCGTCGCCGAAGTCGTACAAGAAGACGTTGCTGATGCCGGAGCGGTCGGAGACGAACGCGAGCGACCGGCCGTCGGGCGCCCAGGCGGGGTCGATGTTCTTCCCCTGATCCATGTGTCCCAGCAGCTCGATCGTGCCCTTGTCGAGATGGAACAGGGCGATCCGCATATTCCCGAACTTGAGCGCGTCGAAGTCGGTCTTGGGCCCGCGGTCCGTCGCAAAGGCGATCGTCTTGCCGTCGGGCGCCCAGGACGGCTGCAGGTCGGCATACTTGTCGTTGGTGAGGCGGTGCAGGCCCGTGCCGTCCGCGTTGACGACGAACAGGTCCGAAATCCCGCCGTCATAGCCGCTGAACGCGAGCTCCTTGCCGTCGGGAGACCAGGACGGCGTCGTGAGCCCGTTCAAGGGCAGCGGGATGCGGCGCACTTCCTCGTCCTTTTTCACGTCGAGGATCACGAGGTCGTCGCGGTCCCGATGCTTGGCCGCGATGGCGAAGTAGCGGCCGTCGGGGGAGAACGAGCCCGCCGAGTTGATGAAGCGCAGGCTCTCGTAGTTGCTCGACAGCGTGGACTTCACCAGGCGCCGCAGCACCTTGCCCGTCTCCGCGTCGGCGAGATAGAGATCGACGAAGAACGAGTTCTTCTCGCTGAAGTAGGCGATCTGCCGCCCGTCGGGCGTGAGCGCGGGGGCAATGTGCAGCGTCCCCTCCGAGCGCTTGCGCGTGAGCAACGGCTGCGCGATGCGACGGGCGCGGTAGTGGTCGGCGAGCTGTGGCAGGTACGTGGTTTGCACCGCGTCGCGCCAGCCGCTGATCAGCTCATCCAGCGACACCCCGATCACGCGCTTGAACGCGCCCTCGACGCCTGCAGAGGTGGACGCCTGCAGGATCTGCCCGACCGCCTCGTCGCCCCACTTTTCCCCGATATAGGCCCAGATCGCGTGCCCGAAGTAATAGGGGAACACCTCGTCATAGCTCAGCTGCTGCAGCGTCGGGAGGTGGCCCTCCACCGAAGCGTCCCGCAGCCACATGGCGGTGTGGTTGTCGATCGGTCCGACCGAGAGATACTCCGCCATGCCTTCCATGAACCACAAGGGCGGGTTGATGTTCACGTAGGTTTGGATACCGGCGCCGATGCGACCCCGACTGAACACGTCGTACTGGAACTGGTGCACCATTTCGTGCCCGACGACGTGCTCCAGCTCTTCGTACGCGCCCGTGAACGGCAGCACCATGCGGTGCTTGAAGAACTCGGTGAAGCCGCCTGTCTCCTCGCCCACGTCCCCCGAGGTGGTGTTGGTCTGCTGGAAGTCGGACTGCGACGCGTAGAAAATGATGGGCTTGCGGCCCTGGAACTGGTGGTGCAGTACCCGAGACAGCCGGGCATACCACCGCTCGGCGATGCGCGCGCCGTCCAGTGCCGCCGCCCGCTCGGCCGGATAGTAATAGACTTCGAAGTGCTCGGTCTGGATGATGTGGAAGTCGAAGGACTGGTACTGCACCTTGTTCTGCCCGAAGTACTGCGCCACGAGCGGCGTCGCGCCGAACAGCGCGAGCGCCGCCACGATCCCGCCCATGCGTCGCATGACCGTCATCCTTTCGACCCGCTCTCGGGTGCGCCCGCCGCGAGCACCGGGGCGTCGCCCCACAGGCGCTCGAGCTGATAGAACTCCCGCAATTCGGGATGAAAAACGTGCACCACGAAATCGACGTAGTCGAGCAGCACCCACCGCCCCTGTCCCAGGCCTTCCACGTGATGCGGCACGATGCCGCGCGGCTCGAGCGCGGTCATCAAGTGCTCCGCCATCCCCCGCACGTGCGCATCCGATGTTCCCGACACGATCACGAAGAAATCTGCGGCGGCCGTCAAGCCACGCAGGTCGAGCACCATCGGGTCGATCCCCTTGCGGTCGACGAGAGCCGCCGTCACGAGCCGCAGCGCCGTCAGCGCATCGCCGCCGGGGCGCCCCGCCGGGCGCCCGCTGCGCCTGCTAGTCATAGCGCTCTGAGCGGTTGTTTGTTCCGCCCGCCCGTGAGAGCCCCGCGCCCGCATAGCAGTAGTATGCTCATCCTCGACCGGACGTTGAGCGTGGCGCTATTCCTTGACCACGGTCACCTGGATTTCCGGACGCACGTCGGGGTGCAGCTTGATCCCGACGCGGAACTCGCCCAGCTCGCGGATCGGCTCGGGGAGATCGACCTTGCGCTTGTCCACCTTGATCCCGAGCTCCTCGAGCTTGCGCTGCACGTCGCCCGCCGTGACCGAGCCGTACAGCTTGTCCTCCTCGCCGACCTTGACGGCGAAGCTGAGCCGAACCTCGGCGATGCGCGTGGCCTCGGTCTCGGCGGCGCTCTTCTCGTCGGCGCGCTGCCGCGCGATCCGCTCCGCCTCGTACGCGATCTTCTTCTTGTTCGCCTCGGTGGCCGGGTAGGCGAGCCCCTTGGGCAGCAGGTAGTTGCGGGCGTAGCCGTCCTTGACCTTCACGACGTCGCCCGCGGCGCCCAGGTGCTGCACGGCTTCTCGCAGAATCACTTCCATGGTTCGCGTTCCTTAAGAAAGAATGACGCGGAAACGGTTCACGCCGGGGCGGCGAGGGGCGTGCGCGCCAACGCCCGCGTGGCCCGCCAGGCGAGCGCGAGCGCGACGAGCGTCTCGAGCACGAGCCACACGGGCCAGCCCGCCGCGAGCAGCCGCACCGTGGGCTCGAACGCCGGGTACAGGCCCGGGGCGACCTCGATCACGCGCCGCATGGCGCCGCTCGCGTCGCGCGTCGCCTCCCAGTGGGCTTCCTGCCACACGGACGGTCCCACGGTGAGCGGGCCGAGGACCGCCACAACGGCCGCCGTGTAGAGACACGCCCGCAGCGCGAGCGGCCAGAAGCGCGCGCCGGCCGGGCGTGCCGCGACGCCGGCGGCGAAGGCGACCGACACCAGCACGATCCAGGCCCGGTCCAGGGCGCCCAGCAATCCGGCGGCGGGCCCGAGCAGCAGCGCCACGCCGGCCGCGGCGGCGCCGGCCAGCACCAGCCACTGGGCGCGTGATCCCGGTCGCGCCGCCACCCGCAGCGCGGCGAACGACAGCGCCACGAGGCCGAGCCAGCGCCCCACCGTCAGCCGACGTAACCCTTGATGTAGGGCAGCAGCGCCAGCTGGCGCGCGCGCTTGATCGCGGTGGCGAGCTGGCGCTGGTGCCGCGCGCACATGCCCGACAGCCGGCTCGGGAGAATCTTGCCGCGCTCGGTCAGGAAGCGGCCGAGCGTGCGGTCGTCCTTGTAGTCGAGCACCCGCACCCCGGACTCGCACACGGGGCACGTCTTGGCGGGCCGTCTCATGCGTCGTCCTCCTCGATCTCGTCCACGACGTCGGCCGCGATGACCGCGGGAGCGGCCTCGGGCTTGGCCGGCAGGCCTTCGGACACGACCACGAGGAACCGCAGCACGCCCTCGTCGAGCTTCACGGCCCGCTCGTACTCGGGGAGCAGCGCCCCCGCGGTCTCGTACTGTGCGACCACGTAGTAGCCGGAGTCTTTCTTCTTGATGGGGAACGCGAGGGAACGCTTGCCCCACTGCGCGACGTTGGTAATGGTGCCCTTACCGTCTTTGGTGAGGAGGGCGTGAAACCGCTCCAGCTTTTCGCTGATCGCGGGCTCTTCCAGAGCGGGATCGAAGATGTAGACGGTCTCGTAGCGACGAGCCATGCCACCTCCCTTTGGTCGTAGGCGACCCGACGCAGGTGCCGCGCCGAGTAGGGATCTCAACAGGGCGGAAAGATAGAACCGCGGCGCCGGGTGTGGAAGGGCGCGTTGCGCGCGTGATGTCGCTCACGTATGCCGTCGCACAATGCCTGCTTTTGAGGCCGCGGCGACACGGTGTGACGACCATCACGATACGCGACGCCCCGCTCAATCATCCTTTCGATAAGGAGTTGCGCCGGGGCGCGGCGCTGCGCGCGAAATTGGCACCGCTCTTGCCTTACTACAGATGACGAACACGCACCAGGAAGCGACGCATGCATGCAGCAGGTCTCTGGGTTCTCGCGCGCACCACGCGCGTGGTTGCGGCGGCAGCAGGGTTGATTACCCTGTTGGCGCTGCAGCCGGAGCCTGCGCGCTTCAGCGCCGTTGCGGCGACACGGGTTTCGCATGCGCGGGCGCTGGTGCTTTCCGAGCAGGCGCGCCGCTACTTGATGCTGCAGTATCGGTCCTTTCCGACCGAGTTCATGGGCTGCATGATCGGTGAGATGCACGGGAACGCCGTGCTCGTGCACCGGATCGCACCTGCCGACGTCGACCCGAAGCAATCCACGGAGACGCGCGTCGTGCCGAAGCAGACCTGTGAGGACGCCGGCTGGGCGGGCACGGTGGGCGTCATCCACAGTCACCCCAGCGGCGAGCGTTGCTGGTACTTCTTCCCGGGCACGCAGGTGGCCACGTCCGACGCCCAGTCGTTCGGACGCCAGCCCTATCCGGTGGATGCCATCATGTGCGGTGACCGCGTGGTCTGGATCAGCCGCGACATGGCCCAGCAGCAGGTGCGGCTGATCGAGCCAGAGCCGCGTCAGGTCGCGCCGCAGCTCCAGCGGGGCAACCCTCTCCAGGGCGGTTCCGGCGCGCCGTAGGCCGCTTCCCGCAGTAGATTCCCGTGTGTGAAGCCCGCTGCACTGAGCAGCCTGCTCATCCTGTGCGTGGGCGCGTCCCGTTTGCCGGGGCAGGCCCAGCGCGACACGACCGCCCGGATCGTTGGCACGGCGCGCTCGTCCACCAACGGTCTCCCCATCCCCGGCGTGATGGTCGCCGTGCGCGGTGCCCGGGCCTTCGGCGTGAGCGATAGCGCCGGGGTCTTCGCCCTTGCCGGCCTGCCGCCCGGACGGCAGACGGTCCGCATCCTCTACCGCGACAGCGTGTCGTACGACAGCGAGGTCACGCTGAAGCGCGGCAAGACGCTGGCGCTCTCGGTGCTGCTCGACGTCGACGCGGTGGAGTTGAGCCCGATCGTGGTCGAGGCACGCAGCTGGCGGGCCGACCGCAGCCTGGCCGGGTTCTACGACCGCAAGAAGTGGCGCTTCGGCCGGTTCTATACGTTGGCCGACCTCGAGCGCCGCGGCGGGCTTTCGCTCCGGAGCCTGTTGAGTGAATCGGGGGTGCAAGTGCGGTGCGGCATCGGACCCTGCCTGCCCATCGGTGGGGAGCTGTGGCGGCGCTGCGTCCTGACGCTGTTCCTCGACGGGATGCAGCTGCCGGCCGATTTCCTCGAGACGATACGGCTCGACGAGCTCGCCGCGGTCGAGGTGTACAAGCGCGGGCTCGACGTGCCTATCGAGTTCCAGCCCGGCTTCGGCGGGGGCTGTGGGGCCGTGCTGTTGTGGAGCCGGTATTAGACGTTGAACCGGAACAGCAGGATGTCGCCGTCTTTCACTACGTAGTCCCGTCCCTCGCTGCGCACCAGGCCCTGCTCCCGGGTCGCCTTGTAGGACCCCGCCCGCACGAAGTCCGCGAACGCCACGGTCTCGGCCCGTATGAAGCCGCGCTGGAAGTCCGAATGAATCTCACCGGCGGCGTCAAAGGCGGTGCCGCGGCGATGCATGGTCCAGGCGCGGACTTCGTTCTCGCCCACGGTGAAAAACGTCTGCAGGCCGAGCAGCCGGTAGCCGGCGTGAATCAGGCGGTCGAGCCCAGGCTCCGTCACCCCCGCGCTCGCGAGGTATTCGCGCCGCTCGTCCCCTGCCAGCTCGCCCAGCTCGGCCTCGAGCTTGGCCGAGAACGGCACGATCTCGGCTTCTTCGTGGTGCGCCTGGACTGCGGCGCGCAGCTTGTCGAGCCAGGGTCCGCCGCCCGCGGCCAGGTCCGGCTCGCTGACGTTGGCCGCGTACAGGATCGGCTTCGCCGTGAGCAGGCCGAGCTGTCGCAGGAAGCGGACGGCCTCGTCGCTCTCGCCCGCCTCGCGCGCGCCGCGGCCCGCGTTCAGCTCCGCCATCACGCGCTCGAGCACCGCCAGCTCCGCCTGCGCCTCCTTGTCGCCGGCGCGCGCGGTCTTGCGGGTCTTGTCGAGCCGCCGCTCCACCACTGCGAGATCGGCCAGGGCCAGCTCGCTGGTGATCACGTCGTGGTCGCGCACCGGATCCACCGGGCCCATCACGTGCACCACGTCGGGATCGTCGAAGCAGCGGATCACATGGACGACGGCGTCGACCTCGCGGATGTGCGACAGGAACTGGTTGCCCAGCCCCTCGCCCTGGGACGCGCCTCGCACGAGGCCGGCGATGTCCACGAACTCGACCACCGCGGGGACCTTCTTTTTGGGCTTGACGAGCGCGTTCAGCTGCTCCAGCCGCGGGTCGGGGACTTCGACCACCCCCACGTTGGGCTCGACGGTGCAAAACGGATAGTTCTCCGCCGCCGCGGCCCTGGACGAGGTGAGCGCGTTGAAGAGCGTGGACTTGCCGACGTTCGGGAGCCCAACGATTCCCAGGCGCAGCATGTCAGAACGCGGAACGCGGAAGTGGGAACGCGGAACATGCATGTCTGTTCCGCGCTCCGCGTTCCGACTTCCGCGTTATTGCTGACGCAACCATGTCTCCACCGCGTCGATCAGCTGGGGCTTGAGTGCTTCGAGCTGCTCGACCTGCTCGGGATCGAAGGGCGCGAGCACGTACTCGGACCAATCGCTCACGCCCTCGGGGAGCGGGCCCACGCCGATCCGCAGGCGCGCGTAGGCTTGCGATTGCAGCGCGGCCTCGATGCTCTTGAGACCGTTGTGACCGCCCGACGACCCCTCGCCCCGCAGCCGGAAGGTGCCGCAGGGGATCTGAAAGTCGTCCACGAGGATGAGCAGGTCACGCGCCGGGTTGAAGGCCGGATCAGCGCGCAGCGACGCGAGGGCAGCCCCGCTCGAGTTCATGTAGGTCGTGGGCTTGAGGATGCGGACCGGCAGGCCGTCCACCTCACCCGCAGTGAAACGAGCGCGCTCGCCGCGGCGGAACGGGGCGAACCCCCAGTGCGCGACGAGCGCCTCGGCCAGCCAGAAGCCCGCATTGTGCCGCGTCGCCGCGTACTCTGGCCCCGGGTTGCCGAGGCCCACGACGGCGCGCAAGCGTCAGCTCTCTTTGCCGCCCTTGGGCTTCTCCGCCTTCTCGGGCTTGGCCGGCGCCGCCCCCCCTGCCGCCCCACCCTTGGCTTCGGGCTTGGCCGGCGCACCGCCCTCGGCGGCCCCCTCGCCCTCTTCCTCTTCTCCCTCGCGGACCTTGCGGATCAGCTCGGGCTCGGCGACCTCGGTCGTGGCCTCGGGGCTGGGCGCCACCACTTCCTCGGCGCGTGGCGGCACCACCGTCGCGATCGTGAGGTCCGCCTCGGTGAGGATCTTGGCGTTGGGAATCGTCAACTCCCGCACGTGCAGCGAGTCGCCGATCTTGAGCGCGGTGACGTCGAGCTCCACGCGATCGGGGATGTTCTCGGGCAGGACCTCGATTTCCACCTCGCGGGTGACCTGGTCGAGCACGCCGCCGGCGTTGCGCACGCCGTCGGGACTGCCCACGAGGTGCACGGGGACCTTGAGCTTGACCTTTTCCGACGCGTGGATCTCGTAGAAATCGACGTGGATGATGTCCGGCCGGATCGGGTGGCGCTGGATCTCGCGGATCAGCGTCTTCACCGCCGCCTTGCCGTCCACCGCCAGCTCGATAATGGTACTGGCGGGCTCGATGCCGGTGAGCGCTTTTTCGAGGGCTTTGGCCTCGAGCTCGAGCGGCTGGGTGTCGCGCCCGTGCCCGTAGATCACGGCGGGGACCTTGCCGCGGAAGCGGGCCTGGCGGGCGCCCCCTTTGCCGGTCGCCTGCCGGGGGCTCGCCGCGAGAGAAATGGTTTGGGCCATGCGTCAGTCCTCAGCCGTAGGTCGTAACCGGCAAGTCGTCGAACAACGAGCTCACCGACTGGTTTGAATGCTCGTAGCCGATCGCTTTCGCCATCAGTCCCGCGATCGACAGCACCTTCAGCTTCTCGAAGCACCGGTCCTCGGGGATCCGGATGGTGTTCGCCACCACCACCTCCTCGATGGACGACGCCCGCAGCCGCTCCACGGCCGGACCCGACAGGAGCGCGTGGGTCGCGAACGCGTAGATCTTGCGGGCCCCCAGCCGGTTCAATGCCGCTGCGGCCTCGGTGATCGTCCCCGCCGTGTCGATCATGTCGTCGGGGATGAGGCAGTCTTTGTCGGCCACATCACCCACCACGTTGACGACCTCGGCCACGTTCGCCGAGGGGCGCCGCTTGTCGATGATCGCCAGCGACGCGTTCAGGCGCTTCGCGAACCCCCGGGCCATCTTGGCGGACCCGACGTCGGGCGCGACCACGACCGGATCGTGCAGCTGTTTCTGCCGGAAGTAGCTCACGAACACGGGCGCCGCATACAAGTGGTCCACCGGGATGTCGAAGAACCCCTGCAGCTGGTGGGAATGGAAGTCCATTCCCAGCACCCGATCCGTGCCGGCGTGCGTGATCAGGTTCGCCATCAGCTTCGCGCTGATCGCCACGCGCGGTTGATCCTTCCGGTCCTGACGCGCGTAGCCGAAATACGGCAGCACCGCCGTGGTGCGCGCCGCGCTGGCCCGCCGCGCCGCGTCGATCAAAAACAACAGCTCGAGATAGTTCTCGGCCGGCGGGTTGGTCGACTGGATGATGAACACATCCCGCCCGCGCACGTTCTCGTCGATCTTGACGAAAATCTCCCCGTCGGCGAACCGCCGGATCGTCACCGCACACAACGGCTGCCCCAAGTGCTTGGCCATCTCCTCGGCGAGCGGCCGGTTGGCCGTCCCGGCGAGCAGCAACAACTGGCTCCGCGAGAGCGAAAGGTCCGCCATGTGAGCCCTGCAAAATAGAAAGCAAACTGCACCAAGCCAAGGGGTTGGACTCGTGCTATTTCGGCTTGGTGGGCTCGAGCGAGCGGCTGGCGGGCGTGATGCCGTCCACGTCCCAGGTGTTCATGCGGTACACGGTGGTCCCCTCGCCGCCCACTCCACCGAGGTGGCGCACCACAAAGCCCGTCGCGGTGGAGTCGAACGTGAGCGACAGGAGCAGGCCGCCACTTCCGCGCACGCTGAGGCGGCGCTTAGGACGGAGCGTCTTGGTCGAGTCCACTTCCTTGGGTGTCGCGAACCCCGCGGCCCCGATGGACTTGAGCCGATCGAGGTAGCGGTGCACGGCCACCGAATCGGCGGCGCGGCCGTTGATCGTCCAGGTCCTGCCTGAGCGCCTCACGGCATAACGGTCCTTGCCGCGCTCCACGTCCAGCGCGCTGATGCTGTCGGGCACGAGGGCGGCGATCCGCTTGTCACGCCAGTCGTCGGCGCGCCGCTCGGCCATCCCGACGAGCGTGCCGCGCCACAGATAGACACGCGCGTCGCCCGGGCGGCGCAGGTAGACGCTCTGGTAGTCGCTGCCGCGCCCGCCGACGATCACCTGGACGACGGGTTTGCCACCCCGGAACACCCACAGCCAGCGGCCCCCGGCGCTGTCCACCTGGAGGCGCGCGAACGACGAGACATCCTGCGCCACGACCTCGGGACGGACGGTGTCCTTGAGGGCCTGGAGCAGGGCCGTGACGTCCGCCGCCACAGCGCGGTGACCGTTCACGGTCCAGCCCGTCGCCGACTGCTTCACGAGCACCACCGAGTCGCTGCCGTGCAGCAACGCGATCGAGTCGACCTCCGCGGGCGTTAGCGGCGGGAACGCGAGCGACCCCGTGATCGTGTCCGAGCCGCGGGAGAAGAGCTCGCTCCCGCCCCACAAGAGCAGCAGCACGGCGAGGCCGAGGGCGACCAGCTTCAGCTGCTGGGCGCTCATGCCGCCGCTCCCTCGGCGGCGAGCGGTCGATACACCCGCCGCGTGGTCCGGCGCCGGCGCACGAGCCGCCCGATCCCGGCCGCCATCAGCAGCACCGGGACGCCGATGAGATTACCGTACTTCGCCGAGCCGCGCGCCACGCTGCTCGAGAACACCAGCGGCGGCGGGGATCGGTCCTTGGAGCGGATCGCGATCAAGGCGTCGTCCTGGGACAGCCAGTCGATCGCGTTCTGCACCAGCACGATGTTGGTCGGCGAATTACGGGCGTAGCGGTCGCTCGCGAAGTCGCCACTGCCGATCACCACGACGCGGCCGCGCGGCGCGGCGCCGGACGTGGCCGGTGGGAGCGCCGCGAGCGCCGCGACCACTCGGGGGCGCAGGCTATCGCGGCTCAGCGGGCTGCCCGGCTGGATGAAGGCGGTGGCCTCCTGCACGCCCGCCGCCCGGCTGGTCACGAGCAGCGGCGTCACGCTCGCCCCGGCCTTGGCCGTGTCGATCTGGCTCGCCCAGGGCAGCATCGCCGATCCCAGGTCCGCGTTCACCGGCGAGCGGCCGGTGCTGAGCGCCCGCAGCCAGAACGGATAGGGGACGAGCACCTGGCCGAACTGCGCCGGGATCCCCACCTGCGTGTTGGACGCGAGGTCGTACACCATGTTCGACGCGATCGAGAGGCCGTAGGGTTTGAGGAGCGCGTTCCAGCCCACCCGCCGCGACATCGCGAGCGGCCCCTGGTCGGAGAGGGTCATGCCGCCAGCCATCACGAGCAGGCTGCCGCCGCGATCGAGGAACGCCTGCAGCCGCGCGAGTTGGCCGGGATTGAGCGAGTCGGGCGTGCCGGCGACGGCGATCACCTTCACATCGGGCGCGATGGTCGTGTCGTTGAGCGCGAAGGTGGTGACCGTGTGGTTCGCGCCGAGCTGCTCGCGCAGCTCCTCGAAGCTGCGGCGCCCGCGCGCCGCGGCGGCGTCGCTGATCTCACCGAAGGCGACCTTGGACCGCTCGGGATGGGTGAGCGCCTGGATGTCCGACGTGAGGCGGTACTCGAGGTCGTTGGTCTGCTGGATGAAGGGGATGGTCTTGACGGCGTCGGCGTACCGGACCGCCAGGCCGAGATACCCTTCTTTTACCTGCAGCTCGCCCTGTCCCAGGACGTTGAACTGCACCGGGGGGATGCCGCTCGAGCGGGCCTCGCGTATGGCGGCGCTGTCGGCCGACGGGTCCTGGATGACGAGTTTCACCTTGCCGCGCCCCGCCGCGCGGTAGTCGCGCAGCAAGTCGTCCACGTCGCGCCGGGTGGACTCGATCTCCTTGGGCAGGGCGCTCGTCGCGAACAGCTTGATCGTGACGAGGTCCGGCAGGGCGCGGAGCAGCCGCCGGGTGGCTGGAGCGAGCGTGAAGGCCCGGCCGGGCGTCAGGTCGATCCGGCCGCCGATGTTTCCGCCGAGCAGGTTCACGACGATGACGGCGAGCGCGAGCAGCACCGTCCCCAGGCGGAGGCGCTTGAGCGCCTCGCCGCGCGCGGTGAGCTTGCGCGAGAGCAGCGCGAAGTACGCGAGCACGAGGAACAGCGCCGCGAGGGTCACGAAGTAGACGGCGTCGCGCAGGTCGATCACACCGCGGGCGATCTGGCTGAAATGCGACAGCACGCCCAGCGCGCCGGCGATGGCGCCCAGGCGGGGCGGCAATCCCACGAGCAGCTGGTCCAGTCCCACGAAGATCAGCAGGAACATCACGAAGACGCCGACGATGAACGCGGTGATCTGGTTCTGACTCACGCTCGACGCCCACACGCCCACGGCCGCCAGTCCCGCGACGAGCAGGGCCGCTCCCACGTACTGGGCCACGATGATGCCGAGCTCCGGCGCGGTCCCGAGCGCGAGGCCGAGCGGGACCGTGAGGGTGATCGCCAGGGCGATGACCAGGAACAGCAGCTGACCGAAGTACTTGCCGAGCAGCAGCTCGAGCTCCGTGATCGGCTGCGCCAGCACGACCTCGAGGGTGCCCGAGCGCAGGTCCTCCGCCAGGGCCCGCATCGTCACGGCCGGCACCAGGAACAGCAGCAGCCAGGGAAGGAAGTCGAGCATCGGCCGCAAGGAGGCGATGTTGTAGACCTCCACCTCGCGGAAGAACAGCAGCGCGTTCACCCCGGTGAACACGACGAGCAGGATGTAGGCGATCGGCTGGTCGAACAACGCCTTCAGCTCGCGTCGCGCGATGGTACGGATCGGGCTCACGTCACCGCTCCGGCTGACTCGTGAGCTGGTGGAACAGGTCCTCGAGGCTCCCGGCCGCCTGATGCAGCTCGTACAGCGTCCAGCCGCGGGCCTTGGCGAGGCCGAAGATCTCGGGCCGCAGGTCGGTGGAGCGATCGGCGGTGAGCGTCAGCGCCACTCGACCATTCGTGGCGGGGCCCGCCGGACTCACCTGGCGCACCCCGGGGAGCTGGCCGAGCGCTTCCGCGACGCCCGTGCCGGCGGCCTCGACGGCGATCTCGACCGCGCCTTCCGCCTGCTGGATGAGCCGCTCGACGGGTCCGTCGGCCACGATCTTCCCGCGGCTGATGATGAGCAGGCGCGAGCAGGTGTGCTGCACCTCCGGGAGCACGTGCGTCGACAGGATCACGGTGCGGTCCTTGCCGAGCGCGCCGATTAGCCTGCGGATCTCCAGGCGCTGGTTGGGGTCGAGCCCTTCGGTGGGCTCGTCCAGGACCAGCAGATCGGGGCGGTGCAGGATCGCTTGCGCGAGGCCCACCCGCTGGCGGTACCCCTTCGACAACTCGCCGATGGGCCGGTAGTACACCGTCTCGATGCCCGTGCCGGTGACGGCCTCGTCGAGCGCTTGGCGGCGCCCGGCACCGGCGAGCTCCCGCAGGTCGGCGATGAAGCCCAGGTAGTCGGACACCAGCATGTCGCCATACAGTGGATTGTTCTCAGGGAGGTAGCCGATGCGGCGCTTCGCCTGGCGCGCCACGTCGGCGAGCGGTTGGCCGTCGAGCTTGATGTCACCCGTGTCCGGCTCGTAGTACTGGGTGATCATCCGCATGGTCGTGGATTTCCCGGCTCCGTTGGGGCCAAGGAATCCCACCACCTGACCGCGGTCCACGGCGAACGAGACCTGGTCGACGGCCGTCACGCCGTCGAACCGCTTGGAAACGCCTTCGACTGACAGGAGAGGCATACCGACCAGCGAATGTGTGTATAGGCGGAGTGATGCTAATCACACCGGCCCGCCTTCATCAAGTCCCCCTGCAGTCCCCGGAGTCCGCTTACAGGGTCTTGAGAAACGCGACGATGGCGTTCCGGTCCGCGACGGGGAGGGCCTTGAAGCGGTCGCGGACGCCCGCGGCTTCCCCGCCGTGGCGCTCGACGGCCTGCTCCAGGGTGGCGGCCTGTCCGTCATGCAGGAACGTCTTGGCGTCGCGCAGATCGAGCAGCGGCTCGGTGCGGAAATCCCGGGGGGTCGCGCTGCCGAGGCAGATGTCGGCCAGCTCCGCTCCCATGTCGTGGAGCAGCAGGTCGGTGTAGGCGGGGAACTCGCGGTAGGCGAGCGCTGCCACGGGGCTCGCCCCGGTGCGCAGCGTCGGGATGTGGCAGGCGGCGCAGCCGATCTGCGAGAACAGGTCGCGCCCGCGCCGCCCGTCCCTGCCCGGCTTGGCGGGCGTGGGGGCGCCCAGGAACCGCACGAAATCGTCTGCCAGACCGAGCGCCTCCCGGTTGATCTCGGGCTCGGCCAGCGGATCGACGCCGGGCGGGATGGGCTTGCCGCCGATGTTCTCCTCGGTAGGCTGCTCGGGGTCGGTCACCCCCATCTCGGTGGGGAACGCGCCGGCGTTGAACTCGCGCAACGTGGGAACGAGAGCCTTACGGCCGAACCGGCCGATGCGCCCGTCCAGGGAGCGACCCGGGCGCCCCCGGATGCCGTCGTGATTCCGGTCGTCGGGGTCGGCGTACGAAAGGATGGCCGAGTCCGGGACGAGATCGAGCAGTCCCCGGCCGAACACCACGGGCGAGGTGCGGTGCGCACGGGCCGTGGCAGACGGGGGGAAGGGCTCGCTGTCGATACCGAGCGCCTGTTTGAGGGCCGGCGTGGTGTGCTGCTGCGCCACCGGTCCACCTTCCTGCACCAGGGGATCGCAGGCGGGGGCGTGGAACGCGGTGGCGTGCACCTCGATTTCGTCGCCGCGCCCGCCGGCCGCGGGGTCCTCGTGGCACTCGCCGCACCCGGTCGAGTTGAAGAGCGGCCCGAGCCCGGTGGCGGGAGTGAATGTGCTGTCGAACACCACCTTGCCGCGGGTGAAGCGGTCGCGTTGCTCGCGCGTAAGGCCGGGCACGGGGTCGCCCGGCCGCACCGGCTTGGCGCAGCCAGCGAGCAACAGCAGGAAAGTGACCGTGCCCCCCTGCCGGGTCACGGCTTCGGCACCGCGACCTTCTCGATGCGGTCCGCGACGAGTCCCGTGTCGGTGCGATGGCACTCGACTCGCACCACGTCTCCGGGCTTGAACTCCAGGCCCGCGAGGCGGGCGGCGGTTCCGCCGCCGGCGTGAGCCGCCGGCGCGACGCTGACCTGTACGATGCGCAAGGCCATGCCGACGGCGGTGATCAGCTCGAGCGATCCCGTCTTCGCCGCGAAGGAGCGCACAGTGCCCTGGAAGGTGTACGCGCCGGGTTGCGCGGCTCCCTGCGGGTGTCGAGCGACCGCGGCGTACGTGACGACGGGCATCAGCAGGACGGCACTAAGCGCCAGGGCGCGACGGTGGCTGTGCATGCGCTCCTCCTTGTACCTCGTGCCAAGCATACCTTCACGGCGCCGCCTTTTCCAGCTGCTCGGCCGCACGCTCGATCACGTCCGCGGTGGCCTGGAGCGCCTTGCCGGCCACCTCGATTTGCGCGTCGCCCTCGGACCAGCTTTTCTGCTCGATCGCCTCGCGCACACCGGGGAGCGTTTTCACGCCATAGCCCGTATAGAAGCCCGGTGCATACACCGTGTGACGATACCACGGCCGGCGTGGCAGTCCGGCCGCGGTCGTCAGTGCGCGCTCCGAGCGGAGCAAGGTGGCGTTCACCGACTGCACGTCCGGCTTGGCCAGGGCCGCGCCGCCGTTGGCCTGGGCGCGCCCCAGGGCTTTCTCGTAGCGCTCCGCCGCGCGTGTCAGCGCGTCGGTCGCGTTGTCGAGCGGCGCGAAGTTGAGAAACGGCGGAAGCGCTTCCCGCGCCGGGGGCACGTCGGGCTCGCGCGGATCGACGGTGGCCGTGAACAGGCCCTCGTCGAGCTCGCGGTTCCGCTCGCGGATCTCGTCCTGCTTGTCCTTCGCGAGCTTCTCCACCTCTTTGGTGTACTTCGCCACCGTCTCGGCCAGGCCCGTGAACTGATACGGCAGGACCTCGGCGTCGGCGAGGCGCAACACCGCGGTGCCCACGGTCTGGGCCAGGGCGCGCCCGTACACGAACGACGTGTCGTCGAAGGCGGTGAACCACTTGAAGTCGTCGTAGATCGAGTGATAGATGCCGCCGCCGCCTTCCCCGCCGAACCCGAGGCTAAGGCTGGCGATGCCGACGTGCTGCAGGAACGGCGAGTAATCCGACCCGGACCCGAGGGCGTCGATGCGCAAGTCGGCGCGCTGGCGCGCTTCCTGGCGGGCGTCCGCGGACGTCGCGTCGGCGATGGCACGGAGCTGGGCCCGCTTCCATACGGTGAGCTTGGTTTCGGGATCGTCGATATCACGCGCCACGTCGTTGATGAAATCCTCGAGCGAGTGCGAGCCGCCGATGTTCAGGTACCCGCGGTTGTTGGTGTCGCTGTTGAGGTACGCGACGGCCTTGGCGGCCAGCTCGTCGGCATGGGCCTCGACCCATTCAGTCGAGCCGAGCAGCGCCGGCTCCTCGCCGTCCCAGGCGGCGTAGATGATGGTGCGGCGCGGCTTCCAGCCCTGCTTGAGCAGCTGCCCGTAGGCGCGCGCCTCTTCCAGCAGCGGCACCAGTCCCGAGATCGGGTCTTCCGCGCCGTTCACCCAGGCGTCGTGATGATTGCCGCGCACCACCCACTCGTCCGGCGCGACCGCGCCCGGGATGCGCGCGATCACGTCGTACAGGGGCTTGAGACTCCAGTCGGACTTGACCCGCAGATGCACGCGGGCGGGCCCGGGACCGACGTGGTACGTGATGCCGAGGGCGCCGCGCCACTCGGCCGGCGCCATGCGACCGCGCAGCGCTGCCAGCAAGGGCTGCGCGTCGCCGTAGGAAATCGGCAGCACGGGGATCTTGGTGAGGGTGGGCGCGTCCTTGATCGCGAGCCGCTTCGCGTCCTTGGTGGCGCCCACGCCCGGGGTGAGCGGATCGCCCGGGTAGACCTCCATCTCCATCACGCTGCCGCGCTGCACGCCGTCCCTGGGGCGCCAGGGTCCCTGCGGGTACACCTCGCCATGGGCGTACCCGTCCTCCCGCGGATCGGAGTAGATGAGGCACCCCACCGCGCCGTGCTCGGCGGCCACCTTGGGCTTGATGCCGCGCCACGATCCGAAATAGCGCGCGATCACGATGGCGCCTTTGACCGAGATGCCCATGCGCTCGAGCCGCTCGTAATCCGCCGGCACGCCGTAATTCACGTAGACGAGCGGGGCAGTGACGTCGCCGTCGATCGAGTAGGCGTTGTAGGTCGGCAGCTGCTCCGCCTGTTGACTCGAGGTCGGGTCGCCCGCGACCGGGGGCTCCTGCAGCTTGGCCACAAACTTGGTGGGCGCCACCAGCTCCACCACCCGCTCCTTGGGCGTGGGGAACAGCACGTCGAACGTCTCGATCCTCGCGTCCAACCCGAAGCTCTTGAACTTGGCGAGAATCCACTCGGCGTTGTCCTTGTCGTACGGCGAGCCGACGTGGTGCGGCCGCGCCGAGAGGCGGCGCATGTACTCGCGCAGCGAGTCGGGCGACGGGATCGCGCGGAGCTTGGCCTCCCAGTCCCGCTCGGCCGTCGCCGCGTCGCTGGAGTAGCCGCGCAGGTCGGCGGTGGGGGAAGGAGCGGCGGCAAGGAGCAGCGCGCCGAGGGCGGACGCAACGAGCGCGCGGGCGATCGTGTGCATGCGGGGCAGAACCTCGTGTCTAAGAAGGAACGGTGACGAGCGATGCTCGCGGGAAAGTTGCCGCCGGTTGCGCGTCTGCGCTACGGGTATTCCAGCTCGCGCCGGGTGTACGCCTCGCCCCGGTGAATCACGAGGGCGATGTCGCGCAGATGCCGAATGTCGGTGAGCGGGTCGGCGTCCAGGACCAGCAGGTCGGCCACGGCGCCGGCGGTGACCGTTCCTGTGCTGTCGAGATCGAGCGCCCGCGCGGCGTTGCGCGTCGCGGCGACGAGCACGTCGCGCGGTGCGAGCCCCGACGCCTGCATCGCCTCGAGCTCCCGGAACACCGATGCGCCGTGCAGCGTGAGCGGGTTCCCGGCGTCGGTGCCGAGCGCCACGGGGATGCCGGCGTCGAACACCCGCTTCAGGTTCAGGGCGCCCTGGTCGTGGCGCCGGGTGCTGCCGAGTCCGGGCGCAAGGGAGCGGACGATGCGGCCGAGCCGCTGGCGCAGCGACTGCGGCGGGCGCTGTGCGAGCGCGACCGTATCGGTGGCGAACGCTTTGGCGCGCGTCGCGCGATCGACGCACCGCAGCGCCCCGCGGTCAGGCAGGAAGTGGCGCGCCGTCACCTGGCCATACCCGTCCAGCACGGTGAGCGTGGGCACGTAGATCGCCCCCGCGCGGCGGGCGAGCGCGAGAAACTCGTCGTCCACCGGTCCGGACCACACCGAGTGCACCAGGACGCGCGCCCCCGCGCGGAGCGCGTCCTTCGCTTCCCACAGGCCGGTGGCGTGGACGATCAGCGGCAGCCCGACCTTGCGGGCTTCGTCGCCGGCGGCATGCACCAGCGCCGACATGCGCGCGGTGTCGGGCGGCTGGGGCGGCATGATGTACCACACCTTGATGGCCGCGGCGCCCCACGCCTTATGCGCGCGGACCGCCTGACGCACCGTGGCCTCGTCCGCCATGTAAATGAACTGGCGTTGATCGGGCAGGTTGAGCCAGGGGTCGATGGTCGAGAGCAGCGGCCCGGCGGCCACGACGCGCGGTGCGGTGGTCGAGCGCGCGGTGCGTGTCTGGAGGTCGAGCGTCCAGGGGTAGCCGCCGACGTCGAACACCGAGGTGACGCCGCTGCACAGGTAGGAGCGAAAGAATCGCTCCGGCCGCCGGTGCAGCTCCGCCTCCACCGTCTCGTAGGGGTAGCGGGCCCGCAGGTCGAGGGCGTCGGGTCGCCCGTCCACCCAGCCGGTCTGGGAGAAGTGCACATGGGTGTCGATCAGGCCCGGGACGATCCACTTGCCGGCGGCGCGCAGCGTGTCGGCGTCCGCCGGAACGGGACAGCTGGCGCGAGCCCCCGCGCAGGCAATGCGCCCGTTGCGCGTCACGACCACCGCGTCGCGCACCGGGGCGGCGCCACTGCCGTCCACGAGCGTCGCCCCGACGATCGCCAAGGGCGGCGGCGTCACGTCCGGTGTGGGGAATGCGGTCGTCACCGCGATCTTCCACCCCTCGGGCGTGTGAACGAAGACGCGCTCGCTCACGCCGCGTACGCTGCCGCTCGAGTCCACCACGCGATAGCGGTACGCGCCGTACGCCACGTCGGGCGTCACGGGGACGATGCTGAATTGCGTGGCCACGAGCGTATCCGGCCACGCGGTACCGACGGCCGCGGCAAAGGAGTCATAGCCCTGGCGCAGCCCGTCGGGGCCGACGCGCGCGAGCGCGGCGGTGTGGAGGTAGTGCGAGAGATAGGCGGCGCGGTTGCGGGAATGAATAGCCGCGATGTTCCCGCGAAAGGCATCGAGCGGCGTGGTCTGGGCCGCGAGCGGACCCACGGCGAGCAGCAGGCCGAGCGCGGCTGGGATGATGCTCACTTCCCCTTCACGCTGGCGTACACCAGGCGCTGGAACAGCGCGTCCAGCGACCACGCGGGCGGGAGCTGCTGCGTCCACACCATTGCGACCAGATCGGCTCGGGGGTCGACCCAGAAAAAGGTCGACGCCGCTCCCGCCCAGCGGAACGTCCCTGCTGATCCGGGGAGGGTGGTGTCCGAATCCACGCGCACGGCGCCGCCGTACCCGAATCCGTTCCTGCCGGGCGGCCAGTCGGCGGTGATCGGGGGAATCGGCGTAAGCACGGGCGGCAGGTGGTTCCGCATCATCAGGGCCACGGTCTCGCGCTTGAGCACCCGGTGCCCGTCCAGCTCACCGCCGTTCAGGAGCATCTGGGCGAAACGGAGATAGTCGCTAGCCGTCGAGAGCAGGCCGCCACCGCCGGAGAGCATCCTCCCCTCGGGCGTAAACTCGAGCGCGAGCAAGGGCGAGGTCGCCTGCAGTCTTCCATCGGGGCCACGCGTGTACGCCGTCGTGAGATGCCCTGCCATCGCGGGCGTGACGTGGAAGGCGGTCATCGACATGCCCAGGGGTCGGAACAGGGCGCTGTCGAGGTAGCGATCGAACGTCGTGCCCGACACGACCTCGACGACGCGGGCGAGGATATCGAGGGAGTAGCCGTAATTCCACCGTGACCCTGGTGAGAATGCCAGCGGGAGGTGTGCCAGGCTGTCGGACAGCTGGGCGAGAGTCCAGTGCGGGTTGTTGAGGCCCGCCTGTCGATAGATCGAATCGACGGGCGTGTTGCCAAAGAAGCCGTAGGTCAGCCCCGAGGTGTGGGTCAGCAGGTCGGCTAGGGTCACCGGCCGGTCGGGGTCACGCAGCGTGGGCGTCGCCGTGCCCCCACCGGCATAGACTCTCACGCCCGCGAACGCGGGAAGGTATTTCGAGACCGGGTCGTCGAGGCGCAGCTTGCCGCGCTCGTACAGCTGCATGACGGCTGCGCTGGCGATCGGCTTGGTCAAGGAGTAGATGCGAAACACCGCGTCCGGGCTCATGGCGCGGCGGTGTTCCACATCCATCCAGCCGACCGACGCCACGTACGCCACCTTGCCGTGCCGGGCGACTACGGCGAGCAGGCCGGAAAACTGTCCGGAATCCACGGCGGATTGCAGGGTTGGCGCGATGCGCTCCAGCGCGGCGGCCGAGAGGCCCACATCCTCGGGGCGAGCGCGCGGCAGGCCCTGCGCGATGAGGGATTCGGTCAGGAAACAGCACGACACGAGCGTGAACAGGGCGGTGCGCGTCGGGTGAGGAGTCATGGGTCTTGCACGTGAAGGGGGATTGGCCCCGGTGGATTCGAACCACCATTCCCAGATCCAAAGTCTGGTGTCCTGCCGTTGGACGAGGGGCCAGCGGCGTTGCTGCGCCTCAACTTAGAGAGGGCGCAGGCTTACTGGAAGGCTCACCCGTACCACCACCAGGGTGACCTGGGGCGCTCCCAGGCGTCTTCACGATAATGAGCGCACCGGCCGACGACGTCTTCATCACATACCTCGATAAGAGCGACAGCTTCGCCCTGGGCGTCGAGTTCGGCGAATTCCTCGCCACGTTGGGCCAAGGGTACGAAGCCGTCGGCGGGCACTTCTCCGCGCGCCTCGAGGCGCAACTGCTCGTCGCCGCGTCGCGGCTGGGCTATACGCGCGAGGTGTGGATCGCGCGCGGGGACGGATCATTCTTGGGGCAGTTCAGAAGACCGACGCCCTCATAGGGACCTCACGGTCCCAGTACGACTCCCTGCGTCTGCCCGTGCTTGGTGTCCACGTCGTAGGCACGGTTCCTGGCGCGACCGTCTGCCACGAGCTGCTCCGCCGTGCGCGTCGCTTGGTCCGACAGCAGATCGCAGTTCGCTCCCCGCAGCGGCACGAGCGCGGCCATCACATCGCGGGCGTTGCGCTCGGAGATCGCGCGGTGCCCGGCCTCGTGCAGCCGGACGGCCCTGAGGTACGCCTGCCACGACTTGACGACCTCGGGAGACGCGGTCGCCGGTGGCTTCCAGCGTGGCAGGGTGACGGCGACATTGAGCGTGACCTTCACATCGCGCAGGACGCAACCGTCCGGGCGCGAGGTCGCCGTGTAGCTCCACTCGACGCTCCACACGGTCAACGCGTCGCGCGCCTTGCCGCTCTCGTCCTTCGGGCCGAGCCGGTTGATTTGATCCCGCAGCGCGCCGGTGCTCGATCCATCGATGTCGTAGTACTGCTCGGTCGCGACGATCGCCGGCCGCGCGGCG
This sequence comes from Gemmatimonadales bacterium, assembly GCA_036522815.1. GTDB lineage: Bacteria > Gemmatimonadota > Gemmatimonadetes > Gemmatimonadales > GWC2-71-9 > AG41. Next base: position 8,908 of record DATDFC010000116.1, on the reverse strand, counting down.
GCTGCGGCGGCAGGCGCCGTAGCGGGTGCGGGAGGAGGGGCGACCTCGGGTGACGAGGACCCGCACGCCGATGCGACGGCCAGTGCCGCGACCAGTACCGTTCGCATGCCCGCGCTACGCCAGCGTGATGTCGTGCTCGATCACCAGATTCAGCGGCAACCCCTGGATCTCGAGCCGGGCGCGCGCCTTCAGGGTCTCCGTACCCTTGAGCTTGCCCGAGCGCACGGCCGCGTCGACGCTCTTCTCGATCTCGCGCTGGGCATCGACGCCGAAATGCTTCAGAAACTTGCGGACGGACAGATTGAACGACTCGTCGTTCATGGGGTCACCTTGAAAACCTGATCGTGTTGCCGCGTGCGCTCGGCCACCTGGATCGCGACCTCGTCGCCCACGTTCGCCTGGGTCACCTTCTGGTGATTCACTTCCATCGACCCGATCTGCGCCGTGAACTCGGTGGTATGTCCGCGAAACCGCAGGCGGTCGCCCACCGCCAGCGCGCCCTCGGTCACGCGCACCACGGTGACGCCCGGCCCCTTGAAGTAGTGCACCACCGTTCCGACCAGCTGCTCCGGCATGCGGGCCCTCCCTCCTGACCCTTGAAAAAAGCCGCCCCGCCACCGACTAGGGAAGGGGCTCGGGCCCGCTCGCCGGCACGGCCCGGGTGGTGGTGCCGACGAGCTGCTGCTGTCGCTCGCCCAGCTGCATCCTGGCATCGTCGCGCAGCCGGTCGTTCGCGTACACCGCGGCCACGGCGCTGCCCGAGCCGCACAGCCGCACCCAATAGGGATGCGTGGCGGCGAGCCGCTCGAACAGCGCCCGCAGCGGAGGATGCCGGCCGAAGACCGGAATCTCGAAGTCGTTCCCGCCCAGCCGCCCCACACTCCCCCAGGTCGCGAAGGCGTCCTGGGCGAGCACGACCGGCCCGTGCACCGGCGGCTCCGGATTGAGCTGGTCCCACCAGTGGTAGGCATCGGGCGTGGCCACGCCCGGCGTCGGCACCGCGAGGAGGACCGGAGCGACAGGGGGCGGCGTGAGCCGGAACAGCCGCTCGCCGCGACCCCACGCCACAGCCGCGGGCGCGCCGCTCGCGAAGAACGCCACGTCGGCGCCGAGACGGGCCGCGAAGTGAAGCAGCTCGGGGCGCGGCACGGCGTCGCCTGCCAGCGCGTTCACGGCATGCAGCGTCGCCGCCGCGTCGCTCGAGCCGCCGCCCAGACCGGCGCGGACGGGGATGCGCTTGGTGAGCTCGATCGCCACGCCGAACTTGTGACCCGTCGCGTCGAGCACGGCGCGCGCCGCCCGGACCGCCAGGTTGTCGGCGGCCGGGCCCAGGTCGGGCCCGTGCACCGTGAGCGCGACGTCCCCCGCTCCCGGAGAGCGTGATACGGTCAGCTCGTCGGCGAGCTCGAGCAGCGCGAACGCGGTCTCGATCTGGTGGTAGCCCCCAGCCTCCCGGGCGAGAATGCGCAGGAAGAGATTGACCTTGGCGTAAGCGGACGTGCGGACGCGGTCCGGGGGCGGCGCCACGCTCACCCACCCGTCGTCGCCGCGGTGCGGAGCTCGCCAAGGCGCAACCGCAGCCGCGAGAGCGAGTACAGCCCCAGCAGCGTGATCGGCAGGAACGTGCTCGCGTGATAGGCGACCGCGTAGCTCACCGCACGGGTCGCGTCGATGCCGTACAGGGCGAGCGTCGCTCGCGTCGCCGCCTCGAACACGCCGATGAATCCCGGCGAGCTCGGCAGCGCCACGCCGAAACCGATGATTCCCTGCAGCAGGAACGCCCCCGCCGGGGGTACGGGCAGCCCGAACGCGCGGAAGCAGACGGCGAACGCCGCGGCGTTCACCAGCCACTGCACGACCGACCAGAACACGACCGCGAGGAAGCGGCCCGGGTTCTTGAGCACCTCGAGTCCGGCGACCAGTCCGTCGGCGATCTGCGTGATCCAGTCCGCGAGACGCGCGGGCAGGACGGCATGCGTCACGCGACCGAGCAGCGCGAGCCAGGGCGCGGGGCGATGTACCACCAGCACCGCCACCACGAGCACAGCGCCGAACACAGCGGCCGCGGTAGTCGTGATGGCGGAGACCGACGTCCGGCCGATGTCGGCCTGGTGGGGAAACGCGGACGAGCCGATCGCGACGGCCATCAAGCTTACGAGCATCAATCCGTCTAACACCCGCTCCACGCCCACCGAGGCGAGGGCCGTCGAGAAGCGCACCGGCAACTGGCGCGAGGCGACGTACGCCCGGGCGAACTCGCCGGCGCGCACCGGGAGGAGGTTGTTCGCCATGAAGCCGATCGCGGTGGCGTGCCACAGCGCTCCCAGCGGGTAGGCGCCGCCGCCCACGTCGCGCAGGATGAGCCGCCAGCGGACGGTGCGGATCGGGAACGTGAGGGTCGCGAGCGCGACCGTCGCGAGGATGAGCCCGCGGTTCGCCCGGCGCACGCTTTCCACCAGGTCGCGGGCATTGACGCCGTGCAGCGCCCACGCCAGGAGCCCGAGCGTGATCCCGAGCCCCACGACCCACGCCCAGCGCGATGCGGCGGCGCGGTTAGGAGTGAGCGGCGCGGTCGGGATTCGGCTCGAGGGCGAGGGCAACGAGGTCGCAGACTTCGTCGACGAGGGCGCGGAGCGAGTCGCCGGTCGCCTGCCGCGCCGCCGCCCGCAGCTCCTGGGCGCGCGCCAGCGCGCGGTCCCCGCGGTACAGCAGGCTGCGGACGTCGACCACCGCCGGCTCGGGTCCCGTGGAGGGCGAGACGGCCGGAGCGGTCGTCCCCGGGCCGGCGAGCAGCTCGTCCAGCGACGCGGCGCCGATCCCGCCGCCCGACAGCCGCTGATATGCGGTCCAGGACCCGACCAGGTCGGCGGTCTCGGGCACCGGCTCGTCGGCGCGCGGGGCCGGCGGTTGCGGAGGAGCGGGTGGAGGAGAAGAAGAGACTGAGCGCGGCAGCGGCGCCGGCGCGCCGGGCTTCACCGCGCGGATCGCCGCCGTGATCGCTTCGAGCTCCGCCGCGAGGGCCTCTTCGTCGCCGCCGCCCGAGCGCGCCAGCACATCGCCGGCGCGGCGCAGCTCGGCGGCGATGGCGGCCGGACTGGTGACCGCGACGCCGGAGGCGACGGCCTCGCGAGCGGCGATCGCGAATTGCGACACCCGGTCGGCGAGCGCGCCGCCTCCGGCGTTGGCGAGCGCGCGGAAGGTGGTACCGAGCGTATGGGCCCGCAGCTCGCGCTGGGTCGCAGAGGGCGCCCGCTCCAGCGAGTCGGCCGCCTGGCGCAGGTGATCGCCATGGCTCACGAGCTCCAGCCGGCCCAGGGTCGATGGGCGCGCGGCGGGAATGCCGCGCGACACGATGTGCGGGCCCGAGTCGCTGTAGTAGAGCGAGCCGATCGACACGACGTCGGGCTCGCTCTCCATGAACCGGACGAGCTGAGCGGCGAACTGGCGGTAGTCAGGACCTTCGGGGTCGGGGCGGCCGCGCTCGGCGACCTCGCGGGCGGCGCGGGCGATCGCCGTGGCCCCGGCCTGAAACAGCTCGCTCATGTTGGCGGGCGGGTCGATGCCGGCGCGCGACAGCTCGGCGATGGCGCGCTCCAGCCCCTCGAGCAGATCCGGGAGCGGGGGCAGGTCGTTCACGGCGGCGAGCCCGCGCAGCGGCTGCAGCGCCCGCAGCACGTGCTGTAACGGGTCGGACGCGAGCGGGTTGGCGCGCAGCGCCTGAGCCGCCCGGTCGAGCGCGCTCGCGATCGCGGCTCCTTCGCGGGCCACGAACGCCCGCGCGCCCGCGTCCAGTCCCAAGGCCTCGGCGGCCCGCACCTGGGCCGAGGGCCGCCCGGCGAGCTGCTCGAGCTCCTGCGCGAGCGCTTCCGCCTTGGCGGTGTCGGCGTCGCTCCAGGCCGGCGCCCGGCGCACGAAGATCTTGAGGTCGTCCACGCCGCGCACGGCCAGCTGCTTGGTCTGCGGATCCCACGCGCGCCGCCCCTCGCGCACCGCCCGCGCCAGCGACTCGAGTGCGGCGGCGGTGCGCGCGATGGCGTGGTGGTTGGCCATCAGCGCACTGCCGCGCAGCGCGCGGGCCAGACGGACCAGCTCGTCGGCGTTGGGGCTGTCGCCCGCGGCGAGCAGGCCGTCGAGCCGCTCGAGGTACTCCCCCGCCTCGAGGGCGAAGAAGTCGGACATGCCGAGCGGTTTGGGGGGAGGTCCGGTCATGGCGCTACCAAGCTAAGTCTTTCGGGCCTCGTCGACCAACTGCCGCATGCGGCGCACCGCCTCTTCCATTCCCCAGAACACCGCGTTGCTGACGATCGAGTGCCCGATGTTGAGCTCTTCGATGTCGGGGATGGCGGCGACGGGCTGCACGTTCTCGTACGTCAGGCCGTGTCCGGCGTGGACCGCGAGGCCGCGGGCGCGGGCGTGGGCCGCCGCGCGCGCCAGCGCCCGCAGCGCGGCATCGCCGGTGCGCCCCAAACGCCAGGTCCGGGCGTAGCGGCCGGTGTGCAGCTCGATCGCAGGAACCGCGAGCTCGGCGGCGCGATCGATGGTCGCGTGGTCGGGATCGATGAACAGGCTCACGCGGATGCCGGCGCGCGTGAGGCGGCGCACGGCGGTCGCGATGCGGGCGTCGCCGCGCCGCAGCGCCAACCCGCCCTCGGTGGTGATCTCGCGGCGTCGCTCGGGGACGAGCGTGGCCTGGAACGGCGCGGTGCGCGCCGCGATGCGCACGATCTCGGGCGCCGCCCCGAGCTCGAGGTTCAGCACGGTGCGCACCGACGCCGCGAGCGCGTGCACGTCGGCGTCCTGAATGTGGCGCCGGTCCTCGCGCAGGTGCACGGTGATGCCGTCCGCGCCGGCGCGCTCCGCGGCCGCTGCGGCCCGCACCGGGTCGGGCTCGTCGGTGCGGCGCGCTTCGCGCAACGTCGCGACGTGATCAATGTTGACGTAGAGCCGCATGCCGTCTTACCTTCGGGTCACTCCGACCCACTCGAGGACGCGTTCGTGAGGCCACGACTGCTCGTGCTCGTCGCGCTGGGCGCCCTCGCGTGCGGGGGCGGGAGCGGGTCGCAGACGCCCGCGCCGCAGTCGCTGCCGGAATCCCTGGCGCAGTTCATGTCCGCCGTCAAGGCGAACGACCTCGACCACATGAAGGCCCTGTGGGGCACGGAGCGCGGTCCCGCCTCCGGGTGGATGAAGAGCGAGGAGCTGAAGCAGCGCCTCACCGTGCTCCAGATCTACCTGAACCACGTCGGGTATCGCGTGATCGAAGGCCCGCTCCCTGTAGCGACCAAGGACGAGCGACGCATGTTCCGCGTCGAGCTGCAGCGGGCGACCTCGTGCACCGTGGTGGTTCCGATCGAGCTCGCACATGCGAAAGACGGTCGTTGGCTCGTCGTCGGCACCGACCTCGCGGCGGTCGGCAACCCCTCGGAGCCGTGCAAGCGCTGAGGCCGGTGGAACCGGGCGAGCCGTTCGAGTGTTGAGCTATTCGGTGAGCTCGAGCAGGATGCCCGCGGTCGCCGTGGGGTGCACGAACGCGATGCGCCGGCCGCCGGCCCCGCGCCGCGGGACGTCGTCGATCAGACGATACCCCGCGGCGCGGCAGCGTTCGAGCGCTCCGTCGAGGTCGGGCACGCGGTAGCACAGATGATGGATGCCCGGCCCCCGCTTGGCGAGGAACCGCGCGACGGGGCCATCGGGATCGCGCGGCTCCAGCAGCTCGACGTGGACGTCGCCGAGCGCCAGGGCGACGATAGTGGCGCCATCGGCCGTTTCCGGCTGCCCCGGCTCGAGGCCCAGCACGTCCCGGTAGAAGGGCAGGGCGGCGTCGATCGACGGGACGGCGATGCCTACGTGGGAGACTCGGACGCGCGACGCGGTCATGTTGCCCGTCAACATAACGATTGCACCAGAGGGAGTGGAGAGGTCATGGCAGCGGAACATCTCGTGGCGGTCACGGACGCGACGTTCGGCCAGGAGGTCGAGCAGCACAAGGGGCTCGCCATCGTCGATTTTTGGGCGACGTGGTGCGGGCCCTGCCACATGGTCACGCCGATCCTCGACCAGCTCGCCGGCGAGTACGTCGGCAAGCTGAAGGTGACCAAGGTGGACGTGGACGCCAACCAGAAGACGGCGATGCGCTTCAACGTGCGCTCGATTCCGAGTATTCTATTCTTCAAGGACGGGCGGCACGTGGATACGCTGGTGGGGGCGTACCCGAAGCCGGTATTCGAGCAGAAGATCCAGCAACACCTGTCGTAGCATCCTCCCCGGAGGGCCATGCGCGCGAGCACCGCTCGCCTGATGAACTCGCCGGTTCGCCTCGCGGACCTCACGTTCCCGCAGGTGAACCGGCTGATTCATCGCACCCGCCTGGGCTTCATCCATCTCGACAATCTGCTCGCCTTCGCCAAGCGCGACCGGGACGGCCGCGTGGACGGCTACATCACCGCGTACCTGCCGGAGGAGTGCCTGCTGCTGTTCTTCCGCAAGGGCGAGGCCGTGAACGCCGCCTCGCTCCACACCAGCGGCCGGGAGGTGGTGACGATCACCGAGGCCCTGAAACGGATGCGCGCCGAGGTGGAGCGGGGGGAGCTCGCCTACTGTGCCGCGCCGATGGAGCAGCTCGCCTGGATGTATCAGTCGTGCGCCGTCCCGGTCGAGATGCAGAACGTCGATCCGTCGCAGCCGGGCGCGTTCTTCGCGGGGTTCGCGCGCGACCAGACCAGCGGCATCCTGGAGCTGACCTCGAACGCCCATGTGTCGTACGTCCGCTTCGACGGGGGACGCTACGCGAGCGGGTACTTCTGCGACAAGCCCGAGACGATGGGGATTCCGAAGTTTCTCGAAGGCCAGTTCCACGCCGGCGCCGACGGGCAGGCACCGGTGTTGACCGCCGCGGTATTCCCGTACGTCGCCGACCTGCCGCAACAGGCGCCCAACGCGCTGATCAACACCTACCGCGAGCTCTACTGGCGTATCGTCGACGAGGTGGACAAGGAATTCCCTGGAGAAGCGCGGCGGCGCGCGCAGAAGGTGAGCGCCGGGATCCTGGACGCGCACAAGGCGATCGCCTTGCTGTCGGCGCCGCGCGGGGCCGAGACGCCCGATGCCGTGGTCCAGCCGGAGGAGCTCGCGAGCGCCCTGACCGACTGGTCGTTGCAGCTGCTCGAAGGCGTGGAGGTGATGATGCCGGGGACCGCCCCCAAGATCCTGCGCGAGGCGACGCGCGAGCACCGCTACGTGTTGCAATCGGCCGGCTACTACGGCCGGCTGCCGTGGCAGGTGTCGTGGTGACATGGCCGGCACCCTGTACGTCGTCGCCACGCCGCTCGGCAACCTCGACGACCTGTCGCCGCGCGCCGCCGCCACGCTGAACCGGGTCACGGCGGTGGCGGCGGAGGACACGCGGCACACCAAGCCGCTGCTGGCGCTCGTCGGCTCGCGCGCCGAGCTGCTGAGCTTCCATGCCCACTCGAACGAAGGCGCGCTGCGCCGCATCCTGCACCTGCTGGGCAGCGGCAAGGACGTGGCGCTCGTGACGGATGCGGGCACGCCCACCGTGAGCGACCCCGGGGCGGCGCTCGTCGCCGCGGCACGCGAGCGCGACATCCCCGTCGTGACCGTCCCGGGCCCGACGGCCGTTGCCGCCGCGCTGTCCGTCTCCGGCCTCGGCGCCGACCGCTACGTGTTCCTCGGCTTCCTGCCGCGCAAGGGCACCGAGCGGCGGCGGCTGCTCGACACGGTCGCCAAGTGCGAGTGGACGGTCGTGCTGTTCGAAGCGCCGCTGCGGGTGACCGAGCTGCTGGAAGACCTGGCGGCGGCGTGCGGCGGCGAGCGCCGCGCGGCGGTGGCGCGTGAGCTCACCAAGGTGTTCGAAGAGACCCGCGCCGGGACCCTCACCGAGCTCGCGGGTTATTACGCCGCAGCACCGCCCCGCGGCGAAGTCACGGTCGTGGTGGCGGGGACCGGTAATAGGCCCGCCCGCGAGGAGCCCCCGCCCGATCCCGAGGCTCGTGCCCGCACACTGCTCGCCCAGGGGATGACCAGGCGCGACGTCGCCGACCAGCTGGCGGCGGAGACGGGGATCACGCGCAACACTGCCTACCGATTGGTGAACGAACTGTGAGGCGAACTGCGGCGGTTGGGCGGACGGGCGGTTTGGCGGTCGGTCTTATCGCGTTACTGACCGCCCATTCGCCAGACCGCCCGACCGCCGCCTCTCTCACCATCGGCCGCCTCCACTACGACGGCGGCGGCGACTGGTACACCGGCCCATCCAAGCTGCCCAACCTGCTCGCCGCGATTCGCCAGCGCACCGGCCTTGCCGTCGCCCCGCGCGAGCGCGTCGTCACCCTCTCGAGCCCCGAGCTGTGGGACGTCCCTTACCTCTATATGACCGGTCACGGCAACGTCCACTTCTCCGACGAGGAGATCCCGACGCTGCGGCGCTACCTGGAGCAGGGTGGATTCCTCCATGCCGACGACGATTACGGCATGGACAAGTCGTTCCGGCGTGAGATCGCCCGCGTGTTCCCGGATCACCCGCTCGTTGAAGTGCCGTTGAATCATCCGGTCTACCATGTCGTGTACGACTTCCCCAAGGGGATTCCCAAGATCCATGAGCACGACGGGTTGCCGGCTCAGGGGTTCGGGATCTTTTTGGGCGACCGCCTGGTCGTATACTATTCCTATCAATCGGACCTGGGGGACGGGTGGGAGGATCCCGAGGTCCACCACGATCCCCCCGAGCTCCACGAGGCGGCACTACGCATGGGCGTGAACCTGTTCACCTACGCCGTGAGCGCGCTCCCGTGACCGACACGGCGGCCCGGCTACGGCGGCTGGGGCGCCCCCATGCGCTCGCCCGCGCGGGCGCCGTGCTGCTGGCGAGCGCCGGCGCCGCGTTGGCGAT
>DATDFC010000115.1:0-30943 GCA_036522815.1 Gemmatimonadales bacterium | reverse complement strand
GCTCGCGTCGGTGATCACGGGCAGGCGGTCGGTCACGAACCCCGGGTCGTCGATCGGGGCCGCCAACACGAAGCCGTTGGTATTGAAGTACACGGTTTGGCCGGACATCGGTTGGCGATCCCCGTCGAGGAGCTGGACGGTGAGCGGCGGTTTGAAGGTCGAGAGCACGGTATCGGACACTCCGGCGCCCGACACGATATTCAGACCCGCACGGGGGCCGCTGGTGTCGCCGCACGCGGCGATGCCTAACGCGAGACTGACGATGGCGCAGGCGCCGAGGCGCGGGTTGGCGACGACCATGGGGTGCCGCGTGAACGCCGCAATACGCGCGCCCAGACGCTGCAATCTGCAGCGCCGACTCGGGCGTTGCGCTGACGCAACGCCCAGCAGTCTTCACACCGCCGCCGCTTCCTCCGCCGCCGCCGGCTCCGCCGCCACCGGCGCCGTGTAGGGCACCACCTTGCGGAACAGGTCGCGGTAGCGCTCCCAGGAGTCCAGGATCACCCGCGCCCGCGTGCTGCCCGTCGCCGCCAGATGCTCGCCCACCAGATCCCGCACCACCGCCTCATCGGACGGCTCGAGCCCCCGCACCTGGACCATGTCGCTGTTTAGCCGGGCGGTGAACGTCTCCGCCTCGTCGAGCACGTAGGCCACGCCGTTCGACATCCCGGCGGCAAAGTTGCGCCCCACGGGGCCGAGCACGACCACAACACCGGCGGTCATGTACTCGCAGCAGTGCGCGCCCGCGCCCTCGATCACCGCCACCGCGCCCGAGTTGCGCACCGCGAAGCGGTCGCCCGCGCGCCCGGCCGCGAACAGCTTGCCCCCGGTGGCGCCGTACAGCACGGTGTTGCCGAGCAGGACCTGCTGGTCACCCGTACCTGCGAGCACGCTCTCCCGGAACGGGCGGATCACAATCTCGCCACCGCTGAGTCCCTTTCCCACATAATCGTTCGCTTCGCCCTCGAGCTCGAGCCGCATCCCCGGTAGCGCGAATGCCCCGAAGCTCTGCCCGGCGCTGCCCCGGAACCGCAGGCGAATCGAGCCGGGCGCGAGCCCGACGTTGCCGACCCGATCGGCGATGCGGCCGGCGATGCGCGCCCCCACCGTCAGATGGTGGTTGCCGATGTCGTATACGCCCGCAAACGGCCGGCCCTCGTCCAGGCGGTCCCCGAGCGTCTCGAGGATCTCCTCGTCGAGCGACTCCACGCCGGGGCGATCGTTGCGCGCCATGGTGCGATGCCGCGGGGCGTCGCGGTCCGCCGCCGGGTAGGCGAGCAGCAATGAGAGGTCGAGCATCTGGGCCCGCGGTACCTCCGGGCGGTCCACTCGCTCGAGCAGCTCCGCCCGGCCGATGACGTCGTCGAGCGTGCGATAGCCCAGCTCCGCGAGAATGCGACGCACGTCCTCGGCGATCCAGGTAAAATAGGCCACGACCTGCTCCGGCGTGCCCGTGAACTTCTTCCGCAGCTCGGGCCGTTGCGTCGCGATCCCCGTGGGGCAGCTGTTCAGGTGGCACTGCCGCGCCATGTCGCAGCCGATCGCCACGAGCCCCGCCGTGCCGAACCCGTACGTCTCCGCGCCGAGCAGCGCCGCGATCACCACGTCGCGCCCGGTGCGCAGCCCACCGTCGGTGCGCACCTCGATCCGGTGGCGCAGGCCGTTCTCGATGAGGAGCGCCTGCGTCTCCGCGAGCCCCAGCTCCCACGGGGAGCCCGCATGTTTGATCGACGACAGCGGCGACGCCCCCGTCCCCCCGTTGTGCCCCGAGATGAGCACGTAGTCGGCGTATGCCTTCGCGACGCCCGCCGCCACGCGCCCGACTCCAGCCTCGGCCACGAGCTTCACGCCTACGCGCGCCCGCGGATTCACTTGCTTCAAATCGTGAATCAGCTGCGCCAGGTCCTCGATCGAGTAGATGTCGTGGTGCGGCGGCGGCGAGATGAGCGGCACGCCCGCCACCGAGTGGCGGAGGCGCGCGATCAGCGCGGTGACTTTGTGTCCGGGAAGCTGACCACCTTCGCCGGGCTTCGACCCCTGGGCCATCTTGATCTCGAGCTCGTCGGCCCGCACCAGATAGTGCGTGGTCACGCCGAAGCGTCCCGACGCGACTTGTTTGATCCGATTATCGGCCCTGTCGCCGTTCGCCAGGGGGGCGTACGTATCGGGATCTTCGCCGCCCTCGCCCGAGTTGGAGCGGGCCCCCATGCGGTTCATACCGATCGCCAGCGTGCGATGTGCTTCCGGCGAGAGCGCACCGAGTGACATCGCCGTCGAAATAAAGCGGCGGCGGATGGTCTCGGCGGGCTCCACCTCGTCGAGCGAGATGGGCGTGCCCGCACGGATGGCGAGCAGATCGCGCGGGCTGGCCGGCAGCCGAGCCGCCACGCGGGCCTTGAAGCCGTCGTATGCCTCGGGCGTGTTCTTCTCTACGGCCGTTTGCATCGCCCGCACTACCGGGGGCGACCAGCCATGGTCCTCGCCGTCGCGGCGATAACGGATGCGCCCATGGTCGGGCAGGGCATCGGGCGTGGCGCTTTCGGGGTACGCCACCCGCTGGCGGGCCAGCACGTCTTCGGCGATCTCGGCGAACCCGATGCCGCCGATCGTCGACACGGTTCCCGTGAAACAGCGATCGATCACCTCGGCGCCCAGTCCCAACGCCTCGAAGATCTGCGCCCCGCAGTACGACGACAGAGTCGAGATGCCCATCTTGGAAAGGATCTTGAGCAGCCCCTTCTCCGCCGCGGCGCGGAATTTGGCCGGAGCATTGTCGTCTTCGACATGCCGCCGCACCGATTCGAGCGCGAGCCAGGGGTGGACCGCTTCGGCCCCGAATCCGATGAGGGCGGCGAAATGGTGCACGTCCCACGCGTCGCCCGCCTCGGCGACGAGGCTGACCCGCGTGCGCCGGCCCTTGCGGAGCAGGTGCTGGTGCACGGCGCCGACGGCGAGCGGCATCGGCAGCGGGGCGCGCTCGCGGTCGGCCGCGCGGTCGCTGATCACGAGGATCTGCGCGCCCTGCTCGACGGCGCCGCCGGCCGTGCGGCACAGGGCGTCGAGCGCGGCGCACAGCGACTCGGGGCCGCCCGCCGCCTGCCACGTCGCATCCAGCGTCACGGCCTGCGCGCCGACCAGGCCGCGCAGCGCCGCCATCTCGTCCTCGAGCAGCACGGGGTGCTCGTTCCGCACCAGCCGCAGCCCCGAAGGGCGGTCGGCCAGCAGCGAGCCGCGGCGCCCCAGATGCATGCGCAACGACATCACGAGCGTTTCGCGCAACGGATCGATCGGCGGGTTCGTGACCTGGGCGAAGCGTTGGCGCAGGTATGCGTACAGGCCCGGAGGCACGCGGGCGAGCGGAGGGATCGGCGTGTCGTCGCCCATGCTCCACACGGCATCCTGCCCCTCGCCGCCCATCGGCTCGAGCACGTAGCGCAAGTCTTCGAAGCTCCAACCGAACGCGAGCTGGCGCGTGACGATCTCGGTCTCCGGACCGACGGCGGTCGCAGCGGTGGGCCGCAACGGCCGGATGCTCTTCGCCGCCCAGCGCGCGTACGGACGGCGCCGCGCCACCTCGCGCTTGGCCTCCGCGTTGTGGAGGATCGCCTTGCGCCTGGTGTCCACCACCAGCAGCTCGCCGGGCCCTAATCGCCCGCTCTCGACTACGCTGGCGGGGTCCAGGTCCACGAGCCCGACCTCGGAGCCCGCCACGACCAGACCGTCGCGGGTGATCTTGTAGCGGCAGGGGCGCAGCCCATTACGGTCCAGCGCGGATCCGACCATCACGCCGTCCGAGAAGGCGAGCGCCGCCGGCCCGTCCCACGGCTCCACCAGGCAGTCGTGGAACTCGTAGAAGCCGCGCAGCGCGGGCTCCATCTCGACCGCCCCCTCGTGCGCCTCCGGCACGAGCATCATGAGGGCGTGCACGGGGTCCCGGCCTGAGCGCACCAGCAGCTCGAGCGCGTTGTCGAGGCTGGTCGAATCGCTCCCCTCCGCCCAGATGACCGGCTTCAGCCGGTCGACGTCCTCGTCCCACAGCGGTGAGGCGAGCGCCGGCTCGCGCGCGCGCATCGCGTTGCGATTCCCCCACAGCGTGTTGATCTCGCCGTTGTGCGCGAGCAGCCGGAACGGCTGGGCCAGGGGCCAGCTGGAGGTCGTATTGGTCGAGTAGCGCTGGTGGAACACGGCGAGCGCGGTCTGGAAGTCCGGCGACTCCAAGTCCGGGAAGAACGCGCCCAGCTGGGTACCGGTGAGCAGCGCCTTATAGACGATGGTGCGCGCCGACAGGGAGCACACAAAGAACGGCTCGAGCTCCGGTCCGGCGTCCGCCACGCGGGCGTCGATCGTCTTGCGCGCGAGGTACAGGCTCCGCTCCCACGCGGCGGTGTCGCCGCGGCGGTCGGCAGCCGGCGCGACCAGTACTTGGCGAATAGCCGGGCAGGTGGCGCGCGCACCGGCGCCCAGCACGTCGAGCCGCAGCGGCACCTCGCGCCATCCCAGCACACGCAGTCCGTCGCCCTCGAGCACGTCCTCGATGATGGCGGTGACGCGCGCGAGCGCCGTGGCCTCGCGCGGCAGAAAGCACATGCCCACGGCGAACGGCTCGCCGGGCTCGAGCGGGAGCCCGCGCTGCAGCGCCGCGCGGTAGAACAGTGGTCCGGGGATCTGCGTGAGCACGCCGGCGCCGTCGCCCGAGCTGTCGGTGGCTGCGGCGCCGCGGTGCGCCACGCGCTTCAGCGCCTCGAGCGCGAGGAGCGTCACCGCGTGTGAGCGCTCTCCCGACGCGCGCGCGACGAAGCCGACGCCGCATGCGTCCTGCTCGCGCCACGGGTCCAGGTCGGGTGCGCGTGTGTGCCTCCAGCGCGTGTTCCCTCCGGGCATCGCGTGTCCTCCGGTGCTGACGGCTGCTGGTCAAAAAGAAGGCCCGCTCTAGCGAGCGGGCCGCGGTGTCTGGGTTCGTCTACACGCCTACGCCGCCCGCTCGCTCCCATCGGGGGGAGCCGGATTCAGATTGGCGACGGTCTTCGGAGTACAATGCAGCATCAGTTCGTGCCCACCCAAAGGAATTAACCCGATCTTACTAAATATTCACGACGCGGTATAAATATACCCGCGTGTTCGAATCGGTCAAGGGGTCCGCCCCACCAGGTGCTGCAGCTCCCCGAAGGGGATGAGCAGCTCCGTCATCGTGTCGTAGGTGCCGCGCTCCCGCAGCTCGGTCACGAGCCGTCGCACCAGTCCCAGTGACGCCTGTACGACGCGGGGGCCGAGGCTCGCCCGCCGCACTCCCAGGCGCTCGAGCTCCGGCAGGGGCGGGGCCGGGGGCCCCGCGATCACGTTGAGGGGACCCGCGACCTCGCGGACGAGCCGCCCGATCGTCTCAGCGTCGCTCACGTGGGGGACGAACAGGCAGTCGGCGCCGGCGGCCAGGTAGCCGTTGGCTCGCCGCACCGCCGCGGTGAAGCGCTCTTCCGGCGACCAACGTTTCACTTCGAACGCGTCGGTGCGCGCGTTCACCACCAACGGCACCCGCGCCGACCCTGCTGCATCGCGCACCGCTCGGATGCGGTCCGCCTGCAGCTCGGGATCGAGCAGCGTACCTTCATTGGTGCCGTCTTCGAGGTTGAGTCCGACGGCGCCTGTCGCCATCACGCCGCGCGCCGTCTCGACGGCGGCCGCGACCGTGGCGCCGTACCCTCCCTCCACATCCGCCGTCACCGGCACGCGCACGGCCGCGACGATGCGTCGGATCACGGCCAGCATCTCCCCCCGGCTGATCCGCTCGCCGTCGGGATAGCCGAGCGCCCACGCGATGCCGGCGCTGGTGGTGGCGATGGCGGGAAACCCCGCTGCTTCCACGAGGCAGGCGGTCGCCACATCCCAGGCGTTGGGGAGCACCAGCATGCGCGGTCCGGTGTGCAGCTGCCGTAACGCCTCCGCCTGCTCGCGTGGACTCGGCTTCATGATTCCTCCTGGCTCATAGCGGGCGCCATGTGCGCCGATTCGATACAGGGAAACTTGCTACGTGTCGCGCACACACGTGAGATGCCTCACGCGTCGTGCTCGCGCGGGCCGTGTCCCGGGCGACGCGCACCCGGCACATCGCTTGCCACCCTCCCGGCACGAGTTCGTCCCGAAGCCGTCCAACATCGTTTGAGGAGGAAGTATGAAGAACGTGACACTGGTTGCGCTGGCGTTGTCGTTGGCGCTGGCTGCGTGCTCCGACTCCAATACCGGAACGGTGAGCTTCGCGCTCACCGCTCGCCAGGCTGCCGGCCCGGCGGCGAGTGCCGCGTTCTCGGCCGGCGACAGCACGGTCATCGTGCTCGGCAACGACTCGATCATCATCCGGAGCGCACAGCTCGTGCTGCGCAAGGTCGAGCTCAAGCGCTCGGACGTCGCGTCCTGCGATGCGGTCGCTGGGAACGGCGACTGCGAAGAGTTCGAGACCGGCGCCACGCTCGTGACGCTGCCACTCGGCAGCGCCACCATCGCGCAGCAGGTGTCGCTCGCCGCACCGGCGGGCACCTTCAACGCGCTCGAGTTCGAGATCCATAAGCCGAGCTCCAGCGAGGATGCGGCGTTCATCGCGGCCAATCCCGACTTTGCGGCCATCTCGATCCGGGTGACGGGCACGTACAGTCAGGCCGGCACGCGCAGCGACTTCACCTTTACGTCGGATGTTGATCAGAGCGAGGAAGCGAGCCTGGTCCCACCGGTGACGGTGCAGAACGGGCAGGGCCTGACCGTCACGCTGCGCGCCGACCTCTCGGGCTGGTACCTGAACGCCGCCAAGACGGCGCTGGTCGATCCCGCGTCGGCGAACAAGGGCGGCGCGAATGAGAGCGTGGTGGCGAACAATATCCAGAACTCCTTCAAGGCGTTCGAAGACGACAACCACGACGGTCTCGAGGGCTGAGGCCGGCCGAGGTGGCACGGTGGCCACCGGCGGCTAAGTTTGGGACACCCAAACCAGCCGCCGGTGGCCACCATGATGTTCCGCAGGATCTCCCGTTTCGTCGTTAGCGTCGTCGTCCTCTCGGGACCGCTCGTCGCCCAGAGCGTGCCGGCGCCGTTGCTCGCGGTCCACACCATCTGGGGCTCCCGCGAGCTCGCAAGCGACCTGGTGGAGCTCTCCTGGATGAAAGACGGCAAGTCCTACACGACGGTCGGGGAAGACGCCTCCGGCAACACCGATCTGTATCGGGTGGACGCCGTCACCGGAGCGAAGCAGCTGCTGGTACGCGGTGCCGACCTGGTGCCCGCCGGCGGGCGCCACGCCGTCGCCATCGAGCAGTACCGCTTCTCGGGCGACGAGTCGAAGCTGCTCGTGTTCACCAATTCGGTGCGCGTGTGGCGCCAAAACACCAAGGGCACGTTCTACGTGTGGGACCTGGTGGCCAGGCGACTGCTGCCGGTGAGCGCCCGGGCCGGCTACCAGCAGTTCGCCAAATTCTCGCCCGACGGTCGCCGCGTGGCGTTCGTGCGCGACCACAACATCTACGTGACCGATCTCGCGACCGGCGCCGAGACGGCGCTCACCGCCGACGGCGGCGAGAACGTGATCAACGGCACCTCCGACTGGGTGTACGAGGAGGAGCTCGACCTGCGCGATGCGTTCCGCTGGAGCCCGGACGGCAGCCGCATCGCGTTCTGGCGGCTGGACCAGAGCGCGATCCGCCCCTTCTACCTGGAAGATTTCGACTCGCTGTACGCCCAGCTCGTGCCGGTGCACTACCCGAAGACCGGCACGCCCAACTCCGACGTGAAGATCGGCGTGGTGGAGCTCGGCACCGGGCGGACCGCGTGGATCGACCTCGGCGCGGAGAAAGACATCTACGTCGCCGCCATGGACTTCGCGGCCTCCCCCGACGAAATCTGGCTCACCCGGCTCAACCGTCATCAGAACCGGCTGGACTTGCTGCTGGCGGATGCCCGGACCGGCGCGTCGCGCGTGATCATGACCGACAGCGACTCGGCGTGGGTCGACGCCAACCAGCCTCGCTGGCTCGCGGGCGGCAAACAGTTCCTGCTCGTGTCGGAGCGCGAGGGCTACGACCAGGTGTATCTGTTCAATCGGGACGGATCGCTGGTGCGGCGTGTCACGCCGGGCGCGTGGGACGTGTTCCAGGTGCTCGGCGCGGACGAGCAATCCAAGGTGCTGTATTTCACCGGCGCCATCGACGGCCCGCTCACGCGACCGCTGCTGCGGATCGGGCTCGACGGCAAGGGCTTGACACGGATTTCGACCGAGCCGGGGACACACGAGGTGGAGTTCGACCCCACGTTCGCCCGCTACGTCGACACCTATTCGCGGGCCGGGGTCCCCCCGGTCCAAACGCTGCGGCGGGCGAACGGCACGCTGGTGCGCACTCTGGCGGACGACGCGAAGCTCGCGGCCAAGGTGGCGGCGCTGGGCCTCAACCGGCCGGAGTTCATCACGATCCCCACGGCCGAGGGCGTGCAGTTGAACGCCTGGATCATCAAGCCGAAGGGGTTCGATCCCTCCCGCCGCTATCCGCTGCTCATGAACGTGTACGGCGGGCCCGGCTCCCAGACGGTGACCGACTCCTGGGGCGGACCCAACTACCTGTGGCACCAGCTGCTCGCGCAGGACGGCTACCTGGTCGCGAGCGTCGACAATCGCGGCACGGGCGGCCGCGGCGCGCACTTCATGAAGATGACCTACCTGCACCTCGGCCGCTACGAGACGGCCGACCAGATCGCCGCGGCGCGCTGGTTTTCCCGGCAGCCGTACGTGGACCCCGATCGCGTCGGCATCTGGGGCTGGAGCTACGGGGGGTACATGGCGTCGCGCAGCATGTTTCTTGGGGCGGGGGTGTTCAAAGCCGCGCTCGTGGTGGCGCCCGTGACCGACTGGCGCTTCTACGACACGATCTACACCGAGCGCTACATGCGCACGCCCGCGGAGAACCCGGCAGGCTATGACGAAAGCGCTTCGCTCGCGTACGCGGACAGCCTGAAGGGCAGCCTGCTCCTCGTGCACGGCACCGGCGACGACAACGTCCACTTTCAGAACAGCGTGCAGCTGGTCGAGCGGCTCGAGGGCGCCAACAAGCAATTCGACATGCGCATCTATCCCAACAAGACGCACGCCATCGCCGGCCCCGGCACGCGCGAGAATCTGTACGGGCTGTTCACGATGTGGCTCAAAGCCCACCTGTAGCCGGGCAGCTCGTCCGCCTGGGCCGGCGGGCCCTGGCGGCGCTCACGCTGATCAACCTGTTCAATTACCTGGACCGGTGGATCGTCGCCGCGCTCGCCGAGAGCATAAAGCACTCCGAGCTGCACCTCTCGGACACCCAGCTCGGCTCACTGATGACCGGCTTTCTCGTCGTCTACATGCTCGCCGCGCCGCTGTTCGGCTCCCTCGGCGACACGCGGTCGCGCCCCCGGCTGCTCGCGCTCGGCGTCGGGCTCTGGAGCGTGGCCACGGCCCTGGCCGGCTTCGCGCGCAGCTTCGTTGCGCTATTCCTCGCGCGGGCCGGCGTGGGGATCGGAGAAGCCGTCTACGGCACCATCTCGCCCGCGCTGCTCGCGGACTACTTCCCGCGCGAGCGCCGGGGGCGCGCGTTCGCCGTGTTCTTCGCCGCCATCCCCATCGGCTCGGCGCTGGGCTACATCGTGGGCGGCCTGGTGGATCGGTATTTCGGGTGGCGCCAGGCGTTCTTCGTGGCGGGCGTGCCGGGATTGGTGTTGGCGGTTCTGGCGCTGCGCCTCTACGATCCACCTCGCGGCTCGCAGGATGACGCCGCCCCCGCCGCCGCTCCTGTCGCCCGTACCGCCTACGCCGCCCTCGCCCGCAACCGGCCCTATGTGCTGACCGTGCTCGGCTACGCCGCCTACACCTTTGCCATCGGTGCGCTGGCGTTCTGGACTCCTTCGTTCCTCGAGCGCGCGCGCGGGATCTCCAAGGCTCACGCGACGGTGCAGTTCGGCGCCATCGTCGTCGCGACCGGATTCCTCGGCACGTACGGGGGCGGCTGGCTGGGCGACCGGCTGCTGTCCCGCTCGCGGCAGGCATACCTCTGGCTGTCGGGGCTGGCCACGCTCGCCGCCGCGCCCCTCACCCTCCTGGCCCTGACCGCGGCGACGCCGGCGGTGTATTGGACCGCCATCGTGGCTGCCGAGCTGTGCCTGTTCGCTTCCACCGGCCCGATCAACTCGACCATCGTCAACGTGGTCGACCCCCGCATCCGGGCCACGGCCGTGGCGTTGAGCATCTTCACGATTCACGTGTTGGGGGACGTGCCGTCGCCGTCGCTGGTCGGCATCATCTCCGACGCGCGCACACTGGGCCAGGCGGTGCTGATCATCCCGGCGGCGGTCTTGGTAGGCGGCCTGATCTGGACCTACGCGGCGTGGAAACCATCGTAGGGGCGCAGTATGCTGCGCCCCTACAATCAGTCTACAATCGTCCATTACCGCCACGTCTTGATCTCTTCCTCGAAGCTGCGCGCCAGTCCACCGAGATCCACCCGGCTGCTGCGCGCCAATGCTTGCCCGAGATTGTTCTGGAACGCGGGGCTCGTGGAGTCGATCTCGACCGCGCGGGCCAGCGGCCCCAGCGCCTCATCGTACTTCCCCTGGGCGATGTACAGCTTCGCCAGGTTGTTCATCGACCACACGTCGCGCTCGTCGAGCACGATCGCCCGCTTGTAGGCGGCGATCGCGCCTGCCGAGTCGCCCAGCTCACGCTTCACGCGGCCCAACAGGCGGACCGTCTCGCCCGACGTGGAGTCGATGGCGAGCGCCGTCTCGACGTGCTGCAGGGCGTCCTGCGCTCGTCCCTGCTCGATCAGCACGCGGCTCAGGTTGATATGGCTCTTCACATGGGTCGAGTCCTTTTCCAGCGCGAGTGTGAACGCGTTCACGGCCGCATCGCGATCGCCGGCCTTCCAGGCCGAGAGGCCCAGCATGTAGTAGCCCCACACGTTGTCCGGCTTGTCGCTCGTATAGGCGGTGAACAGCCGCACGGCCTCGCCGTAGCGCTTCTCCGTGAACGCCGTCTGGCCGTCGCTGAACGAGACCGGCCCCGTAACCGGCGACGCCGTCGGGTTCGCCACGGTCGACGTCTCGGACCGTGTGGTGGAGACTTCGGCGGCGCTCGCTTCGGACGACTGCGACTTCTGGTGACCGCACGCTGCGACTACGCTGCCCGCGACGAGGGTGAGGAACAACTTCCGCATAACGACCTCCTGGTTAGGGTGAATGCACACCCCTGAGGCAGGAGAGAGGCCAGTGGGCACTCGGATGTTATCAGTCGTCGGGGCAACGGGTTGGTCTCAAGAGGTGGGAGCCCTCGTGTTCGCCCGGACACGAGATTCGGGCCCTCGCGTGTGCGAGCGGACACGAGTCGCGGCCCCGTGGTCCGCACCCCCTGTCCCCCTCGCCCTTCGGGAGAGGGGGAACGACGGACGGTCTGAGTTTCCCCTCTCCCGAAGGGAGAGGGGATCAAAGGGGTGAGGACTGACCGGGGCCCTGGTGTAGGGGCGCAGCATGCTGCGCCCCTACATTTCCCGAGCGATCCCGTGTCTCCGCATGATCTTCAAGAGACTGGCGTGGTCGGCGAGGCCGAGCGCACGGGCCGTCTGGGTGATGTGCCAATCGTTGCGCTCCAAAGCAGTCACGATGATCTGGCGCTCGGCCTCCGCCTTGAGGGCCTGGAAGCTGGTGGCCGGCTCGCCGCGCCCGGGCCCGGGCGTCGCCGCGGCTCTCGCCCCGTCGCGGATCTCGGCGGGCACGTCGTCGACGCCGATCGTGTCACCGTCGGCGGCAATGATCATGCGCTCGACGGCATTGCGCAGCTCGCGCACGTTGTTGCGGCGCCAATCGTACGCCACGAGACATTCCAGCGCGGCCGGATCGAGGCGCTTGGGGCGCATCCCGAAACGCGCGCAGGTGAAGCCAAGCAGATGGCCGACCAGGGCGGGAATGTCGGAGCGGCGCTCGCGCAGTGGTGGGACGGTGACCGTGTGCACGTTGAGCCGATAATACAGATCCTCGCGGAACCGCCCGGCGGCGATCTCGCTATTGAGATCGCGGTTGGTGGCGGCCACCACGCGGGCGTCCACAGCGATGGTACGGTTGCCGCCGAGCCGGGTGACCTGGCGCTGCTCGATGACCCGGAGCAGCTTGGCTTGCGCCGCGAGTGGCAGCTCGCCGATCTCATCGAGGAACAGCGTTCCACCGGATGCGGCTTCGAACGCTCCCTTGCGGAGCGCGTTGGCCCCCGTGAACGCACCGCGCTCGTGCCCAAACAGCTCGTCCTCGACCAGATTCTCGGGGAGGGCGCCGGCGTTGAGGGCCACGAACGGCCCGCCGGGGTTGGCCCCCAGCCGGTGCAGCTCGCGGGCGACGAGCTCCTTGCCGGAGCCGCTCTCGCCGGTGATCAGCACGGGACTCGGGATCCTGGCCACGCGGGCGATGGTATCCGCGAGCTGGCGCATCGGCGCGCTCCCGCCCACGAGAGTGGTTTCGCTGCCGAGCCGCGCGCGCAGCGCCGTGACCTGGCCGGTGAGCCGCGCCCGCTCCAGCGCGTTCGCGACCTCGCGCACGACGCGCTCCATCGGCTCGGCCTTGTCGATGAAGCCCTGCGCGCCGAGCTTGATGGCCTGGACGCAGCGATCGTAGTTCCCCGTGCCGGTGTAGACGATCACCGGCGGGGAGGCGTCGCGGCGCGCCATGCCCCGCAGCACGTCGAACCCGTCCATGCCCGGCATCTCGAGGTCGAGCAGCACGCAGTCGACCGGCTCGCGCTCGAGCAGGTCGAGCGCCTCACGACCGCTCGCGGCGATGAGGGTCTCGTAGCCGCCGATGCGTTTCAGGTCGTAGGCGTACTGGTCCGCCATGGCGGCCACGTCGTCGACCACAAGGACCAGGGTCATCGATTTCCCACTCTAAAGAGTGGGCCCAGTGAGACACTGCCCTTAAGGGCAGTGCGGTCTTGGGCCCAGGCTTCAGCCTGGGACATCACGACGGGACCCCCGGCAGCTCGACGATGAAGCGACTGCCGGCGCCCGGCTCGGTCTCCACCCGCAGCGCGCCGTTGGCGTCGAGCACCAGCCGGCGCACGATCGACAGGCCGAGCCCCGTGCCGCCGGGCTTGCTGGAATAGAAGTCGTCGAAGGCGCGATCGAGCTCGGGCCTGGTCATGCCCTTGCCCGTGTCGGCGACGGTGATGCGAACGCTGGGCCGGCCGTTCGCGGGCGTCCCCACCCCGGCCGAGATCGTCACGGTACCGGGGCGACCCTCGAGACTGTCCACCGCGTTGCCGACGAGATTCTCGAGGATGCGCCGCAACACGAGCTGGTCGGTACAGACGAGCGGGAGGTCTTGGGCCAGGTCCACGTGCAGCTCGGGCGCCCCGGGGGCGGCCAGCCGCCCGATGGTTTCGCGGATCACGTGGCGCACGTCGCACGGCTCACGCGCCGGTGCGGGATAGAGGCGGGCGTAGTTACCGGCGAGGTTTTCCAGGTACGCGATGCTGGCCTCGACCGTCCCCTGGCGCTCGCGAAACACGGCGCTGAGTCGCTCGGGCTCGGTCGCGGCGGTTTCCGTGAAGTGCCGGAACACGTTGCGGATGGGCGTGAGGCCGTTCTTGATATCGTGGTTCACCTGGCGGGCGAGGTCGCCCATCGCGATGCGGCGCTCCGCCTCGCGCAGCTTCGCGGCTCCGGCGCGCAGTCGCTCGGTCATGGACCCGAGCAGCCGGGTGAGCGCTCCGATCTCGTCGGCGCGCTCGCTGTCGAACGCGACATCCAGCCGGTCCATGTCGATCTGGGCGGTCTTCAGCGCGAGGGCGGTGAGCGGGCGGCTGATGCGCAGCGACAACCAGCCCGCGAGGAGCAGCGCGATCGCTCCGGCCAGGAGCAGGGCGGCGAGGAACGCGACGTCGACTCCGCGCCGCAGCGCGGCGACGGAGCCAAGCGAGTGGCTGACGACGATGTGCGCGGGACGGAGCACCGCCGATGAATCGCTCTCCAGCACGAACGGCAACGAGACCTCGCTCACCACCGCGCCCGCTGCCGCGGACTCGGGAGCGCTGTCGGTCGGCAGGCGCACGGCGACGGCGAGCTCCGAGTCCGGGCTCAACGCGGCGAGGTACGTCGAGTCGAGCGCGATGCCGCCGACCAGCGTGAACCGCCTGCCGCCCAGCCGCAGCGAGTCCAGGCGGGCGATCGCGAGCATGGGCGCTTCGGGCGTGCGCGCCTGGATGAGGGCGATACCGCCCTGCACGGCGGTGAGCGCGCGCGGCAGCGCCGGCGCGAGCCGGTCGTATTCATTGCGGAAGTGTCCTGAGCTCACGATCCGGCCCTGATCGTCCTGGATCTGCAGCATCGACAGGCCCGCGAAGCGCATGGCTCCGCCGGCGTAGTCGAGCAGATACGTGCGGTCGCCGCCCTGCAGCACGGCGCCGCGCAGCCGGTTGTCCGCCACGATCGCCTCGGTCAGGGCGTCGAGCCGCCGCGCGATCGCGGCGCCGTCCCGGCTCAGGTGGGTGCGGATCACCGCTGCGAGCGCCGCGACGCGCCGCTCGTATTCGGCGGTAAGCCTGGTCGCCATCTCGGTGCGGACGCGTACCCCGAACAGCACGAGGGGCACCAGCACGACCACGCCGAACCCGATCAGGATGCGGGTCCGGAACGTCATCGCGGGGTGATGTGCGGCGTGCCGTCCCAGTCGAGCTGCAGGGGAGGCAGACCCCGCCGCACAACGGCGTGGGGGCGGACGTCCAGCAACGGCTCGACCGTGGCGGTCCAGCTCCAGGGCGGCAGCTCCAGCGCCGCCCGGCAGACGTCGAACACGTGGCGGCGCAGCGGCAGCACGTATGCGGCGTCGCCGCCCACCCGCAGTGCGGCTGCGAATGCGGCGGGCGCGAGTCCCGTCGCCGCCGACCGTTTTCCCAGCGCTCCGATGCCGACGAGCCGCGCGGCCAGGTCGGCGGCGTTGCGATCGGACTGATCGTACACCACGCGCTGCCGCCGCGGGGCGGATGACGCCGTGTCGCGGGTGGTCGGGAACCCGCACGCCTGCAGCTGCGCGAGCCAGAACTGGTTGCCCGTCCATTCGGCGGGCCGGGCGTCGAGGTGCACCGCGTCGCGCAAGCTCTCGCGCTGGATGTCGGCGAGGCCATCGGGGTGTCCGGGCGCGAGCAGCACGTAGGTGCGGTTCCAGTCGAGTGCCACGTCTACGTACCCGGGCCGGGTCGCGGCGTACTCGAGCACCACGGGGTCGCCGGTGATCACGAGGTCGGACCCCTCGTCCAGCGCGTCGCGCGCGCGGCCGGCCGGGACGGTGGAGATGCGCAGCGCGGGCAGGGTGCCGCGCCGCACCGGCAGCGCCGACAGGACGCCTGCCGCGTCGGTTTCGCTCACCCAGTGGCCACCCGTGCCGATCGGCCAATCGCCTCCGGGTGCCCGCTTCGTCACCGCGAGAGCCGGGTCGGCGAGGGGCTCGACCGGCGCCACCGGCGGCCGCACGGCGAGCGTGCGGTCGCCCAGGATGGTGGCCGATTGCGCGAACGTCGAATCGCGCGCGCGCCAGGCGGCGACGACGTCACGCGCCGTGACCGGCGCCCCGTCCCAGAAGCGGGCGTCGTCCCGCAGCGTGAACGTCCAGCGGTCTCCCGACGCCTCCCACGACTGAGCGAGCCCCGGAAGCACGCGCCCGGCGCAGTCCACGCGAATCAGTGTCTCGTACAGCTGTGCGAACACGAATCGCTCCGCGTCGTTCCGCGGCAGTGGAGCGTGTGTGGGGTCGATGGGCTCGGCGAGTGCGACGGCGACCGTGTCGCGCTTGGCCGCGGGGCCGGGCGCGAGGCGGCAGACGGTATCGGACGGAGCCGCGCCCGGCGCCGGCAAGGCCGGTGCGGGAGCGGCGCCGGGCGTCGGGGGGCCGGCTCGGCAGGCGGCGGCGAGCAGCGCCGCGAGCAGGCTATGGCGGTAGACTGAGATCATCGGCGGGCTCTGGTTCCGGGATCGTTCCGAACGATACCCACCCCCGGAAGCCCGAGCCAAGGCGCCGCTTACGAGGGCCGCTTCCGGTCCATCAGGGCGAGCACGTTTCCTTCGGAGTCGCGGAAGTCCGCGAGCCAGAGCTCGTAATCGGGCGCGCGGTGCACCAGATGGGGCTCGGTGATGAACTCCACGCCCCGACCGCGCAGCGTCGTGTGAGCGAGGGCGATGTCGGGGACCAGGTAGTAGATGAGCGACGCCGCGTGGTCGAGTTCACCGGTCTCGGCGATGCCGAGCATCACCATCGTCGCGCCGCACTGGAAGAAGGCCATTCGCGGGACCTGAAAAAGGAATGGCATGCCGAGCGTGTCACGATAGAAGCGGACGGCGCGGTCGAGGTCTTTCGCGCGCACGAAGATTTGGCCGATGCTGGAGAGACTCAACTGCGCAGTATTCGAGGGCATAGTTCACAGTCTAGTTGTCAGACGCCAAGTTGCAAGCGGTTATGAGTGCCAAGTTGCAAGGAAATGATGCGGCAAGCGTTGATTGGGTGATGGAGTGGATCTACACCGATCGTAGCTTGGCGCATGGGACACTTCAAAGACCTCAAAGCATGGCAGCATGCGCGAGCGCTGGCCGTGCTCTCGAAGAGCGCGATCGCGCGTCTCCCGGAGGGAGAGCGAGACGGGCTGGCCGATCAGTGGAGGCGAGCGGCGTACAGCGTGGCCTTGAACATTGCCGAGGGCGCGAGCCGTCGAGGCACCAAAGAGTTTCGCCGATTCCTGGACATTGCGCGGGCCTCACTACACGAAGTCGAGGCCATTCTCGATCTTGCGCTCGCGTTGGAATACTTCAGGCCGGAGGAGTTAGCGAAGATCCAAGCCGTGCGGGAAGAATGCGCGAAGACGGTGTACGGCCTGCTCCGCAAGTTCTCCGACGGTCCTAAACACCCTGTGCACTGACCGCTGTCAACCGCTTGCAACTTGGCGTCTGTCAACTCCCCTGAGGGCTGGCCACTGGTTCCTGTTGCGTCAAGCAGTGAATCGTCCCGAGCCCCCACACCAAATCCACCGCGTGCACTCCCACGACCGGCCGATCCGTGATCAGCTCCGCCAGAATCCCCAGCGCCACCCGATCATTCGGATCATTGAACGTCGGGACCAGCACGGCCGCATTCGCAATGTAGAAATTGGCATAACTCGCCGGCAGCCGCTGGCCCGCGAAATAGAGCGGGGCCGGCATCGGCAAATCGACGACGGCGATTTTGGAGCCGTCCTCGAGGCGCATGCCCTCGAGCCGCTCGCGGTTCTCCGCCAGGGGCCGATAGTTCGCGTCCCGCGGGTCGGATTCGCGGCACAGTACGACCGTCCCGGGGTTCACGAAGCGGCACACGTCGTCCACGTGGCCGTGCGTGTCGTCGCCCGCGATCCCCCTGCCGAGCCACAGCACGTTCGTGGCACCGAGGTAATCCCGCAGCACCGCCTCGAGCTCGGAGCGCGACAGGCCCGGGTTGCGGACCTGTACCGCGGGATCGAGCAGACACTCCTCGGTGGTGAGGAGCGAGCCGCGGCCGTTCACGTCGATGCTCCCGCCCTCGAGCACCACGTCGCGCCCCCCTCTCCCGGCGCGCGCGGGAAACAGCGGCAGCTCGAGCCGCGCGGCCACGCGTTCCGGGATGCGGTCGTCCTTCTTCCAGTCGGGGTATTTGGCCCACGCGTTGAAACGAAACCGCGCGATCGCCAGCTCGGCTGACGGGCCGGACCGGCGCACGAACAGCGGTCCGAAGTCGCGGGTCCAGCCGCGGTTGGTGGGAAAGCGGAAGAATTCGGCCCGGTCGGGGCTCACCCCCGCGCTCGTGAGCGCGCGCCGCGCCGCCCGCTCGTGAACGGGCGAGTTGACGAGAATCCGCACGACCTCTCCCCGTGCGAGCTTGCGGACGATCTCCGCGTAGGCC
Organism: Gemmatimonadales bacterium; assembly: GCA_036522815.1. GTDB lineage: Bacteria > Gemmatimonadota > Gemmatimonadetes > Gemmatimonadales > GWC2-71-9 > AG41. The sequence continues at coordinate 13,012 of DATDFC010000115.1, read as the reverse complement.
CACGGGATCGGGCCGAATCTCCCCGGCCAGTCGTTCGTGTTGTGGGGCCAGCCGATCCAGGTGGCGTGATGCCGTTCCCACTCGGCGGGCATGCTGAGCCCGAGCGAGGCAGGCGTTTTCACGGAGCGTTATGCGTCGCCGAGATAGCGACTGACAATGCCGCCGTACGCGTCGATGCGGCGGTCGCGCAGGAACGGCCAGCCGCGCCGTACCTCCTCGATGCGGGCCAGGTCGATCTCTCCCAGCACGATCGCCTCTCGGTCCCGCGGCGCTTCCGCGACGACGGTGCCGAAGGGATCGGCGAGGAACGACGATCCCCAGAACTCCAGTCCGGGGCCCGTCGGCGACGGCTCGTGTCCTACGCGATTCACGGCCGCCACATAGCAGCCATTGGCGATGGCGTGGCTGCGCTGGATGGTGCGCCAGGCATCGAGCTGCTCGGCGCCGTGGGCGGCCTTCTCGGCCGGGTGCCAGCCGATCGCCGTGGGATAGAGCAGGACGGCGGCGCCCTGCAGGGCGGTGAGACGCGCGCCTTCGGGATACCATTGATCCCAGCAGACCAGCGTGCCGATGCGTCCCACGCGGGTGTCGAACGCGCGAAATCCCAGGTCGCCGGGCGTGAAGTAGAACTTCTCGTAGTACGCCGGGTCGTCGGGGATGTGCATCTTACGGTACACTCCCACGAGCCGGCCGTCCGCGTCGATCACCGCGGCGCTGTTATGGTACAGTCCCGGCGCGCGACGCTCGAACAGGGGCGCGATCACCACGCTGCCGGCTTGTCGCGCCGCCCGCCCCAGCGCCTCCGTGCTCGGCCCCGGCACCGGCTCGGCGAGATCGAACAGGGCCGCGTCTTCCCGCTGTGCGAAGTACCGCGAGCGAAACAGCTCCGGCAGGCATACCAGGCGCGCCCCTGCCCGCGCGGCCTCCGCCACCTTGGCGATCGCCTGCTCGAGGTTCGCGGCGGGATCGGCCGACATCGCCATTTGCACCAGCCCGACGGTGTATTTCGTGGGCGGCGAGGTGTCGCTCATGGGGAGAACAGTACATCAGGGATTGACGACCTCGAAAGGCGCCTCCACCTGGTAGTCCGCAACCCCGCACAGGGTCACGTGCGCGACGTAGCGCCCGGCGACCGGTGCGGCGTCAGGGGGGATCGCGATGAAGCGGCGAAACAGGCCGCCCAACCGGATCATGATGCGTTCGCGATTGGCCGTGGGGGCGGGCAGGGACGTATGCCAGCCACCCTCGTCGCCCTGGCCCTCCCGCCGCACCCCGACACACACGACGTCGTTGGTCGGAAGCATGAAGTCGAGCTCTGTCTGGCCGTGATTGTAAACCGTGTACATCAGCAAGGGCTGCACGCCCGTCGGCTGGCCATCGCCGGCACGCCAGGCGAACCGGTTGGGGATGGCGGCGAGGGTCACGACCGCCAATTGCGAGAAGGAAAGCTGGACCGTGGTTCGTTGCGTGCCGGGGGGCTCCAGCTCCCGTAGATGCGTGATCGCGATGCCCGTCCCTTTCACCCGACCGACCGCCTCCACGAAGCGGCCGTCCATTCTTGGCCAGCGTGCGGCGTCCGGAGCGGCCAGCAGGCCGATGCGCCGACCGGCGGCAAGCATCGGCTGCGGCAGCAGCAGGGTCCACCGGCCGGAGTCACGGGTTTGGAGGAAGCCGTACACCGTGACCACCGTGTCCTGGGACTGCTGCGCGCAGCAGGGGCTCACGGCGGCTGTGAGCAACACGAATGCGACCGAGCCACGCCGCATCAGCGGCGCTGAGTCGGCCAGTGGCGCGGGTCGAATAGCGCGTCGGGGAGCGGGGTCCCCGTGCGGATTTCCGCATACTGCTCGAGCCAGCGCTGCCGGCCGTCCACGAGGAACGCCACCTCGGCCGAGACCCAGGCGGAGCCGACGGGCCGGTAATCGTTGAAGCGGATGTCGCTCGTGCGCGCGGTGTCGCGCTGCCCCGGCTCGAGCAGTCGCACGAACAGGAGCCGCTCCTTGTCCACCCAGAATTGGCGGGTCCGCAGGTCCCCGGCCCGCGCCCCGACGACGTACGCGGGCCGGCCGTCCCACGTGTCTTCGTGCACCGTCGCGAGGTCGAACCCGAGCTGCTCGAGACGGCGCGCGGTGCGCTCGGCGGGATCGAAATAGACGTCGAAGCCCAGCACCATGAGCGGGTGCACGAACGCCGTCGCGCTGGTCAATTGACCGCCGCGGAACACGAACTGCGAGTCGCGCACGTACAACGCGCCGGCGCCGGAATCGAGCGGCTCGAATTCGATGCGCAAACGCCCCGGGAGCGCGGCGTACTCGCGCCAGGTGGAGTGCTCGGTGCTGTCGTTGGGTCGGGTGGCGGTGTTGTGCTGGACGAAGGTCAGCGTGGCGTACCACTTTCCCACGTAGCGGTCGTGCATCGCCGCGAGGATAGCGTGACCGTCGGGCGGCATGCCGGAGAGAAAGACCCAGGCGGGCCAGCAGAGGAGGGCCGTGGGCAGCGCCATGGGTTATTTCTCCAGCCGGTAGCCGGCCTTGCGGACGGTGAGAATGTGTCGGGGAGCGGCCGCGTCCGCCTCGAGCTTACGGCGCAGCTCGGCGACGTGCGTGTCCACGGTGCGACTCAGCACCGCCGCGCTGTAGCCCCACACCTCGGTGAGCAGCTCCATGCGCGTCGCCACGGCCCCACGCCGCTGCAGCAGCGCCAGCAGCAGATCGAACTCCTTTGGCGTGAGCCCGACCGGGCGGCCGTGGCGCAGCACCGTGCGCGAAGCGGGGATGACCTCGATCTCGCCGAACTGCTCCGGCGGCGCGGCACCGCCACCGCTGGGCGCGGTGCGACGCAGCAGCGCCTCCACCCGCGCCAGCAGCTCGAGCACCCCGAACGGCTTGGTGACGTAGTCATCGGCGCCGAGCCGCAGCCCGCGCACCTTGTCCGCCTCCTCGCCCCGGGCGGTGAGGATGAGGACCGGCATGCGGCGCCCCTCGTCGCGCAGCGCCCGCAGCACGCGGTAGCCGTCCAGGCCGGGCAGCATCAGGTCGAGAATGATCAGATCGGGGCCGCCGGTTCGCGCCCGCGTCAGCCCCTCGCTGCCGTCCTCGACGACCTCGACCTCGTAGCCCTCGATCTCGAGGTTGTTGCGCAGGCCGTACGCGAGATCGGGATTGTCTTCGACCACGAGTATGCGTGTCATGCCGTGGCCCCGAAGTCCGCTCGCATCCGTGCTCCCTCGCGGGCCGCCTCCGGCTGGGCGGCGAGCGGCAGCTCCAGAACGAAGCGTGCCCCGCTGCCCCCGGGTCCCTCTTCCGCCCAGGCACGGCCGCCGTGCAGTGCCACCAGCTCCCGCACCACGGACAAGCCGATGCCGGTCCCCGCCACGGCGGAGCCGCGGTCGCGCTCCAGCCGCCAGAAGCGGTCCCAGATGCGCTCGCGCTCGCCGGCCGGAATCCCGGGCCCTTGGTCCTCGACCCGGATGCGCGCCTTCCCGTCGGCGGCGTCGAGGCCCACGGTGATCGTCTGGTCGGCCGGGCCGTACTTGACGGCGTTGTCCAGCAGGTTGACGAGCATCTGCCGCAGCGCTTCGGCGTCGACCGGGGCGACCAGTCCATCGCGCAGCTCGGTGCGGAACGTGACGCCGCGGGCCGCCGCGAGCGGGGCGAAGGCCTCGACGGCTTCCCGCACCAGCGGCGCGAGCGGGGCCGGGGCCGGCGACAGCCGCGTGGCCTGACGCTCGGAGCGGGAAAAATGCAGCAGGTTCTCCACCAGATGCGTGAGGCGGCGCGCCTCCTGGTCGACGATCTCGAGCGACCGGACGCGCTCGCCCTCGGAGCGTACCCGGCCGAGCAGCAGCGTCTCCGAGAACATGCGGATCTGCGCGAGCGGCGTGCGCAGCTCGTGGGACACCCCGGACACGAAATCGGCGCGCAGCCGGGAGAGCTCGTATTCGCGATGCAGCTGGAGCAGCGCGGCGACCACCAGTACCGCGGTGAGGGCGAGCAGCGAAAGCAGCATTGGCACGTTGGACCGTGGCATGCCGCCGATCGCGAGCTTCGGAGCGACGTCCGGTCGGAGCGCCACCTGAACCCGAATGCCTCCCATCATCGGGTGCTCGAAGGAGTCCCGTGCGGCGAATGTGGGTGCGTATTGCACGGGTGTGCGATACAGCTCAACGCCGTCGGCCGCGGTTACGATCGCCGAGCTGAACGAGTCCTCGGTGACGCCGCCGGTCAACGCCTTGGGCAACATCGGATACTGATCGCTCTCGGCCTTGTACAGCGGCTCGAGGGCGTGGGGGTCCTGCTCGAGTCCGACCACAGTCCGCGGCGTTCCCGCCTTGTCGTTGACCACGGTGTAGACGACGGCACGGGGCGCGGCGTCCACCGTTCGCAGGATCGCGCCGACCTTCTCCTTCGGGTCGTACACCGTCCGGCTGTGCACTGGTAGGGTGTCGCGCAGCCACTTGCGCACCAGTGGCGAGGGAGTCGCTCCGCCCGTCTCGAGGCGCCTGCTGCGTAGATCGAAGCGAAACGTGTACGTGGAGAACTTACGGAAGTCCGGTGCGTGCGGCTGCGTCGTCGCGGGGAGGCGGCCGGGCGGAGGGAGGGGCACGCTCGGATCGCCGGCCTTGACGCGCATCAGCGCATCCATGGCCGGCGAGAAGGCGTCGTAATAGAAGCTCATCTCCGTCCGATTGGCGAACCGTGCGGCAGCGAGCCGCGCGTAGTCGTGCAACACGCGTTCTGCCGTGGCCTTGTGCCCCAGGAAATTGCGATACGCCTGCAACGCGATGGCGCCCGCCAACGCGAGCGTCAGCAGCAGCAGCGCGGCGATGAACAGACCGCGAGGACGAGGCGAACGGGACTCGGCACTCATGGAACGGTCGAGAAATGCACCCGAATTCGGGGAGTTTCAAGGTAACCCCGGCGCCTCACGGCGCGCCCGCGCTGACTGTTCTCTGACACCCCTCCCACGCCGTCTCCACCTGCGTGGACGCAACAGTTCGTACCTTCTCACCGCACTACAGGTCGCGGCCGAAGTGTCGACGGCCCACTTCGCCCGGCCGGTCAGCCCGGGGGCAGTTCCCGCCCCGGGTTTGGCTTTTTAGGCCGCGCTCCCCCCTTGCTATCTTGCATGAGATGGCCTTCTCGCTCACCAGCCCGGCCTTCACCGACGGCTCGGCCGTTCCCGCCAAGTACACGTGCGACGGGGCCGACGTCTCACCGCCGCTCGCCTGGAGCGACGCCCCCCCGGGGACCGTGAGCTTCGCGCTCATCGCCGACGACCCGGATGCGCCCGCCGGGACGTGGGTCCACTGGGTGCTGTACAACCTGCCCGCCACCGTCGCCGAGTTGCCCGAAAACGTCGCCAAGGTCGAGACGCTCGACCTGGGCGGGGCGCGCCAGGGGCGCAACGACTTCCATCGGCCCGGCTACGGCGGCCCGTGCCCACCACCGGGTCCCGCGCACCGCTATTTCTTCAAGCTGTACGCGCTCGATATCACGTTGCCGGTGCGCGCCTCCGCCCAGAAGAAGGACGTCGAAGCGGCGATGCAGGGACATACTCTTGGCATGGCGCAGCTCGTGGGGACGTACGCGAGACGGAAGCGATGAGCCCGGTGGTCGCTGCTGCCCTCGGTTGGCTCGCCCTCGCGCCATCGTTTCACGTCGTCGTGTTACCCGCGGCCGTGCGCGGTGTCATGAACGACCTCTGGGTCGAGAACAACCGCCACTGGGACGAGCTCGCCAGCCAGAACACCCTGACGCAGCTGCTCGGCACGGGCAAGCCGACCCAGCGCGAGTATCTCGCCTGTCTCGAAGGGGAGGTGGCGCGGGACACGCTGTTCGTACGCCAGCTGCAGCCTGCGGCGGACCTGAGACAGCTGCAGTTCGCGGTAGCCGGAACATGCGACGGCGTCGCCGGACTGGTGGGCACCTTCCACACCCACCCCTATCGTGCCGACTCCGTCGGGCGCGCGCTCAAGGAGCGCGGCCTGTCAAGCAGGGACCTCGAGACGTTCGCCGCGTCCTCCGACCTCGTGGCCGTCGTCATGTGGGACCGCGACTCGCTCGACGTCGCCACGAAAGCCGAGGACGGGAGCGTGCGCCACCCGGTGGCCGTCGAGGTTCGCTAGACTAGCGGGCGGGCTGCACGTCGGCGTCGAACGCGCCGGTGAGAATCCGGCCGCTGCGCTTCACCTGAACCCAGATGCGGTAGAGCCCGGGCTTGGGGAAGGCATATGGGAACGACAAGTCGTGGGGAGTGGGGAGTGGTTCTTCCCGATGCGCACTGACCCTTCCCTGCGCCGCGGACGGTACCACTCCCCACTCCCCACTCCCTTTTTCCAGGGCCGTGATCCTGGCGCTGAGCCGCCCGCGGATCGTGTCTCCAGGCTGCCGCATGGCGAACGTCTCTAGTGCGGCGAGCGAGATGGATCCCGCCGGATGCAGGTGCACGAACACCGCGCCATCGGTGCGCTCCAGCATCGCGTGCCCGGCCATCCCCATGTACGGCTCGAGGGCCGCGGGCCGCCCATCCGGGGCGGTCACCACGAAACGCAGCCGCGCGTCCTGATCCACGACGACCGGTGCGGCGCTCCGGTCCCAGATCATCGTGGAGCCGTCGGGTAACGACACGACGTTGCCCGTCGCACGTTGCCCGTTGCTCGTCGTCCACGCATCGTCGGGGTCGGATGACCGCCACGTGCCCCCCGGCGTGCCGATATCGACCGTCGCAACCAGCGTCTCCGCGAACCCGCTCTCGTGCACGATGTCGGCGTACACGCGGTACGTTCCGGTCGGGAGCGGCGGCAGGGCGGCCTCAAACGTGGTCGAATCGAGCGGCAGGGGATGGAGATGCGCGAACGCGCTCACACTCGAGTCGCGCACCAGGAACAGATGCATCAGGTGTCCGTGGTCGGGCACGAGCGGCGTCCACTGGCGCCGCGGATTGGTCCACGACGAATCGTCGATGGCGAGCCGCAACACCCGTCCGGCGCCGGCGACTCGTACCGTGGCGGTCGCATGGAGCGCCTGGTACAACCCGGAGCGATACTGGGCATCCACCGCGTTCCACCACGCCCGGCCGCCGAGCAACGCGCCCGCGAGGACCGCGACGCTCACGACCATCGCGATGCGCGCGCGTCGGGTGCGCCGCCGGTCGGGTGCCGCACCGGGCTCGAGCCCGCTCTCCCGCACGGCGGCCCCCACGAGCGTGACCGCTCCCACGCAGAGAAAGACCCCGAACGCGAGCAGTCCCGCACCGAGCGACCATTGCAGCGCCAGGCGCCGGGTGGCCACGGCCATCACCGGCACCTGCGCGGTGCCGACGCCGGCATCGCCCTCGACGGTCACCTGCACGCTGTATGAGCCGCCCGTCATGAGCCAGAGGGCTGCGTCATACAGAGTCGAGTCGCCGGGCACGCGGGCCGCGATATCGGGCGGCGGGGGTGCCGCGGTCCTCGGATCCCAATAGACCGGGAGCACGAGCACCCGCCGAACGTCGGCGGGGGTGAGCAGGCGCACGGTGATTTGGGCGAGCCCGGGGACGACGCCCGGGCTCTTGACGATGACGCGGACGGGGTAAGGGCCGGCGGCGCCCTCGAAGAACGTGTCGGGACTGCCCACGTGCGCCGCAGCGACGAGCACGATCGCCACGACGCCGAGCACACGTGAGGTCACCGCTGTAACCGGGCCATCCAGCTGCCCCACCACAGCCCCAGCCGGGAGGAGACCATGGCGACGAGCGCGGCCAGGAGCAGCGAGCGGGGAGTGACCGGGTTCAGGTCGCTGCGCCAGAAGCGATACCGCCACGGGCCCACCCGGCTCGAATAGTCCCACTGGTCGACGCCGAAGAAAAAGTTGCGGGCGTGTGGCGAGAGCAGGAACTCCGCAAAGAACCATTGGGTGACGAAGAATACGGCGACGAAGCCGACGCCCAGCAACGGCGCCAGTCGCCAATCACGCCTCCCCCCCGGGGCCATGTGGCGCATCACGAGATCGATCGCGACGCCCGCCGGCACGAGCAGCAGCGGGAATGGCGGGGGCACCATGTGCGTCACCGGATTGAACACGGGGGCCAGCTTCGGCGTCGCGGGAAACAGCTGCAGCACCCAGATCATGACGAGCGAGAACCCCATATACGCCGTGGCGGCCGTGGTGGCGGGCCAGCGCAGCCGCACGCCGCGGCCGGCCGCGACGAGCAGCAGCGGCAGCGCGCCCGCCGCCACCAGATAATAAACCGCGTTGTGGGCGAGGTTGGCGAAGCCGATCTGCTCGATGCCGATGGTGGCGACGTTCTGCAGCAGGATGGCGATCATGTAAGCGGCGAAGACGCCGTACAACCGTGACTGCTCGGGTGCGCGGTTCTGCAGCGACAGCACGAGCAATAAGGCGCCGAGCTGGATCGCCCACAATCCGAGCGCGAGGATCACGTGCGGCGGCGACAGGACCTTCACGTCCAGGCCGTAGGCGTTGTGCCACCAGTTGTCGAACGGGCCCGACGTGATCATCGCCAGCGCGCCCCAGATGCACACCCAGGCACCGAGCGGCGCGCGGAACCCCCAGAACCGCACGCTCGCGTCGCGCTCCGCGCCGCCATCCGAGAACGTGGTTCGCAGCGCGAGCCAGCCGCAGGCGGTGCCGGCGAGCACGCCGCCCAGGTAGATGGCCATGTGGGCGGGCGTCCAGAACGTGTCGCGCCCGATCGAGCGGTGCCACGAGATGTCCCAGATGACCCCGACCTTCGCGCTGGTGGCGGCGATCAGCGCGGCCACGACGTACCAGGGAACCACGCCCGAGTGCGGCGCGGCGCCGGTACGCGGGCCGGTGGCAGCGGTGACGGGTCTAGCGGTCGCGCGACCCTCCCGCCACCAGCCCCCGGCTGCGCCACTTCTCGAAGATCTTCTTCACCTGCTGGTGCGCGTCGGCCAGCGCTTCCTTGGCGCTCATCCGCCCCGTCGCCGCGTTCGCGAACATGGTGGGCAGCACGAAGGTGTCGAACACCTCGCTCTCCGCCGGGTTGGCCGGGCCGGGGTGCCCGATGTTCGTGGCCCACTTGAGCGCCGTGGAGATCGGCTTGAGCTTGGAGGGCGGAGTCGAGCCGAACGGATCGTTCGACGTGACCTGCTCGAGCCACTTGTTGCCCGACGCGACCTTTTGCGCCACGGGCGTCCCGGCGTCCGCGACCGACCCCGTAAACGACGGGAAGTTGTACAGCTTGCTGCCCAGCACGGCGTCGCGGCAATGACCGATCAGGTCGAGCAGGAACTGGTGCGCCAGGTCGGGGCTCTGCGCGAATTTCCAGATAACGTAGATCCCCATCACGTGCTCGCTCGCCCAGCCGGTGCCGCGCGGCCCCTTGAGCGCCGGCACGAAGAACGTGTCGTCCGCCACGGGCAGTTTGTTGTCCTGCGCCGTCCGATAGGCGGAGATGGAGTTGAGGATGTAACCCGTTTGCCGGGCGTTCAAGGCCTGGTTGTTGGACGCGGCGTTCCAGCTCATCACCGCCGGCGTCATCCCCGCCTTGAACAGTCGCACGCCGAATTCCAGCGCCTCGCGCGCGCTGTCCGAGTTCAGGACGACGTTCTCGTTCGCGTCCTGGATCGAGCCGTCGAACGACCACAGCATGGCGCGCGACGCCATGTTGGAGTCGAGCTCCTGCGACATGCCGATCCCGATGGGAATCTGGATCTCGGGATGCTTGCCCTTGATGAGCGGCGCGGCCTTGACCAGGTCTTCCCACGTCGTCGGCCCATCCGGCATGCCGATCTCGGTCCAGATGCTCTTCAAGTAGTCGCCCGGGTCGGGCACGTAGTTGTCGCTGAACCCGAACCACTTGCGGGTGACCGGGTTGTAGGTGCTGCGCTTGCAGAGATCGAGGATGGATCCGTGCTGGCGCTCGGCCTCCGCCACGACGTCCGCCATGTCGAGCACCTGCGGCTCGAACGCGCCCGGGGGCGAGAGGAACTGGAACAGGTCGTGACCCTGCTGCGCGGCCACCTCGGCGTTGGCGCGGGTCCCCAGGTCGGCGAGCGCGATGTGATCGACCGTGACGTCGACCCCCTTGGCCGTTCCCCAGTCCTTGGCGTACTTGTCGAACCAGACGTCGTACGAGGGGACGAAGTGGCTCCACTGCAGGATCTTGAGCGTCTTGTCGCGGCGCGGGATCCGGATGGTGGGACCGAGCGCCGCGGCGGCCACGGCCGCCCCGGTCGTCGTGACGAACTCGCGCCGATCGATCCGTTTCTGCTTCTTCATGAACCTACCCTCCATTGGCTCAAACAGGTGTGCCTGGTCTGGGAACCCCGGGCCGTCGGCCCGGGGTCAGCCGAAGGAGCATTGCCTCAGGGCGGCTGACCCCGGGGCGGTGCCCCGGGGTTCGCGACACCCGGCCCCTCTCACAACGTGTAGAGGACGCTAAGAGCGACCTGATCCGCGTGGGCCGGGCCCGTGCTCCACCGGACCACCGAGCGGTAGTACTCCAGGCCGAGCGCGTAGCGCCCTGCCCGGAAGCGCAGCAAGGCGTCGCCCTCGTGGCTCTGCTGGCGCGCAAGGACGGCGCCGGGGTGGTCCTGCGTCAGCCGCTGCTGATCGGGCTGGTCGAGGCCGTAGTAGGCCCACAGGCTCCAGTGCGGCGTGAAGTCGTAACCTGCCTGAGCCCACGCGCCCCAACCGCGGATGTCCCCACCGGCCGGACCCGTCTGCGTGATGTGGGCGAACAATTGTCCGAGCGCCTTCCCGTAGTACACGTTGCCGTGCAGGGTGAACTTTCCAGGGTTGATGCTGCCCCCGCCCTCGACTCCCCACGACGACAGATTCGAGTCCTGGGCACCCGTGCTCGTCGTGTCGCGGCCGGTGCCGGTCGTGTCCTTCCAGTCTACGTGACCGACGACGTAGCCGCTCCAGGCGAGACTCTTACCCCTCTTCCCGAAGTTGAGCCGCGCTTCGAGCTGCGGGAGTCCCGAAGCCTCGCCGTTGCCGATGTTGTTCGTGGCGTCAGAGCCGGCCGTTGCGGGTCCCGACCCCTTCATCGCCGCTAGTTGGAGCTGCACGGCGAGCGGTGCGCCCGCGGCGCTCAGGTCCTGATAAAGGAAGACGCCAGGAAACCTCCACCCGATTTCGCCACTCGCGCCGTATCCTGTTGGAAACGCGATGTGTGTCAAGGACACAGGCACTTCCGCGAAGCTCGGCGACCAGAACTGCCCGATCCGCACGGTCGTGCGGCCGTTGGTCAGGTCTGCGAAGATCAGGCGGCCGCGAATCTGGGGCTGCTCGTCCCCAAACGGCGGCACGCCGTTGAACGCGCCAAAGAAGTCGAACTCCACGGTCGCCCTCGGGGCCCATTTGCCGAGCACGGGGGAGCCGGTGAAGGTGAAGTTCAAGCGCGTGTTCCGGAAGTCGCCGTCGATGAGGGTCTTGTCCGTCGTGGGCTGGGCGGTTACACATCCCGTTTGTACGACCGGGCAAGCGGCGAACGCGGCGTTCTGCCCTTGCCCGAAGGACGCGAAGAGCCCGCTATTGGTGAACATGGTCGCGCTGATGAACCCGCTGATCGTGAGCGTCTCGCCCTCTCCCAGCTTGACCACCTGCTGCGCGGAGGCGGCGCGCGCACCTGCGAGCACGAGGACGGCGGCGATGACGCACGCAGAGAACGACAGCATCCGTTTGCTCATGACTTCCCCCCTCCAGGGAAAAGGTGGGTCTATCCGCACGCTCAGTCTCGGCTAACCCTTCACCGCTCCCATCGTGAAGCCTTGGATGAAGCGGTCCATGAATGCGTTGTAGACGATAGCGAGCGGGATGCTCGTGAACAGGGCGGCCGCCATGAGCGCCCCCCAGTGGTACACGTCGCCCCGCACCAGCGCGATCGGGACTCCCAGACTCACCGTCATCTTGTCCACCGAACTGATGAAAGTCAGCGCGTATACGAATTCCTGCAAGACCAGCGTGAAGGTGAACACGACCACCGTCAAGATCCCCGGAACGATCAGCCGCGGCGCCACTTTCAGGATCACCCCGAGCCGGCTGAGCCCGTCGATCATCGCCTGCTCCTCGATCTCCCACGGCACCGAGCGCAGGAACCCCATCACGAGCCAGGTGCAGAATGGAATGGTCATGGTCGGATAGATCAGGATCAGCGCCCCCAACGAGTCCTGGAGGTGGAGCAGCGAAATGAGCCGCGAGAATGGCACGAACAGGAGCGTGGGCGGGATCAGGTACGTAAAAAAGATCCCCATGCCGAGGCGCTCGCCCCAGCGGCCCACCAGCCGGGCCAGGCTGTACCCTGCGGGCACCGCCACCGCCACCGTAATCACCGCGACCGCGACGACGACGACCAGCGTGTTCAGGACCCAGCGGGGAAACTCGGTCTGGGTGAACAGCAGCTTCACGTGGTCGAGCGTGGGCGGGTCGTTGAAGATCCAGGGGATGTGACTCGTGACGGTCGCGCCCACGTACAGGTCGCGGTTCTGTTTGAACGCCGTGATCAGCATCCAATAGAACGGAAACCCCGCGAACAGCACGAAGCCGAGCGCCGCGACGTACAGCGCCACGCGCTTCATCGCGCGCCCACTTCCGTATGTCGCGCCAGCCGCAGCATCGCCACGGCCACCACGATCAGGAACGGCAGCAGGAACACGGCGATCGCGGCGCCCTGACCAAGGTCGGCGCCCAGGATGCCGCGCTGGAACGCGAGCGTGGGGAGCACATGCGTCGTGTTGGCTGGCCCGCCGCCCGTGAGGATGTACACCACGCCCAAATCGGTCGCGGTGTACACGACACCGAACAGCACGGCGACCGCGACCACCGGCATGAGCAGCGGCAGCTCCACATGGATCAGCCGCCGCCAGAACCCGGCGCCGTCGACGATCGCCGCCTCGACGATCTCCTGCGGGATCGACGACAGTCCCGCGAGCACGATCACCGTCGCGAACGGAAAAATCCGCCACGCCTGCACGATGATGATGGCGAGCAGGGCGAGCGTCGGGTCGCCCAGCCAGTACAGCCAGCCGTGCATGAGG
>DATDFC010000114.1:0-13236 GCA_036522815.1 Gemmatimonadales bacterium | reverse complement strand
ATCTACACCGACGCCGCCCGCGACGGCAGCCTCGCGGGGCCCGACGTGGACGGCGCACGCGCCATCGCCGCGCTCGGGGGGGGGCTCGACGTGATCGTGTCGGGCGGGGTCGCGTCGCTCGACGACCTGCGGCGCCTGCGCGACGCGGGGCTCGCCGGCGCCATCGTGGGACGCGCCCTGCACGCGGGACGGTTCACGCTGCGCGAGGCCCTGACGTGCACCGCCTGACGCTGGGCCTCGCCGCCCTGCGCGCCACGGGCGTCGGCGCCCTCCTGCTCCTCATCTGGAACCCGACGGCGGTACGCCTCGGCGTGGGAGACGCGCCCCGCCTGGTCCTGCTCGACGCGTCGCTCTCCATGGCGGGGCAGGGCGGACACTGGGCCGCGGCGCTCGACACGGCGCGCGCACTGGCGCGGGGTGACGTCATCTGGCGATTCGGCGCGCGCGTCACCGCGTTCGATACGCTGGCTCCGCGAGATGGCGCCACCCGGCTCGCGCCAGCGCTCGCCGCCGCCGCGGCGCACGGCGGCCCCGTGGCGATCGTCACCGACGGCGCCATCTCCGATCGCGCCGACGCTCCCGCCGATCTGCTGCGCTTCGCGCGGATCGTCGTCCTCCCGCGGACGCCGTTCTTCGACGCGTTCGTTGCGAACGTCGACGGGCCGGGCAGAGTCGCCGCGGGCGATACGCTGCGGCTCACGGTGAGCTACGGTGTGGCCGGGATGCGGGATGCGAGAAGCGGGATGCGGGATGCGTCCCTGATCGTGACGAGTGAAGGTCGGCGTCTCACATCGCGGCGGATCACCCTCCCGGACAGCGGCACGGTCTCGACCGATCTCACGGTTCCCGCATCCCGCATCCCGCATCCCGGTTGGACGGCGCTCCAGGTGCGCCTCGAGGGCGTATCGGACTCCGAGCCCCGCGACGACGCGCGCACGGTCGTGCTCCAGGTGAGCGCGCCGCCGTCGATCGTGCTGCTCGCCTCGCCCCCCGACTGGGATACGCGCTTTTTGGCGCACGCGCTCGAGGACGTCGCGCAAGCGGCGGTGAAAGTCTTCGTGGCGGCGGATCCGGGCGGCACACGGTGGCGTGATGCCGCCACCCTGGCGGCGGTGCGTCCCGGCGAGGTGGCGCGGGTGGTGCAGGGCGCGGCGCTGCTGGTCGAAGCGGGTGATCCTGCGACGTTCGCGCGTGTCCCGGCCAAGGGAGCCCTGCTGGTGTGGCCGCTCGGCCGCCGCCAGGAAGGCGACTGGTATGTCCAGCCGCCCGCCGCTTCACCGATCGCCGGTGCGCTCGCCGGTGTCGCGTGGGATTCGCTGCCACCCGTCACCGCACTCGCCGAGCTCGGCTCCCCCTCCCCTGGCGACAGCTCGGCGGCGACCGCGCTCACGGCCCGGCTGGCGCGGCGTGGGGCGCCGCGCGTGGTGATCGCGCTGTCGCAGCGCGACGGCAAGCGCCGCGCCACCATCGCAGCGGGAGGATTGTATCGCTGGGCGTTCCGGGGAGGCGCGAGCGGCGAAGCCTATCGCGCGCTGGTGGCGGCGTTGACCGACTGGCTGTTGGCCGGGGGAGCGGGCAGCAGGGAGCGGTTCGTCCCGGTGACAAACGTTGTCGCCAATGGCCTGCCGGTCTCGTGGCGTTGGAGCGGCGCGGGCGAGTCGCGCGACGTCGTCCTGTCGCTCACGTCGGCGCGCGGGCTATACAGCGACACGCTGCGGTTCGATGCCGGGGGTCGGGCCGAGTTGTGGCTGCCGCCGGGCGAGTACCGTTACGCGGCCGCCGAGGGACCGGAGCGCGGCCTGGTCGCGGTCGACACGTACTCGGACGAATGGCGCCCGGCGCCCGTCGTGGTCGCGGCGCAACCGGGCGCGACGGGAGGAGGGGGACGGCTTGCCGGTGTCGCGCTGCGCGACCGCTGGTGGCTGTTCGTGGTGGCCATCGTCGCCTTCACCGCAGAGTGGGCGTGGCGGCGGCGCCAGGGACTGCCCTGATGCGCCTGTGGGAGCGGCTGGCGCGTGTATGGCGGCGGGGGGGCGGGGAGGCGGAGCGTGCGGCGGCCGAGCGTATACTGCTCGAAGCCGACTTCGGTGTGGAGGCGACCGAGTCCATTCTCGAACAGGTGGCGCGCGCGGATGGAGACTTTCGGAGCGCGCTCGAGCACGCGGTGACCGCGGCGCTCGTCGCCGCGGCGCCCGGTGCTCCCGGTGTGCTGGCGCGAGCGCCCACGCCGCCCACGGTGATCCTCGTGTTCGGCGCGAACGGCGTGGGGAAGACGACGACCGTGGCGAAGCTCGCCGCCCGGCTGGCGCGCGACGGGCGGTCGGTGCTGCTGGCGGCGGCGGACACGTTTCGCGCCGGTGCCACGGAGCAGCTCCAGGCGTGGGCCGGCCGTCTGGGCGTTCACACGGTCACGGGCACGGGCGATCCCGCGGCCGTGGCCTTCGACGCCATCGCGGCGGCGCGCGCGCGCGGGGCCGACACGGTCCTGGTCGATACGGCCGGGCGGCTCCACACGGAGGACCGGTTGCTCGAGGAGTTGAAGAAGGTGGTCCGGGTGGTGGCGAAGCAGCAGCCGGGGGCACCGCACGAGTCGCTGCTGGTGCTCGACGGCAGCGTGGGGCAGAGCGCCGTGCATCAGGCCCGCGCGTTCGCGGGGGCGGTGCCGCTCACCGGGCTCGTCGTGACCAAGCTCGACGGCACCGCGAAAGGCGGGAGCGTGGTCGCGGTGGCGCGTGCCGTGAAGGTTCCGATCCGGTTCATCGGGGTTGGAGAGGGTCTAGAGGATCTAGAGGTGTTCGATGCTGCGCGCTACGCCCAACGCCTCGTATCGCAGTGACGCTATCGCTCCGGACGTCGGTCAAATACCTGAAGGGCGTCGGGCCCAAGCGGGCCGACGCGCTCGCACGCCTAGGGCTCCGCACGGTGGGCGACCTGTTGTATCACGCGCCGCACCGCTACCTCGATGCCACCAGCGTCACCCCCCTCGCCCATGTGCACGTGGGCCAGGACGTGACGTGCGTGGGGCGGGTGGCGAGCACCGGCGTTCTCCCCACACGCAAGGGCCTGCGGGTGTTCCGGGCGGTGCTGCGCGACGACCGAGCGGCGGCCGGCGGCGTGCTCGAGTGCGCCTGGCCGGGACAGCCGTTCCTCGAGCGCCAGATCAAGCAGGGACAGCTGCTGCTCGTGACCGGGCCCGTCCGCTACTACCACGGCCGCCAGCTGGTGCCGCGCGAGTTCGTGATCCTGGCGGACGAGGGAGACGCGGGCTCCGAGCGCGGGCTCGTCCTCCCCGTCTACCCGGCGACGGAAGGCCTGACGCACCGCCAGATCCGCGGGCTCATCCACGCGCACCTCGACGCGCTGCTGGCGTTGGTGCACGACCCGCTGCCCGGGGCGCTGCGCGAGTCCGTCGGTCTGCCGGAGCTCCGCACCGCGCTGGCGGCGGTGCATCGGCCGGCGGCGGCGGCGGACGCGGAAGCCGGGCGTCGCCGCCTCGCGTTCGACGAGCTGTTCGACCAGCAACTGGTGCACGCGCGGGCCCGCGCGCTCGCCAAGCGCGCGCGGGCGGGAATCCGCTTCGCCCTCAAGCGGGAGCTCACCACCCGTCTCAAGGAACATCTCCCCTTCGAGCTGACCGGCGACCAGCGGCACGCGATCCGGGAGATCGCCGAGGACATGACGGCGCCGCTCCGCATGCATCGCCTGCTGATGGGCGACGTCGGGACCGGCAAGACGGTGGTGGCCCTGTTCGCGATGCTGCTCGCCGTGGAGAACGAGTACCAGGCGGTGATCATGGCCCCCACGGAGCTGCTCGCCGAGCAGCACCGCGCGACGCTGACCCGGTTGCTCGCGCCGCTCGAGCTCAAGCCGGACCTGCTGATCGGCCGGCTGAGCACGGCGGAGAAGGCGGCGGCGCGCGAGCGGATCGCCGCGGGCGCATCGCGGGTGATCGTCGGCACGCACGCCCTGATTCAGGAGTCGGTGAAATTCCACCGCCTGGGGCTCGCGGTGATCGACGAGCAGCATCGCTTCGGCGTGGAGCAGCGCGCCGCGCTGGTGGAAAAGGGGGACGCGCCCGACGTGCTGCTGCTCACCGCGACCCCCATCCCACGCTCCCTCGCCCTCAGCTGGTACGGCGACCTGGACGTGACCGAGCTGCGCGAGCGACCACCGGGCCGCGGCACGGTGAAGACGGCGCTCCGTGCCGAGGCGGCGCGCCAGAAGATCTATGAGTTCATCCGGGCGGAATGCGCGGCCGGCCGCCAGGCCTACGTGCTCTATCCGGTGATCGATGAGTCGGAGCGGGCCGACTTGAAGGCCGCTACCGTGATGGCCAGCCGGATCGCCAAGGTGTTCCCGGAGCTTGTGATCGGTCTGGTGCACGGGCGGCTCAAGCCGGACGAGCGCGACGCGACCATGCGCGCGTTCCGCGACAACGCCGTGCACGTCCTGGTGGCGACCAGCGTGATCGAGGTGGGCATCGACGTCGCGAACGCGACGGTGATGCTGATCGAGCATGCCGAGCGGTTCGGCCTGGCGCAGCTGCACCAGCTGCGGGGCCGGGTGGGCAGGGGCGCGGCCGCGAGCCACTGCATTCTCCTGTCGGACGTGCCCGAGGCGGCGCCGCGACTGGAGGCGTTCGCGCGCACCACCGACGGCTTCAAGATCGCCGAGCTCGATCTCGCGGAGCGAGGGATGGGCGAGCTGACCGGGGCACGTCAGTCGGGAGGCGTGCCGCTGCGCTACGCCAACTTCGCCACCGACCTGCCGCTGCTCGAGGCCGCTCGTCGCGCCGCGGCGCAGATCATCGCGCGCGACCCGGCGTTGGCGCGCCCGGAGCACGCCGCGTATCGGGAGCGGATCGTCACGCGATACGAGCGGGGGTTCGAATTGTTCAGGGTGGGATAATCACAACGCGGAAGTCGGAACGCGGAGCGCGGAACAGGCAACTCTGTTCCGCGTTCCCACTTCCGCGTTCCGCGTTCCCCCGTTAGTCTTCCGCCCCCATGCCCGCCTTTCACCGTATCGAGGAGCTCCCGCCGCTCGCGGGCCAGACCGTGCTCACCCGCGGCTGGGTCATGACCACGCGCTCGTCGGGGAAGATCGGGTTCGTCACGCTGCGGGACGGCACCGGGTATCTGCAGGTCGTGCTGTCGAAGCAAGACGTGCCCGCAGCGGCCTGGGAGGCGTTCGGCCGGCTCACGCAGGAGACGTCGGTGGAGGTCAACGGCACGGTCCGCGCCGATGCGCGCGCGCCGGGCGGCGTCGAGCTCACCGCATCCGACGTGCGGGTGATCGGCCCGAGCGGCGAGTTCCCGATCACGCCCAAGGAGCATGGCACCGCGTTCCTGTTCGAGCACCGCCACCTGTGGCTCCGCAGCCGCCGTCAGGTGGCGATCGCGCGCGTGCGCCACGAGGTGGTCCAGGCGATTCGTGACTTTTTCTATGAGCGGCATTTCGTCCTGGTCGATACGCCCATTCTCACCGGCGCGATCGGCGAGGCGGCGGGCCACCTGTTCGCCACCGAATACTTCGACCTGGGCACGGCCTACCTCGCGCAGACGGGGCAGCTGTACGTCGAGGCCGCGGCGGCGGCGCTCGGCAAGGTCTATTGCTTCGGACCCACGTTCCGGGCCGAAAAATCGAAGACCCGTCGGCACTTGACCGAGTTCTGGATGGTGGAGCCCGAGGTGGCGTGGAACGACTCCGACGCCAACATGCGACTGCAGGAGGAGTTCGTCTGTCACATCGTGGCGCGTTGTCTCGAGCGGCGTAAAGCGGAGCTCGCGGAGCTCGAGCGCGACCTGAAGCCGCTCGAGGCGGTGCGGGCACCGTTCCCCCGCATCTCCTACACGGACGCCGTCGTCAAACTCAAGACGCTCGGCAGCGACCTCGAGTGGGGCCAAGACCTGGGGGGCGAGGCCGAGACGCTGCTCGCCAAGCAGTACGACCGTCCCGTGATGGTGTTCAACTATCCCAAGGCGGTGAAGGCCTTCTATATGAAGGAAAACCCCGCGGACCCCCGCACGGTCCTCAACAACGACATGCTCGCGCCCGAGGGGTACGGGGAGATCATCGGCGGCAGCCAGCGCGAGGACGACTACGACAAGCTGCTGCACCGCATCCGCGAGGAGCAGCTCCCCGAGGAGGCGTACAGCTGGTACCTCGATCTCCGCAAGTACGGCACGTTCGTGCACGCGGGCTTCGGACTCGGGCTGGAGCGCACGGTGGCGTGGATCTGCGGTATCGCGCACATCCGCGAGGCGATCGCATTCCCCCGGACCCTCTACAAGCTGTGGCCGTAGGTCAGCCCGCCTTCACCTCGTCCCACAACCGGTCCAGGTCCGCCAGACCCACGCGGCCCAGCTCGATGCCGCGCTGCTCGGCGAGGCGCTCGACCGCCTCGAACCGCCGCGTGAACTTGGCGTTTGCCTGTTCGAGCGCGGCACGCGGATCTATCGTGAGCTTGCGGGCGAGATTGACCACCGCGAACAACAGATCGCCGATCTCATCCTCCAACCTTTCCCGTTTCCCCTTTCCCGTTTCCCGCTCCAGCTCGGCGATCTCTTCTTTCACCTTCGCCATCGGTCCCGACGCATCCGGCCAGTCGAACCCGACACCCGCCGCCCGCTCTTGCAGACGATACGCCATCAGGAGCGGTGGCAGGGACGGTGGCAAGCCACGGAGGGTCCCGCTCCCCGCTCCCCGCTCCCGTTGTTTCGCGCGTTCCCACCCTTCATGATCCGGGGTGGCCGAGTCTCCGAATAGCTTCGGATGCCGCCGCCGCATCTTTTCCTCGAGCGCGTGCGTCACCGCCTCGGCGTCGAATTCGCCGCGCTCCTCCCCGATCACGATCTGGAACGCGCAGTGGAGCAGCACGTCGCCGAGCTCGTCGCGCAGCCGGGCGGCGTCGCCCAGCTTGAGGGCCTGATCGAGCTCGAGCGCTTCTTCCACCAGGTAGGGGCGTAGCGTCGCGCGCGTCTGGGCGCGGTCCCATGGGCAGCGGGCGCGCAGGTCGCGCACCAGCGCGAGGGCGCGGGCGAGAGCGGTGTCACCAGGCATCGGGTCTCCGGAGCGGGCGGGGTGGCGGGGAATCTAGCAGGCGGGTTATCATACGCGCGCCTGTGAACGGGTCCGTCCGGGGGCGCGCGTCCCGCGCGTGGGTCGAGGTCAACCTCGCCGCCGTCGTCGAGAACGCCCGCACGGTGGCCCGGGTCGCCGGCACACGGCTCCTCCCGGTGGTGAAGGCGAATGCCTACGGGGTGGGAGCCGTCGCCGTCTCCAAGGCCCTCGAGGCAGTCGACCCGTTGGGGTACTGCGTCGCGACGATCGAGGAGGGGGCCGAGCTGCGGGCGGCGGGGATCGCGCGGCCGGTGCTCGTGTTCATGCCGGCGCGGCCTGACCTGTTCGACGCTTACCAGGCGAACCGGTTGACGCCGGCGCTCGGTGACCGGGCGAGCATCGACGCCTGGATCGCGCGGCGGGGCGGCGCGTTCCACCTGGAGATCGACACGGGGATGAGTCGCTCGGGGGTGCGCTGGGACGAAATCGAGCCGATCGCGGACCTGCTCGACACGCCGTACCTCGAAGGCTGCTACACCCATTTTCACTCGGCCGACCGGCGCGACGGCTCGGCCGAAGCGCAGCTCGAGCGCTTCACTACCGCCGTGAGCCGTCTGGCGCGGCGGCCGCCGCTCCTGCATGTGGCGAACAGCGCGGCGGCGGTGCGCGGCAAGCCGTTTGCGCTGGATGCGATCCGCCCCGGCATCTGGCTGTACGGGGCATCGGTCGGCGCAGGATCGCCGGTCGGCAAGCCGGCGATTGCGCTGCGGGCGCGCGTAGTGAGCGTCCGCACGGTGCAGCGCGGCGAGAGCGTCAGTTACAACGCGTCCTGGACCGCGCCGCGGGTCACGACCGTGGCCACGCTGGCGGTCGGTTACGCCGACGGGGTGCGCCGCTCGCTCGGCCTGAAGGGCGAAGCGACGGTGCTCCTGAACGGCGCGCGTTGTCCCGTGGTCGGGCTCGTGACGATGGACTTGACCATGGTCGACGTCGGGGACGGACGCGCCGCCCTGGGTGACGTCGCGACCCTGGTTGGCGAGGCGGACGGGTTGAGCACCACGCTGGACCAGTTCGCTCGTTGGAGCGGCACGGTGCAGCACGAGCTCCTGGCCGGGCTCGGCCCCCGGCTGCCGCGTATCTACGATTGAAGCGCGCCGCCATCATCGTGCTCGACGGGCTCGGCATCGGGGCGTGTCCCGACCAGGCGGCGTACGGCGACACCGGGTCGGACACGCTCGGGAACGTGGCGCGGGCGGTAGGTGGACTGAGGCTTCCGAACCTGGAACGCTTGGGGCTGGGAAAGTGCCGGTCCATCCCCGGGCTTGCGCCCGGGGTCAGTCCGGGCGCCGGGTACGGCGTGGCGCTCCCGGCCTCGCACGGGAAGGATTCGACCACGGGGCACTGGGAGATATGCGGCGTGCTGCTCGAGCGGCCGTTCCGGACGTACCCGCAGGGCTTCCCGCGGGAGTTGCTCGACGAGTTCGCGCGACGCACGGGCCGAGGAGTGCTCGGCAACACGGCGGCGTCGGGTACGGCGATCATCGCCGAGCTGGGCGCGGAGCACCAGCGCACGGGAAAGTGGATCGTCTACACGTCGGCGGACTCGGTTTTCCAGATCGCCGCGCACGAGCGGACGGTGCCGCTGGAGGAGCTGTACCGGGGGTGTGGTGTTGCGCGCGACCTGCTGGTGGGAGAGCATGCGGTGAGCCGGGTGATCGCGCGGCCTTTCACCGGGACACCGGGCGCTTACGAGCGGACGCCGCACCGCAAGGACTTCTCGATCCCGCCCGTGGGCGAAACGCTGCTCGACCGGCTGGCGGCGGCGGGGATCCCGCGGGTGGGGATCGGCAAGGTGGACGACCTGTTCGCGGGCCGGAACATCACGAGCGAGCACACGCCGACCAATCGGGACGCCTACCGGCTGGTGGAGCGCGCGCTGGACGAGACCGAGCGGGGATTCATCTTTGTGAACGTGATCGAGTTCGACCAGACGTGGGGGCACCGCAACGACGTCGCGGGGTTTCATGAGGGTCTGCGGGAGCTGGACGCCTGGATTCCCCGACTCGAGGCCCGCGCCACGGGAGACGACGTGATCATCCTGACCGCCGACCACGGGAACGACCCGACGACGCCGTCGACCGATCATTCTCGGGAAGCGGTTCCGATTCTGGCGCTGGGGGGTGGCGTGCGGGCGCGCCCGCTGGGCGAGCGGCGCACCTTCGCCGACATGGGGGCGACCGTGGCCGAGTTCTTCGGCGTGACGCCCCCGCTCGCGGCCGGGACGTCGTTCCTGGCGGAGATCCGGACTTGAGCGCGGAGTTGGTGCGCCGGGCGCGCGAGGTCCAGCGGCACGCCTACTGTCCCTACAGCACGTTTCGCGTCGGTGCGGCCCTCGAGACCGCCGACGGCGGCGTGTACGTGGGGACCAACGTGGAGAGCGCCTCGTACGGACTCACGATCTGCGCCGAGCGCATGGCGATCGGGGCGGCCGTGGCGGGCGGCGGCGGCGTGGGGACGCGCGCGTTCCGCCGCATCGTCGTGGCGACGGACGTGGAGCCACCGGCGTCGCCGTGCGGTGCCTGCCGCCAGCTGCTCGCCGAGTTCGGGCTCGATCTCGAAGTGATCGCCGTGGGACCCAGGACCGAGCGGCGCTGGGTGCTGCGCGATCTGCTGCCCGACGCGTTCGCCAAAGCGGCGCTCTCGCCATGATGGCGCGGCGCGCGACGCTCGTCGGCGGGGTGCTGCTGGCCGCGGCCTGCGTGGAGCGCGTGTCCGCGCCCGGTAATTGCCCGTCGTTCTGTCCATCGGGTCAGATCCAGATCGTCGACACGGTGCTGACGAGCGTCATCTCGCGTGACTCATCGTTCCGCGGCTATGTAACGGCGCTGCACGCGCCGCAGCTGCTCGTAGCCGACCTCCCCGGATTCGTGGACGGACGCGCGATTCTCCGGTTCAACGGGTTCGGCCAGCGCTACCTCGTGGCCGCCGCCGATACCGGCACGATCCTGGGCGCCGACTCGGCGCGCCTGCAGCTCACCCTGGCGCGGCGCGACACCGGCGCGCACAATCTGTCGATCGCGTTCTACCGCTTGCCCATCACGATCGATTCCACCACGACCTTCGCCGACCTGGCGGGGCCGTTCACCGACTCGCTCGTCCGCCGCGTGAACATCGACACCCTGCTGGCGCGTCCGGGACGCAAAGACACGATCACGGGCGACAGTGCCGTGGTGGATACCGTGAACCATGTCGTGGTGCTGCAGCTCAAGTTCGACACGGCCGCGGCGCGCTACGTGGGAACCGATTCCGGCACAGTCGCCTACGGCATCCGCGTCTCGGCTGACTCACTCGCCAGCATCGCGATCACCAGATCGACGCTGGCGTGGCAATGGTACCTGCGGGTCGACTCCGCCGGCACCCCGGTGGCGCGGAAGCCGAGCCAGCTGGGTGCGTTCGCGACCTTCGTGTTCGACCCACCATTACCGCCCACCGATTCCACGCTTGCGGTGGGCGGCGTGCCCTCGGCCCGCAGTATCCTGCGGGTCGCGTTTCCGCGCTTCATCCGCGACTCGTCCCAGATCATCCGGGCGACGCTCACGCTCGTTCCCGCTGCCCCGGTGCAGGGCGCGCCGTCGGATTCATTCGTGGTCGAGGCGCACACCGTGTTCACGGACGTCGGCGCCAAGTCTCCCATCATCGTCGATGCGACACGCACCGATACAACACGGGTCCACACGGGGATGAGCGACACCGTGCAGATCGAAGTGACGAACCTGTTGCAGTTCTGGGCGTCCGACACGACCCGGGCCACAACGCTGGTGCTGCGCGCCCAACAGGAGGCGACATCCTTCTCCCAGATCCGGTTCTATCCCTCGGCCGCCCAGGCTTTCCGGCCGGCGCTCCAGATCACGTTCGTGCGACGCTTCCCGTTCGGGGCGCCATGACGACAACGGCGGCGGTCAGGCGGACGGGCGGACGAGCAGTCGGAGTGGCGGCGCTCGCGGCGATCGTTCTGTCCGCCTGTCCGCCTGACCGCCTGACCGCCCAAGATTCCCAGTTCGGGATCCGCGGCCTCGGCACCCCGGGACGGTGGGAATCGGTGCGGTCCCGCTCGACGGGGGGAGCGTTCGCGCCGTTCGACCCGCTGTCCCCGCTCAGCGAAGCGGCGCTGGCGGACGTGCCGCAGCTCACCGCCACCGCGATGGAGAGCGCCTCGTACCGCGACGCCGACATCGCCGGGACGACGAGCGCGCTGCGCGCCACGCGGTTCCCGCTGTTGAACGTGGTCGGGCGGGTGCACCGGCGGCTCGCGCTCGCCGCGGGCTTCACCACCTACCTCGATCGGACCTGGGACGTGACCCAGCGCGACTCGACCCTGCTGCGGGGTACGCTCGAGCGCTACACCGACGAGGTCACGAGCGACGGGAGCATCGCCGATCTCCGGTTGGCGGCCGCCAGCCGGCTGACGCGCCGCATCGCGCTCGGCGCGGGACTGCATTTCCTCTCCGGCTCGACCCGCGAGACCGCCGAGCGCCGCTTCGACGACACGAGCTTTCACACCGTGCAGCAGCTCGCCGAAGTGCGCTATTCCGGTGTCGGGGTGTCGGGGAGCGTGTTGCTGGGCGTCCTGCCCGGGCTGAGCGTGACCGGCTGGGTCCGCGCGGACAGCCGGCTGCGCGCCACGGTGGCCGACACGACCAGCGCCGACACCGATCTGCCGCGCATGGCGGGAGGCGGCATGCTGTTTTCGCCGAGCCGGAGCGTGCGGTTCGGAGGGTCGGTCGCCTGGCGCGGCTGGGCCCGCGCCGGCGCCGGCGCGTTCGACACCTGGAGCTGGTCGGCGGGAGCGGAGATCGGTGCGGGACGCATGCCGCTCCGGTTCGGCGTGCGCGGCGGTCAGCTGCCCTTCGGTCCCGGTCCGACCGCGCCCACGGAATTCGCCGCGGCGGCGGGGACCGGACGCGCGTTCGCCCAGGGGCGCGCCCTGCTCGACGTCGGGGTGGAGCGGCTCGAGCGCCGCGGTGGCGGGCTCACCGAGCGCGTGTGGACCGCACTCGTGGGTATCACCGTGCGTCCGTGAACGTCTACTTCCATACCTTCGGCTGCAAGGCGAACCAGTACGACACGGCCCTCGTGGAGCAGGCGTTTGCCGACCAGGGGGCGACGGTGGTGGACGATCCCGCGGCGGCTGACGTCGCGGTGGTGAACTCATGCACGGTGACGCACGAGGCGGAGGTCAAGCTGCGGCGCTTCGTGCGCCGCCTGGCGCGGGGCAACAGGCTCGAGACGGTGGTGATGGGCTGTGCCGCAGCGCGCGACGCTGGGACGATCGCGGCCCTGCCGCGGGTGCGCGCCGTGGTCGGGGGGGCGGACCCTGCGCAGGTCGTGCGGGCGGCCGGGCTGGCCATGCCCGCAAACGTAGGGGCGCAGCATGCTGCGCCCCTACATCGTGACGGGGTGAGGACGCGCGCGCTGCTCAAGATCCAGGACGGCTGCGATGAGCACTGCACGTTTTGCGCGACCACGCTCGCCCGGGGGGCGAATCGCTCGCGGCCGATTCCGGAGCTGGTGGAAGAGGCACGCGCGCTCGCCGCGCATCACGCGGAGATCGTGCTGACCGGGGTCCACATCGGGACCTATGGGCGGGATCGGTCCGGGTGGACCGACCCCGGGGCCACGCCCCGGGGTTCACGGGAGGTTTCGGGTCCCGGTAACCCCGCGGCACGGCCCCGGGGTTGGTCTACCCTCGGCGGGCTCCTCGAGGCGTTAATAGCAGCCGTCCCGGCCGTCCGCTTCCGTCTCTCGTCGATCGAGGCCACCGAGGTCGACGACACGATCGCCCGGCTTCTGATCGAGGCCCCCCGCAATCTCGCGGCCCATCTGCATGCCCCGCTGCAGTCCGGCTCGAACCGCGTGCTCAAGCGCATGGGCCGTCATTGGTACACGGCCGAGACGTATCGGGCCCGCCTGGAGTGGCTCGCCGCCCGGCTGCCGGTGCTCGGGCTCGGGGCGGACATCATCGCCGGCTTCCCGGGCGAGACCGAGGACGATCACCGCGCGACCATGGCGCTGGTCGCCGCGCTGCCGTTCACCTATCTGCACGTCTTTCCGTACAGCGAGCGGCCCGGCGCGGCCGCGGCGCGGCTGGGCGCGCCCGTCCCGCCGGCCGTGCTG
>DATDFC010000113.1:0-5641 GCA_036522815.1 Gemmatimonadales bacterium | reverse complement strand
CTACGGCGGCGAGCCGGCGAACTTCCTCGACATCGGCGGCAGCTCCGACCCGCAGAAGGTGGTCAGCGCCCTCCGGATCATCACGGCGGACCCGAGCGTCCGCGCCATTCTCTTCAACATCTTCGGCGGCATCACCCGCGGTGACGACGTGGCGAACGGCATCGTGCAGGCCACCGCGCAGTTCCCGCTCAAGGTGCCGCTCGTGATTCGTCTGACGGGCACGAACGAGGAGCTCGCGATCGCGATTCTCACCAAGGCCGGCTACTCCGCCCTCACCGACATGGACGAGGCCGTCAAGCAGGCGGTGGCCAGGGCGAGGGGGACGGGGGAGGCGGCGTGAGCATCTTCGTCGACGCGCAGACGCGCCTGGTGGTGCAGGGAATCACCGGTCGGGACGGCTCGTTCCACACGCGGCAGATGATCGGGTACGGCACCAAGGTGGTCGCCGGGGTCACGCCCGGAAAAGGCGGCCAGGTGTTCGACGGCGTCGTGCCCGTGTTCGACACCGTGGCCGACGCGGTGGCGGAGACGCGGGCCAACACGTCGATCATTTACGTTCCGGCAGTAGTCGCCGCGTCCGCCATCTTCGAGGCGGCCGATGCCGGGGTCGCACTGATCGTGTGCATCACCGAGGGGATTCCGGTGCTGGACATGACGCGCGTGCTGCCCTACCTGCACGAGCGCGGCGCCCGCCTCATCGGCCCGAACTGCCCGGGACTCATCTCCCCGCCGCGCACCAAGGTCGGTATCATCCCGGGCAATATCTGCCGCCCGGGCCGGATCGGTGTCGTGTCGCGCAGCGGGACGCTCACCTACGAGATCGTGCATCAGCTCTCGGGAGCCGGGTACGGGCAGTCGACGTGCGTAGGCATCGGTGGCGACCCGTTGATCGGAACCAACTTCATCCACTGCCTGTCGGCGTTCCAGGCGGACTCCGACACCGACGCGGTGGTGATGATCGGAGAGATCGGGGGCACCGACGAGCAGCAGGCGGCCGAGTTCGTCCAGCAGGCGATGTCCAAACCGGTGATCGGGTTCATCGCCGGGCAGACCGCGCCCCCGGGCCGTCGCATGGGACACGCCGGGGCGATCATCGCTGGATCGAGCGGGACGGCGGCGGAAAAGATGGCGGCGTTCGCCCGGGCGGGCATCGCCGTGATGAAGCGCCCGGCGGATGTCGTCGCCCTGCTGAGAGAACGCCTGTGAAGCTGCGCGACGTCCTCAAGGCGGAGCACATCCTCGTCCCCCTCAGCGCCGGCACGGTCAAGGAGGCCACCGAGCGGCTGGCCGAGCGCCTGGTGGCGAGCGGCGCGGTGGCCGATCCCCAGCGCCTCAACGCCGTGGTTCGGCACACCTGGCCCGAGGACATGGTGAGCGTGGGTGAGCACGCCTTCCTGCCCCACTTTCGCACGGAGGCGGTGCGCGGCCTCGTGACCGCGCTCGGCATCTCTCCCACCCCGATCCGGTGGGAGAAGGATCCCCACCGCACGGCCCGGGTCGTGATTTTCATCGTCGCACCGTTGCGCGACGCGGCGCTCTATCTGCAGGTGGTCGGCGCCTTCGCCCGCACCCTCTCGAACCCGGACAACGTGTTGGCGCTGCTCGCGGCACGGACCGCCGAGCAGGTGCTGGCGCTCCCCGCGCTCGATGCCGTCGAGCTGCCGAGCCAGCTCACGGTGCGGGACGTGATGACGCCGCACGCCATTACCGTCGGTCCGGATCGGACCCTGGGCGAGGTGGCGCGCCTCATGGTGGAGCGCGACATCCGCGCCATGCCGGTGGTGGACGAGGGCGGCTCGCTCATCGGCATGGTCACGCATCGCGAGCTGTTGCGCTACTTGATCCCCGATTTCGTGCAGCGCAGCAAGAGCGGGGAGTTCCGGGCGCCCACCCGCTCGCAGCTGCAGCGCGGCTCGGCGGACCCGCGCCTCATTCCCGTGAGGGAAGCCATGGGGCGCTCGGTGCTCTGCCTGGCGGAGGACCAGACCCTGTCGGACGTCGCCAACTTGATGAGCTCGAAGGACGTCGACCGCTTTCCCGTGGTGCGCGAGGGCGTGGTGGTCGGCTTCCTGACGCGCGCCGACCTGATCCGCCGCCTCATTACTCCCTAATCCCGAGCCCCGAATCCCTCGTCCCCAACATGCTCACACTCGCCATCGTCAAGCCCGACGCGGTTCGCGCCGGCCACGCCGGAAAGATCCTCGCGCTGCTGGAAGGCGCCGGATTCGTGATGCGCGCGGCGCGTCTCGTGCGGCTCAGCGCCGCCCAGGCGGAGGGCTTCTATGAGGTGCATCGGGAACGCCCCTTCTACCGCTCGCTGGTGACGTTCATGACGTCCGGACCGGCCCTGGCCCTGGCCCTCGAGCGCGAGGACGCGGTCGCCCGGCTGCGCGAAGTCATCGGCGCGACCGACCCCGCCGAAGCCAAGCCCGGCACCGTGCGGAAGCTGTTCGCCGAATCCAAGGAGCGGAACGCCATTCACGCCTCGGACTCCCCCGAGAACGCCGCTCGGGAGGTGGCCTTTTTCTTTGCCGAGGGGGAGTTGCGGGAGCTGGGGGGAGGCCGGCTCTAGTTCGCTTGACGCAAGTCCCACAACGGTTTAGCTTCGTTTGCCCATGTTACAGGTCGACCTGCGGGAGCTCGCCCGTGGCCCGGTGGACACGCAGGGCCAACTCGCAGGGAATGACCCCCTGTTTGAGGGGCTCGACGGGGCCCTGGCCGAGCCGGTGCGCGTGGCAGGCCGCTTGCAGTCGGCCGGTGAAGGGCGCTTCTACTGGCGAGCCTCGCTCCGCACCAGGATGGCGGGGCAATGCAGGCGCTGCCTTGCCGCCGTGAGCGTCCCGGTGGTGGCAGATGTCGACGCCCTGTTTTCCCAGGATCCCGACGCCTTGGAGGACCCGAGTTCCTACCCCCTGGCGCGTGACGCGACGGCGATCGATCTGCGCGTCGCGCTGCGAGAGGAGCTGCTGCTGGCCCTGCCTCAGTGGGTGGTGTGTCGAGACGACTGCCGCGGGCTGTGCCCGCGCTGCGGCACGGACTTGAACGCAGGCCCCTGCGGCTGCCCGCCGGTGGTGGACCAACGCTGGAGCGGACTGACCGCCTTGAAGCACAAGCTCCGCGACTGAAAGAGGACGCATCCATGGCCGTACCCAAGCGAAGGACGTCGAA
Source organism: Gemmatimonadales bacterium (assembly GCA_036522815.1). Lineage (GTDB taxonomy): Bacteria > Gemmatimonadota > Gemmatimonadetes > Gemmatimonadales > GWC2-71-9 > AG41. The sequence continues at coordinate 2,473 of DATDFC010000113.1, read as the reverse complement.
GCGGAAGAAGCGCGCCCGCCGCACGCATTACAAGGCGGCACCCATCGCGCTGCAACCCTGCCCGCGCTGCGGCGATTTGAAGCGCCCGCATCGGGTGTGTCCCACCTGCGGCTATTACCGCGACGAGCAGCGCATAGCGGTAGAGGACGCGTAACGGTGATCCGCGTCGCGCTGGACGCCATGGGCGGGGACAACGCGCCGCGCGTGGAGGTCGAGGGCGCGGTGCAGGCGCTGCGCGAGTTTCCCCCCACCTTCCGGATCCAGCTCGTGGGGCGGACCCGCGACATCGAGGCCGCGCTCAAGCCGCACGGCGCCGTCGACCGCGACCGCCTCGAGATCGTCGAAGCGCCCGAGGTAGTGGGCATGGGCGAGAAGCCGCTGGCGGCCGTCAAGAGCAAGCCCCGCTCGTCCGTGGCGGTCGGGATCGGCCTCCAGAAGCAGGGCGCGAGCGATGCGTTCATCTCGGCCGGCAACACGGGGGCCGTGATGGCGGCGGCGACCCTGATGCTCCGCCTGCACGAAGGAGTGCAGCGCCCCGCGATCGGCGCGCTGTTTCCCACCGCCGTACATCCCGTCCTGGTGCTCGACGGCGGCGCCAACGTGGACTGCGATGCGCGTGAGCTGGTCGGGTTCGCCCACCTCGGGTCGGTGTACGTGCGCGACGTATTGGACCAGGCGCGTCCCGGCGTCGGCCTGTTGAACGTGGGCGAGGAGGACGAGAAGGGCAACGCCGTCGTGAAGGAAGCGCACCAGCTCCTCAAGCAGGCGGCGGGCATTCACTACGTCGGGAACGTCGAGGGCCGGGACATCCTGGCGGGTCAGTGCCAGCAGGGCCGGATCGACGTGGTCGTGTGCGACGGCTTCGTGGGGAACGTGGTCCTCAAGTTCTATGAATCAGCGGGCCGCATGTTCATGGGGATGATCAAGCAGGCGTTCCCCGACGTGCTGGGACGGTCCGAGGCCAGACAGCTGTTCAAGTTCCTCGACTCCTCCGAGTATGGCGGGGCGCCGCTGCTCGGCGTGAAGGGCGTCGTGATCATCTGTCACGGCGCCTCGCCCCCGGGAGCGATCAAGAACGCCCTGCGGGTGGCGGCCCAGATGGTGACCAGCCACCTCGATCAGGACATCGGGGCGGAGCTCGCCGAGGGGGGCGCGTCCCGATGAAGCGCCCGTTCGCCGAGCTGGTGGCCACCGGCCGCTACACCCCCAAGCGCGTGATGACGAACGACGAGTTCTCGACCCGGCTCGACACGTCGGACCAGTGGATCCGCGAGCGCACCGGGATCCGGGAGCGGCGGGTGGCCGGGGCGGACGAGTCGAACGCCTGCATGGCCAAGGCGGCGGCGGAGCAGGTGCTCCAGCAGACGGGGCTCACGCCGCTCGATCTCGACGCGGTGGTCGTGGCGACCTGCTCGCCCGACCGACTGCTGCCCTCCCAGGCGTGCGATCTCCAGGCCCTGCTGGGCGCCAAGCACGCAGCGGCGTTCGATGTGGGGGCGGCCTGCACCGGCTTCCTGTACGCGCTCAACGTCGCCGAGGGGCTGGTGGCGAGCGAGCAGGCGCGGCACGTGCTGGTGGTCGCATCCGAGAAGCTCACCTCCATCATGGACTGGAGCGATCGCACCACGGCGGTGCTGTTCGGCGACGGCGCCGGGGCGACCCTGGTGCGCCCCAGCGCCACCGGTCGGGGCATTCTGTCGAGCTACATGAAATCGGACGGCACGCTGGCCGAGCTGCTGTACCGCCCGGGCGGCGGCGCCGCCCACCCGCCGGATCAGGCGCTGCTCACGGATCACTCGTACTACATCAAGATGGCGGGGCGCGAGGTCTTTAAAGCCGCGGTGCTCTCGATGGCGGACGCCTGCGACAAGGCGCTCGCGCGGGCCGGCCTCACGAGCGACGACATCGATCTCCTCATTCCGCACCAGGCGAACATCCGGATCATCGAAGCCACGGCCAAGCAGGCCGGGCTCCCCATGGACAAGGTCTATGTGAACGTGGACCGCTACGGCAATACCTCGGCGGCGTCGGTCGCGATCGCGCTCGACGAGGCGGTGCGCGGCGGTCGCCTCCAACCGGGCATGAAGGTGATGTTCTGCGCGTTCGGCGCGGGCTTCACCTGGGCGAGCCTGGTAGTGCAGTGGTAGCCGCGACCCACACGATCTGGCTGTGCCCCGGGCAGGGCGCCCAAAAAGTCGGGATGGCCAAAGACCTCGCCGCGCGCTTCGCCACGGCGCGCGACGCCCTCGGCGCGATCGACGAGGCCCTCGGCATCTCCCTCAGCCGGCTGATGTTCGAGGGGCCGGAGGACGAGCTGACGGCCACCCACAACGCGCAGCCCGCGATCCTGGCCCATAGCGCCGCCGTCTTCGCCGTGCTCGGCACCGCGGCCGGCCGCGCCGTCGCCGCGGCCGGACACTCGCTGGGCGAGTACTCGGCGTACGTGACGGCCGGCGCGCTCCCGGCGCCGGCC
>DATDFC010000112.1:0-13872 GCA_036522815.1 Gemmatimonadales bacterium | reverse complement strand
CGCACCTGGGCCGAGGTATCGCGCAGCGCAGCGGCGAGCGGTGTCGCGGCACCCGCGGCGGGGAATCGCGCCAATGCCTCCGCCGCCTGGGCGCGGGTCAGGAAGTAGTCGGCGGAGGTGGCGGCCCGCGCCAGCGCCGCCAGGGCGGCAGCGTCGGCCGGCCGCTTGGCGAGCTCTTCGATCACCCATTCGCGGTTCCACAGGTCGGCGTCGTGCTCGAGCTGGGTCGCGAGCCAGGACGTGGGCTGGTCGAACGTGAGCTCCTTCAGGATCGTGTTGCCGTCGTCGAACACCACCATCGTGGGCGGGCCGGCGAGCGCCGCAAACGAGATCGTCTGCTCGCGCGCCCTGAGCGGCACGCGACGGACCACGTCGCCGCCCGGCGTGCCGACCCGGATACTCAGCGGCATGTGAAACACCGCCGCCGTGTGGTAGCGCGGACCGGTGCTGTCACCCGTGGCGCTGTCCTGTTGCGTCTGCTTCACGCTCAGCGCGAGCGTCCGGGCCGCCGTGTCGTATACCGCCGTGACGGTGAAGGCGGGATGCCCCGCGCCATACACCCACTCGCTCCAGAAGCCGTCGAGGTTCTCGCCGGTTGCCTCCAGCACGGCCTGCCGCAGGTCGTCGCTGGTCGCGTTGTCCAGGGCGTGGCGGATGAGATAGCGATGCAGCGCGGCCCAGAACCGCTCGGGACCCAGGTACTCGCGCAGCATGCGGAGCACGAGCGCGCCCTTGGGATAGATGTTGTTCGAGCCGAGGGCGGCGAGCGGCATGCGGCGCCGGGCGTCGATCTCGAGATACTGGCGGTACTCGTCGAGGTAGTAATCGTCCGCCGCGTGGCGGCCGAGCTTGGCGCCCCAGTATTGGCCCGGCATGAACTCGGCGAACCCTTCGTTCAGCCACATGTTCGCCCAGTTCTCGGTAGTGACGTAGTCGCCGAACCACTGGTGGGCGAGCTCGTGCGGGATCAGGATCCACTGATACCACGGCCGGTCGAGGTAGGCCCGCTCGTCCGGGAGCCAGTCGACGAGCGTCGTCGCGCTGACGTTTTCCATCCCGCCGAAGAAGTCGGCGACGGTGGTCTGGGCGTACTTGGCCCAGGGATACGGCAGGCCGGTCAGGCGCGAGTACACGTCGATCATGTCCGGCGTCACGCCGAACAGGCGCCGGGCGCGGCTCGAATCGGCGTGATAGACGTAGTAGTCCACGGGAATGCCGTGCCAGCGGTCGGGCAGCTTCACGAGCGGCGCGACGATCAGCGACACGAGATACGTGGAGCTCGGCAGGTCCTGGCGCCAGGTGACGCTGTGGGCGCCGCCCGGCAGCGGGCGGTCGGCCACCAGCCGGCCGTTCGACACGACCGTGTACTGCCGTGGCACGGTGGCGACGAGCTCCCAGGTCATCTTGTCGTTGGGAAAGTCGTAGGTGGGAAACCAGAAGTGGTTGTTGTTGTCCTCTCCCTGGCTCCAGATCTGGCGGGGTCGATGCTCCTGGCCCTCGGGCTGGATGAACGTCAGGCCCTTGCCGTTCTCGACCGGTGCGTGGTAGTCGATCACGCAGCGCAGTGTGTCGTGAAAGGCGACGGGCCGCGCGGCGTACACGACGAGCGTATCGCCGTGGCGCTCGCTCCGGAGGGTCGTCCCGCGGCCGTCGGCGATCCGCGACACGACGAGCCGGGAGCCGGCGTCGAGGATCACGGAGTCGAGGCCGGGCCGCAGGGCCACCAGCGTCGTCGTCACCCGGCCGTCGAACGACGCGGAATCCCAGTCGAAATTGCGGACCTCGATGCGCTGGTGCACGAGATGATAGTCGTGCGAGCGCGTGTAGGCGTCGTTGGCGATCAGCTCGGCATTGGACTGGGCGAGCGCGGGCCAGGCGAGGCCGCAGAGCAGCGTGCTGAGGAGTGATGGGCGCATCCGCCTAATGTAGCCTGGACGCGGGGCCCATTCCGATGCAGAATTCTCCGGCCGCCCCCTACGCCCTTCACAGGAGATTCGAGGATGAGATCCACGCTCGGCACCACCCTACTGGCCCTTTGTACCGTCCAGCTCACCGTCGTCGCTGGCGCGCAGGCCCAGAATCCGGTCAGCAACGGCGTCCGGTACATTGCGCAGCGCCAGACGAAGAACATCGTGGACGCCGCGGAGGAGATGCCGGCGGACAAGTACGGCTACAAGCCCACGCCCGCCCAGATGAGCTTTGGGGACGTGGTCGCGCACCTGATCCGGGAAGGGAACAACTATCTCTGCGGCGCGTCCTCCGGCATGAAGGCGCCCGAGACGGACAAGTTTGCCGGAACGGACTCCAAGGAAAAGCTCGTGGCCGGCCTCAAGGCCTCGTTCAAGTTCTGCGAGACCGTGCTGGCCGGGATCCAGGACGCGCAGCTGGGCGATAGCATCGACTTCTTCGGCGGCAAGAAGCAGACGAAGGGCTTTGCCGCGTTGATCACCGTCGCCGACTGGGCGGACCATTACAGCCAGATGGCGATCTACCTGCGGCTGAACGGGCTGCTGCCGCCGACGGCGAAGAAAGCCGACTAACGGTCGCGGAGGATCTCCCGCGCCGCATTGTATCCGCACGCGCCCATGACGCCGCCGCCCGGGTGCGTCGCCGAGCCGCAGAGGTACAGCCCTTTGATGGGCGTGCGGTAGTCGGCGTATCCGGGCAGCGGCCGCAGGAAGAAGAGCTGCGGCAGCGTCATGGCCCCCTGGAAGATGTTCCCGCCCGTGAGCCCGAAGCGGCGCTCCAGGTCGAGCGGCGACAGCACCTGCCGGTCGATCACGGCGCGCTTGAAGTTCGGCGCGTACTCGTTGAGGATGTCGAAGCAGCGGTCGGCGAACCGATCCTTCACCTCGTCCCAGCCGCCGTTGCGCAACTGGTACGGCGCGTATTGCACGAAGAACGACATGACGTGCTTGCCGACGGGCGCCACTGTCGTGTCCACGACCGACGGGATGGTGCACTCGAGGATCGGGTCGGCGGAGGGGCGGCCGTACTTGGCGTCGTCGTAGGCCAGCTCCATGTAGTCGAGCGTGGGCGCGAGATGAATCGTGCCGCGCAGGTGTCCGTTGGGCGGCAGCCCGCTCCCCTGCACGGCCGTGAAATCGGGCAGCTCGGACAGCGCGACGTTGATCTTGAGCGAAGCGCTGGCGTAATCGATGCCGCGCACCGCCGCCACGAACTCGGGATCCAGCTCCCGCTCGTCGACCAGCTGCAGGAAGGTCACGTGGGCGTCGGCGTTGGACGCGACCTTCCTGGCCTGGAACTCGCTGCCGCCGGCGAGGGCCACCCCCTTCACCCGGCCGCGGCGGGTGAGGATCTTCGCCACCGGGCTGTTGAGACGGATTTCCGCCCCGTGGGCCCGCGCCGCGGACGCGAGCGCCTGCGTGATGCCGCCCATCCCGCCCCGGACGTAGCCCCACATTCCGCGCACGCCGTTGCATTCGCCCATCACGTGGTGGAACAGCACGTACGCGGTGCCCGGCATGGAGGGTGAGGCCATGGCGCCGATGATGGCGTCGGTGGCGAGGGCGATCTTGAGCTGCTCCGATTCGAACCAGCGGTCCAGGATCGGCCGCGCGGCGCCGGTGAGGATCTCGAGGGCGCCCGGGCCGTCCCGGCCCAGTTTGAGAAAGCGCCAGCCCAGCCGGGCGAGGTGCGCGAGGTTCTTGGGACCGAACGACCAGGGGTTCGGAGGCGTCTGGAGCAGGGTGGGCTCGATGAAGTCGGCCACGCGCTCGAGCATCGCCTCGTAGCGCGGCAACGCCTCGGCGTCCCGGGTCGAGAACTTGGCGACCTGCTGGCGTGTCAGCTCCTTGTCGGGCCCCATCAGCAGGAACCGGCCATCGGGGAACGGCGTGAACGACGATGGGCTGCGCGGCAGCAGCTCGAACCCGTGGCGGGCGAGCTCCAGGTCGCGGATGATCTCGGGTCGCAGCAGGCTGTTCACGTACGCGGCCGTCGACACCTTGAAGCCCGGCCACAGCTCCTCGGTCACGCACGCGCCGCCCACGACGTCACGCCGCTCGAGCACCAGCACGCGCCTGCCGGCGCGCGCCAGGTAGGCCGCGGTGACGAGGCCGTTGTGACCGGCCCCGACGATGATGATGTCGTACGCGGTCATGGCGATCCCTTCATGGTGGGCTATGTTACAGGCGGGTCCGTCGCACCATGATGCGAACGGTTGTGCCGCTGCTGGCGGTCGCCTGCGTTGCCGTCTCTCCCCTCACGACGACGGGGTGCGCGCGGCACGGGCCGGTTGCGACTACCCCCTCTGCCGACTCGACCTCCACCCGCGAGCCCGTGACGCTGCGCGTCACCAACAGCAACTGGTCGGACGTGAGAATCTACCTCACCCGCGGCGCCATGTGGGTACGGCTGGGCCTGGTCACCACCAACAGCACCGTCGAGTTCACCGTGCCGGTCGAGTTCGTCACCTCGACCGGAGGCGTGACGCTGGTGGCGGATCCCGTGGCGGGGCGGCGGTCGTGGACTACGACGCTCCCCGCCGTCATGCCGGGCGACGAATTCGAGCTGGTCGTCGAGAGCTTCCTGCAGTACTCGCACCTCGTCGTGCGCTAGGGGACCTCTACACAAGTCATCGTGGCGCTGTGGGTCGGGGCTAGGGGCGCCTACACGCGAGGGCACCCCGAAGCACGCCACGGGGACGTGTGCCTGCTCGAGCCTGCTCCGCGCCTCCGAGTTCCGCCTTCGTGGCGCCCTCGCGTGTGAAGCGCCCTCCGCCCCGACCCCCAGTGCCACGTACCGAGTGGTGCAGAGGTGCCCGAGCCGCTCAGGGCCTGCGCTGCAGCCGCTCGAGCAGCGCCCCCAGTCCGGGCGGCACCTGCACGCCGAAAACCTCCCTGGTGGGGGCGGTGACCACGATCGTGCGCGGCCCTGAGGTTCCGTCGCTGCCGGCCGGTCCGGCGGCGCCGGGGCGGCCCGCGGCACCGTCGGCCGCATCCGGGCAGCGGCGATCACCACCCGGCCCACCCTGCCCGCCCTTGCCGCCCTTCCCGCCCGCTCCGCCGGGGCCTCCAGGGCCTCCCGCGCCCGCGGCGCTGCGGCCGTCTACCAAGCCGGCCAGGAGCGGTTGGTCGAGCGGTACCACGACCGTGATACGGCCGCCCCGGCCGCCCGGGCCACCCTGACCCCCGGTACCGCCAGCGCCCCCGGGGGCGCCAGGCTGCGCCGGACACCCCGCCGAGCCGGGAGAGCCGTCGCTGCCGTTCGGACCCGCGAGGCCCGCGCCACCCCGGCCGCCGCGCGTCTCGACGATCAGCCAGTCCGCCGGGGCGACGCTCGTCGCATCGCCCAGGACGTAGAACGGCGGCGCGACGCCCACCTGGATTCCGGCAACGTACAGCTTGTCGTAGAAGGGGGAGCGCACCCCTGCGAGCCGCACCGTCACGTCCGGGCCGTTGCCCCCAGCCTGGCCCGCGCCGCCAGGCTCGCCCGAGAACGTGAACGTGTGGGGCATACATCCGTAGTAAGGGGGCACCACGATAGTGCTGGTGACATGAGAGTTGGCTCGCAGCGTCGCCGTGAGGCGGAACCCGGTGGACACGGTCGCCAGCGGATCGCGCTCGGTGACCCAGTCGCCGTCTTCCTGGGAGACCGCGTCGGGGCTCTCGCGATCGAGAAACACGACGTGCAGCCGGGGCGGGTGCTTCTTGTCGTACGACCGCGCGAACGGCACGCGCTCTCCGCTCGCCAGCACGGCCTCGTAGCTCGTTGCGATCACACTCCCCGGGCAGGCGCGGGCGTAGCTCGTGACGATCCGAAGGTCCCTGATTTGTGCGACCAGACCGGGGTCGGGGGCGAAATCCGGCGGTGGAGCGTGGGAGCACCCGGACAACACAATGGCCAAAGTCGTCGCGGAGAGACGTTGCAGAGAGACGTCGAGGATTCGCATCGTGATCCCTTCCGGGTCGGCCGGGAAGCAACATGTGAAACCGGGTGCCAATAGGCAACTTTAGACCATGGGCGAACCCGGCTACGGGCTCATCGAGACGATGCGCGTGCGGGAGGGACGCATCCCGCTCTGGCAACGCCACCTCGCCCGCCTCGAGCGCTCCCTGCGCGAGCTCGATCTGCCCGCGCCTTCGCAGGATCTCGTGGCGCTGGTGACGCCGTTTTCGGGAACCGGCGACGCCGTACTCCGTCTGGAAGTGCGCGACGGGCGCGCCAGCGTGACGGTGCGCGCCTCGCCCGCCCTGGAGCCTCCCGCCGTGATCGCCGCGTCCGAGCCGCACCAGCCCTATCGTCACAAGACGACCGACCGCGACTGCTTCCTCGATGCACGCGACGAGGCGGAGCGGGCCGAAGCGGACGACGCGCTGTTGCTCACGCACGCTGGGTTCGTGGCGGAGGGCACGGTGTGGAATGTGTTCTGGTGGGACGGCGACATGCTGCGCACACCGGCACTCGACCTCGGCATCCTTCCCGGCATCGGGCGGGCGCGCGTGCTCGAGCTCGTGCCGCGCGTGGACCCGGGTCGCTATGCGAGGCCGCAGGTCGCCGGGAAGAGCCTGTTCCTCACGAATGCGGTGCGCGGCGTCGTGCCGATTGCCTCGCTCGACGGCTCGCCTACGCCCCCCGATCCCCGCACGGCGGAGCTCGCTGGCCGGTTCTGGCCCACCCCCTGAACGTTGCGGCGCGGGACCGAATACCCCCCGAAGCGGCGACGCACTACTCTGAGGCGAATTCGCCGCGCGTGTGCAGCACTGGGCCATTCTGCGTCGGGGCTCCATGCAATTGTGCGACAATCAGATAGCACGCGCCCGCCAGCAGCGCACCGTCGCGTAACGGCTCTGGCCCGGGAAGTGCGTTGGACTGCTAGAGCGGTTCGAGTGGGCTTGCAGTTCGTGCGGGGGAGGATTGATCGACAGGCGAGGCGTGTAGCGGATGGTCACCACAGCATCAGCGGCCCGACAGCGGGCGGCGTCGTTCACTGAGGACGACGTCGCTGTGATTGTGGCGCGCCCGGACGTCGGGTCCGAGGCCGTGTCCGCCTCGGCGCAGCTGCTGACGGACCGGGAGCGTGAGCGGGCGGCGCGGTTCGCGTTCGAGCCTGACCGCCGCCGGTTCATCGTCGCGCGAGCGCTGTTGCGGCAGCTGCTCGCGGCGCGGCTCGATGTTCGGCCCGAAGCGATCGAGCTGGCCGCGGGGGCGCGCGGCAAGCCCGCGCTGGCCGGCCGATTGGCGGCTTCCGACCTGCGGTTCAATGTGTCGCATTGCCAGGATGTGGCCGTGTACGCCTTCTCCTCGGGCCGGGAAGTCGGCATCGACGTGGAGGCGGTCCGCGAGCTCCCCGACGCCGACCACGTAGCCGCCCGCTGGTTCTCTCGTCAGGAGTACGCCACGTACCGGACGCTCGAGCCGGGCGACCGGGCGCTGGGATTCTTTCAGTGCTGGACTCGCAAGGAGGCGTTCATCAAGGCGCTGGGCGACGGCCTGTTCCACCCGCTCGATCGCTTCGACGTATCGCTCGCGCCGGGGGAGCCGGCTCGGATCCTCCGGGTCGAGGACGTCCCGGGCGATCGCTGCCGCTGGCACCTGGAGGGGTTCTCGCCCGTGCCGGGGTTTGTCGCTGCCGTAGTCGCGGAGCGGCCGATCGAGGACGACCGCTGATGGCCCCGACCGCGACCGAGTCGCCGTGGATGAACGACGAGCTGCGGATGTTCCGCGCGACGGTCCGTCAGTTCGTCGCGAAGGAGTTCGTGCCGCACCAGGTCCGCTGGCGCGAACAGCGACGTCCCGATGCGGAGGCGTGGCAGCAGGCCGGCACGACCGGCCTGCTGCTCCCCGACCTGCCCGACGCGTACGGCGGTGGTGGCGGCAACTTCGCCCATGCCGCCGTCGTGCTGGAGGAGCTCGCCTACGCGGGCGTGCATTTCGGCTCCGGCATCCAGAGCATCGTGGCGCACTACCTCCTGGCCTACGGCAGCGAAGAGCAGAAATGCCGCTGGCTCCCGCTCATGGCGCGGGGCGAGCTGGTGGCGGCCATCGCCATGAGCGAGCCCGGCGCCGGCTCCGACCTGCGGAACATCCAGACCGCCGCCCGGCGCGAGGGCGACCAGTACATCATCAACGGCTCGAAGACGTTCATCACGAACGGTGCGCTCGCCGGCCTCGTGTGCCTGGCGGTCAAAACCGATCCGCGCGCTTCCGGCGTGAAGGGTATCTCCCTGATCATGGTGGAGACGAAAGGCCTGCGGGGGTATCGGGTCGGCGGCGCGCTCGACAAGATCGGCATGCACGGCCAGGACACGTGCGAGCTGTTCTTCGACGATGCACGCGTCCCGGCGACGAACTTGCTCGGCGGCGTCGAGGGCAAAGGGTTCTATCAGATGATGGAGCGTCTGCCTTACGAGCGCCTGGGCGTGGGCGTCGTGGCGGTCGCGACGGCGGAGCAGGCGGTGGCGATCACGACCGACTACGTGAAGCAGCGCACGGCGTTCGGCAAGCCGCTCATCGAGCTGCAGAATACCCGCTTCAAGCTGGCCGAGTGCAAGACCGCCGCGCATGTCGGCCGGGTGTTCGTCGACCACTGCGTTGAACGGTTCATCGCGGGCCAGCTGGACGACACCACGGCCGCCATGGCCAAGTATTGGCTCACCGACTGCCAGTGCCGCATCGTAGACGAATGCGTCCAGCTGCACGGTGGCTACGGATACATGACCGAGTATCCGATTGCCCGCATGTGGGCCGACAGCCGTGTGCAGCGGATTTACGCGGGCGCCAATGAAATCATGAAGGAGCTGATCGCGTGCTCGCTCTGACCGATCTCTGCCTGCACGAGCTGATCGAGGCGCAGGCGCGTCGCACCCCCGATCACGTGGCGGTCGTGTTCGAGCAGGAGCGCCTGACGTACGGCGAGCTCGACCGGCGCGCCGGGCGGCTGGCGCACCACCTGAGGGGTCGGGGCGTCGGGCCGGACGCGCTCGTCGGCCTGTTCGTCGAGCGCTCGGTGGACATGATCGTCGGCATCTTGGGCATCCTCAAGGCCGGGGCGGCGTACCTGCCCATCGACACGGGTTACCCGCAGGAGCGGGTCGCCTTCATGCTCTCGGACGCGAGCGTCGCGGTGGTGGTCACACAGTCCGGCCTCGTGGCCCGCCTCCCGATCGACAGCTCGCGCGCCGTGTGCCTGAACGGAGATCTTGACGCGCCACCGGCAGCACCGGCGGCACCGCCGCCCGTGCGGCCCGAGCATCTCGCGTACGTGATCTACACGAGCGGCTCCACCGGCCGCCCCAAGGGCGTCTGCATCACCCATCGCAACATCGTCAACTACGTCCTGGGAATTGCGGAGCGGCTGCGACTCGAGCCGGGCATGAATCACGCGACGGTGTCGACCATCGCGGCGGATCTCGGTAACACCGTCGTGTTCCCGGCGCTCGCGACGGGAGGCTGCCTCCACGTGGTCTCCCACGAGCGAGCCGAGAACCCAGCGCAGCTCGCGGAATACTTCCAGCGCGAGCGGATCGACGTCCTGAAGATCGTACCGTCGCACCTCGCCGCCTTGCAGACGGGCCCCCATCCGGAAGCCGTGATGCCCCGGTCCCGCCTCATCCTGGGTGGCGAGGCTTCGCGGCTCGACTGGGTCGCGCGGCTGCGCGCCCTGGCCCCGGACTGTGAGATCTACAATCACTACGGGCCCACGGAGACCACGGTCGGGGTGCTGACGTACCGCGTTGGGCCCGAGCTGCCGGTCACCCAGTCCGGCACGCTGCCGCTCGGCGGCCCTCTGCCCCACATCCGCGTCCACGTCCTCGATGCGAGCGGGCGACCCGCTCCGAGCGGCGAGCAGGGAGAGCTGCACATCGGTGGCCGCGCGGTCGGGCGGGGCTACCTCGGCCGCCCGGATCTCACCGCCGAGAAGTTCATTGCGGATCCGTTCGGCGCGGACGCGGAGCAGCGCCTCTATCGGACGGGCGACCTGGCGCGAGTGCTGCCGGACGGGAGCCTCGAGTTCTGCGGTCGCCTCGACGACCAGATCAAGCTGCACGGCTACCGGATCGAGCTCGGGGAGATCGAAGGCACGCTGCGGGCGCAGCATGGTGTGCGCGACGCCGTGGTCCGGGCGTTCGACGACGCGACCGGCGGCAAACACCTGGTGGCGTACGTCGTGCCGCAGCGGCCGAACCAGGCGCTGTGGGGATGGCAGGCGCCGTACGTACTGCCGGACGGCGCCCCCGTGGCGCACCTCAACCGCAACGAGACCGAGTACATCTACAACGAGATCTTCGTGCAGCAGGCGTACCTGCGGCACGGCGTCACGATCCGTGAGGGTGACTCGATCGTCGACGTCGGCGCCAACATCGGCTTGTTCACCGTGTTCGCGAGCCGGCTCGCCAAGAACCTCCGCATCGTCGCCTGCGAGCCCAATCCCGCCGCCTTTGCGTGTCTCGAGGCGAACGCCGCGGCGTGGGGCGCGGGGGTGCGCTGCCTGCCGCTCGGCTTGTCGCGCGAAAGCGGATCGGCGGACCTCACATGGTTCGAGGGCCTGTCACTGCTCTCGGGCTTCTACGCCGATGCCGCGACCGAGCGCGAGATGGTCAAGCGCTACGTGCTCAATCAGCAGGCGGCGACCCCTGACAACGAGCGTTTCGTCGCGGACGTGGGCGACGTAATCGATGACCGGCTCCGCGCCCGGACGGTGACGGCCCGGCTGCGCACCCTCTCCAGCGTCATCGCGGAGGAGGGTATCGAGCGGATCGACCTGCTCAAGGTCAATGTCGAAAAGAGCGAGCTGAATGTGCTGCGCGGGCTCGACCCGGACGACTGGCCCAAGATCCGCCAGGCGGTGATCGAGGTCGATCAGCAGGAACATGTGGAGCCGATCACCCAGCTGCTCGAGCGTCACGGCTTCGAGGTCATGGTCGAGCAGGACCCGCTGCTGCGCCACACCGAGCTGTGTTACGTGTACGCGATCCGGCCGGAGCGGGGAGGGCTCATCCGGCACCAACCCGCTGACGCCTTTGTGCGCGCGGAGCTGGCCCCCGACGGACAAGTCCTGACGCCCGCGTCGCTGCGCAAGCACCTGCAGGCACGGTTGCCGCAGTACATGATCCCTTCGGCCTTCGTCCTGCTGGACAAGCTTCCCCTGACCGCGAACGGGAAAGTGGATCGCCAGGCGTTGCCGGCCGTCTCGCTCGAGCGCACCCAACCCGCCCAGGCGGTGGCAGCGCCGCTCAGCGAGACCGAGCAGGCCATCGCGGGGCTGTGGGCCGAGCTCTTGAAGGTGGAGCACATCGGGCGCAAGGACGACTTCTTCGACCTGGGCGGGGACTCGTTGCTGGCTATCCGGGCCGTGGCCCGGATCCGCGACGTCTTCGGCGTGGACCTGCAGACCCGGACCCTGTTCGAACACTCGACGATCGGAGACCTGGCGGCGGTGCTGGCCGAAGCCAAGGGGTCAGGGGGGGCGGGGGGCACCACACCGCGCATCGCGCGGCGCTCGGAGAGTGGACCGTGCGCGCTCTCGTTCGCCCAGGAGCAGCTCTGGTTCCTGGATCAGCTGGCGCCGGGGAGCCCCGTTTACAACATCGTCGACGTGATCCCCGTCAGTGGCGCGTACCACGCCAATGCGCTGCGGCGTTCGCTGCAGGAGCTGACGCGCCGCCACGACGTCCTGCGCACCGCGTTCCCGCAGAGCGACGGGCACCCGCAGCAGGTCGTGGCACCGACGATCGACCCGCCGCTCGCGGAGCTCGATCTGCGCGCGCTGGCGGACCCGGAGCGCGAGCGGGCGTGGCTGCGTGTGGTGCGGGACGACGGGCGCAAGCCGTTCGATCTGGCCCGTGCGCCGCTGTTCCGGGCCACCATGGTCCATTTCTCGGATGTGGATCACCGGCTGCTCCTGACCATTCACCACATCGTCGCCGACGAATGGTCGATGGAGCTGATCCACCAGGAAGTCCTGCAGCTGTACGACGACTTCACGCACGCGCGGCGTGCATCGCTGCCCGAGCTGCCGATTCAATACGCCGACTTCGCGTCGTGGCAGCGCGCCTGGTTGCAGGGGCCCGTGCTCGACCAGGAAATCGCGTATTGGGAAAACGAGCTGGCGGGGGCGGGCCTCGTGCTCGACCTGCCCACGGACAAGCCACGTCCCCCGGTGCAGAGCTTCCGCGGCGCGACGGAGGGCTTCGAGCTGCCGCGCCCGCTGTTGGATCGGCTGAAAGCGCTGGGACGACAGGAGCAGGCCACGCTGTTCATGACACTCGAGGCGGCATTTGCGGCCCTGCTGCATCGCTATACCGGCCAGGACGACCTTTTGGTGGGAACCCCCATATCCGGCCGCACGCGCAGCGAGACGGAACGACTCATCGGGTGCTTCCTCAACACCGTCGTGCTGCGCTCGCGGTTCAGCGAGGGCTTGACGTGCCGCGCGCTGGTGCGACAGATGCGCGACCGGGCACTCGGCGCCTACGCGCACCCGGACGTTCCCTTCGAGCGCCTCGTCGCGGCACTGGCACCGGACCGGGACGCGAGCCGCACGCCCCTGTTCCAGGTGATGTTCGTGCTGCACAACCCCGAAGGGGTATCGCAGGTGTCGAAGGTGTCCGGCAACCGACAGCTCGAGACCGGCACGTCGAAATTCGATCTGACGCTGCTCCTCTCCGAGACGCACCACGGCCTCGAGGGCATGATCGAGTACAACACCGATCTGTTCGAGGCCGCGACGATCCGGCGTCTGTGCGGGCACTTTGCGACGCTGCTGGAGGCGATCGTGCGCGATCCCGATCAGCGCGTCTCCCAGCTGCCCCTGCTCAGCGACAACGAGCGCCGGCGCGTGCTGGTGGAGTGGAACGACACGGCGGTAGCGCATGCGGCGAAGGACCTGTGTCTGCACGAGCTGATCGAGCGGCAGGTGCGCGAGCGACCCCACCGGGTGGCGGTGGTCTTGGGTGAGGAGCATCTGACCTACCGGGAGCTCGACCGTCGTGCCGGCCGGGTCGCGGAAGCGCTGCGAGGGCAGGGCGTCGGGCCCGACATGCTCGTCGGGGTGCTGGTCGAGCGCTCGCTCGACATGGTGGTGGCGCTGCTCGGCGTTCTCAAAGCGGGTGGGGCGTACGTGCCGCTCGACCCCGCGTTCCCCGCCGAGCGCCTCGCTGGCATCGTCGAGGACAGCGGGATGCCCGTGCTCGTGACGCACCGGGGGCTGGACCAGGCGCTATCGTTGCGGGCTCCGCGGGTCGTCCGACTCGACGGCGACGGACAGGGCGGAGCGACTGCGGGCAGCGCGGCGACGCGTCCCGCGCCGTCCAATCTCGCCTATGTGCTCTACACGTCCGGCTCGACCGGCAAGCCCAAAGGCGTGGAGATCCCCCACTCGGCGGTGGTGAATTTCCTGCTGTCGATGGAGCGGGCGCCGGGATTCACGGCAGCCGACACGATCCTCGCCGTCACGACGCTGTCCTTCGACATCGCCGGACTGGAGCTGTTCTTGCCGCTGGTGACCGGCGGACGCGTCGTGCTCGCCGGCCGCGACGACACGCTCGACCCCGGGCGCCTGATGCAGCGGATGCGCGACTCGGCGTGCAGCGTGATGCAGGCGACGCCGGCGTTGTGGCGGGCGCTGATCGCGGCGGGATGGAGCGGGTCGCCGCGGTTGAAGGTTCTGTGTGGCGGCGAGACCCTGCCTCCGGACCTGGCAGAGGCGCTGCTCCCGCGGTGCGCCGAGCTGTGGAACATGTATGGCCCGACCGAAACCACCATCTGGTCGACCATCCATCGGGTCACCTCCGCCGACGGCCAGGTGCCCATCGGTCGGCCGATCGCCAATACGCAGGTCTATGTGCTCGACGCCAATCGCCAGCCCACGCCTCCGGGGGTGGCGGGCGAGCTGTACATCGGCGGCGC
>DATDFC010000111.1:0-13550 GCA_036522815.1 Gemmatimonadales bacterium | reverse complement strand
GCCGCGTTCTTCCACACGATCGTCACGCGATAGTCCCAGCGGCCGTCTTCCGTGGCGTGAAAGCGCGGCGCTTCCGCGGTGACCTGCTGCGCGTGGCCCAGCTCGATCTGGCGCTTCAGCACCGGGAAATGGTTCTTCTTGAACAGCCGGATGAACTCGTCGGCGTAGCCCCAGCGGACCTTGTAGTAGTACTCCACCACGAACGGCTCGGTCGAGCCCGCCGGCGGCGCCCCCTGGGCGACGCTCGCTGCCGGTGCCGCCAGCAGCAGGCAGAGGATCCCGCAACGCAGCATGTGTGTCTCCTTTGTCGGGAGGCGGCTCACGCCGTCGGCTGCTTCAACTTGTCGAGATAGAGCTTGCGGACCTTGGCCACTTTGGGCGCAATCACCGCGCTGCAGTAGCCCTGGTTGGGGTTGCGGCGGAAGTAGTCGCGGTGGTACTCCTCGGCCGGGTAGAACGCCGCGAGCGGCTCGAGCTCGGTCACGATCGGATCGTCCCACACCTGCCCGGCCGCGAGCTCGGCCATCACGCGCTCTGCCGTGGCTTTTTGCGCCGCGGAGTGGTAAAAAATTGCCGAGCGATATTGCGTGCCCACGTCGCCGCCCTGCCGGTTCAGCGTGGTCGGATCGTGAATCGTGAAGAAGACGTGCAGCAGCTCGTCGAACGACACCACGGCGGGATCGAATGTGATCTGCACGACCTCGGCATGGCCGGTGGTGCCGGTGCACACGTTCTCGTACGATGGGTTGGGCACGTGGCCCCCCGCGTAGCCGGACTGGACCTGCTCGACGCCCTTCAGCTGCTGAAACGCGGCTTCGAGGCACCAGAAGCACCCGCCGGCGAGGGTGGCGACTTCGCGCTGCGGCATCGGGCCTCCTCCTGGTGGGGTTACCTGAAAGCTAGCGGCATCAGGCACGCAGCTTCCGGGCCGCCAGCGCGGTGCCGGCCACGCGCGAGCGGATCTTGGCGAACGCCGTGTCCCGGTCGGTTGAGGTGTCGTCCGCAAACGGGGCGAACCCGCAATCGTCGGTCGTCCCCAGCCGGTCGAGCGGAAGGTACTCCGCCGCCTCGAGCACGCGGTCGCGGACCTCCTCGGGCGTCTCGACCTTCGGATTGATCGGGTCGGTCACGCCGATGAAGATCCGTTGCCCCGGCTTGGCGTGCTGCTTCACCAGGCGCAGGGCCCTGCCGCGGTCCGGCTCGCTCGCGCACTGGACGTAGAAGTTGGTGGCCCGCAGCTCGAACAGGGTGGGCAAGAGCTCCGCGTAGTCCACGTCGGCGCTGTGGGTCGAGTCGTGGTCGCCGCCGGGACAGGTGTGGACGCCGATGCGGCGGCGCTCCTCGGGGGTGAACCGATCGAGCACCTGGTTGTTCAGGTCCACGAACGCCTTGAGCACCCCCTTCGTGGGATCGAGCTTGACCGCGAGCCGGCCCTCGGTGAAGTCGATCTGGACCACGTGCGCGCCCGCCGCCAGGCAGCGCCGGATGTCCGTCTCCGCCTCGCGCACCAGATCCTTGAGGAACGCGTCGCGCGGGTATCCTCGGATCCCGTCCTCGGGATAGAGCAGGCTCAGGGCCGAGGCCGCGATCACCGCCTGTTTGACGGGCACGCGGGTGTGGGCCCGCGCCGCCACGAGATACGCATCGGCGTAGGTCTGATAGCGGAACGGCCCCGCGGTCAGGCGGGGGAGCCGCCGCGTGTGTCCGTCGGCGAACGGGATGGTGACGCCATCGGGCGCGAGGCTGGCGAGTCCGTGAATCGGGTAGGTGGCGAAGCTGGGCTTCGACTGCTCCCCGTCGCTGATCACCGGGGACTCGGTCGCTTCGAAGCGTTTGATGGTGTCACGGACGCTCTCGTCCTGAAGGCGGGCGAGCTGGTCTCGCGACAGCCGACCGGCGGCGAACTGCTGCATCGCCGCGACGAGCTCGGGGGGTCTGGGAATGCTGCCGACGGGTTCAGTGGGAATGGACATCGAGCAAGGCTATCCGCCGTGGTGGTGATGTCAATGGCGCTAGCCCCAGTCCTTGGATTCCGGCGCGACGCGGCGCATGGACCTGAGAAAAGCGAACGCGGAACTGTCGGGCTCGCTGTTCGTTCCGCGTTCCGCGTTCCGCGTTCCGACTTTGAGACCCCGCGCCTCCTCCGCGATCACGTTCACCGTCCCGTCGTCCTTGGCGAGCTTGCCCCGCACCCACAACAGCGGCTCGCCGCGGATGGCCGGGCGATACCGCTCGTACACGTCGGGCCGCACGATCACGTTCACCATTCCCGCCTCGTCCTCGAGCAGCACGAAGACGAACCCCTTGGCCGTCTCGGGCCGCTGGCGCGCCACCACCAGGCCCGCGACTTCGACCGTGGTCGCGTGCTCGCGGCCGGAGAGCGCGTCGCTCTGCATCACGCCCGGCGGCAGCGTCCCCCTGAGCAGCGACAGCGGGTGGCCGCCCGGCGCGAACCCGAGGACGGCGTATTCGGCGAGCAGCCGCTCCTCCGCCGCGAGGCCGCCGAAGCGGAGCCGCTCGTGGGGATGGTCGAGTGCCAGCTCGAGCTGTCGGCGCGCGCGGGCGTCCGAGCCACGTGCCGCCTCGGGTGGCAACCACAGGCCCACCTGCCACAACAGCTCGCGCCGGGTGAGCCCCAAGCCGTCGCACCCGCCCACCCACACGAGGTGCTCGATCGCCGTGCGCTTGAGCTTCGGGGGCGCCCGGCGCGCCAGGTCGCCGATGCTCGTGAACGGCCCGCGCCGCTCCCGCTCGAGCACGAGTTCGGTCGCCGTCTCCTCGCTCCAGTCCCGCACGAACCCGAGCCCGACTCGCACGGCATATCGTCCCCCCTCTCCCGAAGGGAGAGGGGGACAGGGGGTGAGGACCGTGCACCACACATCACTCTCATTCACATCTGGCAGCAGAATCTCGACATCATTGCGTTTCGCGTCCCGTCCCAGTGCGTCGAGTGAGTAGAACCCCATGGGCTGATTGTTGAAGAGCGCGCAGTAGTACTCGGCCGGGTGATAGTGCCTGAGCCACGCCGACTGATAGGCGAGCAGCCCGAACGCCGCGGCGTGCGATTTGGGGAACCCGAACTCGGAGAACGCGATCACCTGTGTGAACACCCGCTCGGCGGTCGCCTCGGGAACGCCGCGTGTCGTGGCGCCGTCCCGGAACTCCTCCCAGAACTCCGCCATCAGCTCTCTGCTGCGGCGCCGGCTCATCGCGCGCCGCAGCGCCTCCGCCTGGCCCGCGGTGAATCCCGCGAGCGCCTGGCACACCTGCAGCACCTGGTCCTGATAGAGGATCACGCCCAGCGTTTCCGCGAGCGCCTCCTTGAGCAGCGGATGGTCGAGGGGCGGCTCGTAGGTCCGGCCGGCCGCGCGGACGCGGCGCTGGTCTTCGCGGCGCCGCACGTACGGATTCACCGCGCCGCCCACGATCGGGCCCGGGCGCACGATCGCGACCTCGACCGCCAGGTCCTCGAGGTTGCAGGGTCGGGTGCGCCGCAGCATCTGGATCTGCGCCCGGCTCTCGATCTGGAACAGCCCCACCGTGTCGCCCCGGCAGATGCGGTCGTAGACCGCGGCGTCCGCGAAATCGATGCGGGAGAGATCGGGCGGCTCGCCTTCGTGGACGGCGACGAGCTCGACGCATTCCTCGACCAGCGACAGCATGCCGAGCGCCAGGAAGTCGATCTTGATGAAGCGCGCGTCGTCGCAGGAATCCTTGTCCCACTGGCACACCACCCGGTCTGCCATCGCGGCGCGCTCGAGCGGCACGATCTCGACCAGCGGCCGGCTCGAGATGACCATCCCGCCCACGTGCTGGGAGATGTGCCGTGGCAGTCCGGCGATCTCTTCCGCCAGCTCGCACAGCTCTTTCCAGAGCGGGGCAGTGGTCCGGCCCTGGAAGCCGGGCAATTGCTCCAGCTCGTCCGCCAGCCCCCCCGACCGCCGGTCCGCCAGCTTCGCGACCTGCTCGATCTCCCCCGGCGGCAGGTCGAGCGCCTTACCGATTTCGCGTACCGTCGAGCGCAGGCGGTAGGTGGGGAACGAGCACACCAGCCCGACGTGCTCGTCGCCGTAGCGTTTGTAGACCCGCCGGATCAGCTCCTCGCGGATCTCGCGTGGGAAATCGAGATCGATGTCCGGCACCGAGGCGAGGGTGTCGTTCAAGAACCGTCCCAGGAACAGCCCGTTCGCGATCGGATCGATGTGCGACAGGCCGAGCAGATAGCACACGATCGACGACACCGACGAGCCGCGCCCGCGGCCGGGGAGCAGGTTGGCATGCGCCCGCCGGCTGCTGCGGCGCACGTCCGCCGCCACTTCCCGGGCCAGGTCGAACAGGTCGTGATACACGAGGAAGAATCCACTGAGTCGATGGTGTTCGATGAGTGTCAGCTCTTGCTCGAGCCGCCGCACGGCGCCGTCCCGGTGCGGCGAGCCGGCGGCGGGATACAGCACGTCCAGCTTCGCCCGGCACAGCTCGGCCAGGGCGCGCGGGGCTGGAGTGAGGTCCGCCCCGCGAAAATCGGGGAAGCTGTACCCGAGGTCGCGCGTCAGATCGAAGGCCCTGCAGCGTTCCGCGATCTGGACGGTATTGGCGACAGCATCGGGACAGTCACGGAACAGCTCATCGACTTCTCGCGGCGGCCGCAGGAAGAACTCGCTGTTCGCATGGCGCACGTTGTGCGAGCCGTCGAGCGTGGTGCGGTGCCGGATCGCCACCAGCACGTCGTGCAGCCGGTGCCGCTCGCGCTTGTGGTAATGAACGTTGCACGACGCCACGACGCCAAGTTGCACGGAGTCGGCGAGGTCTTTCAGTGCCATCGTGAGCGCGCGATCTCCGCGGACGTAATTGCGCTGCAGCTCGACGAAGAATCGTTCCGGGCCGAACACCGCGCGGCACCGCTCCGCGAAGCGGCGGGCCGCGGCCGGGCCGTCGCGCCGCAGCACGCCGGCCACGAGCCCGTTCCGGCACCCCGAAAGCACGATGAGCCCCGCGTGGCGCGCCTCGAGCGAGGCGAAGTCGAGCCGCGGGTCGCGCCGGTCCGCACGACCGAGATGCGCCTCCGTGATCAAGCGGCAGAGGTTCGCGTAGCCCTCGGGCGTCTCCGCGAGCAGCGTCACGTGAGACCCGTCGAGCAGGGTCAGCTCGGCGCCGGTGATGGCCTGCAGGCCGAGCTTCTGCGATCCTTGCGCGAACGCCATCGAGCCGTACAGCCCGTTGTGGTCGGTGAGGGCGAGCGCGGGGTAGCCGAGCTGCGATGCGGTGAGCGCCAGCTGCTCGGGGAGAGAGGCGCCGTCGAGAAACGAGAAGGCCGAGTGGCAGTGGAGCTCGATATACATAAATTGCGGAGTGCGGAATGCGGAGTGCGGAATTGATGGACCTAGTTCGATTCCGAATCCCCGCGTTCCGCGCTAGGTCGGCTTCTGAGCGAACCACTCTCCCGTCATCAAGTCCTCGAACAACACCATCCGCCCGCCACCTTCGACAATCACTTCCAGATATCGCCGGACGATCGGTACCCGCCACCACTCATCGTCAATCCGCCACGTCTCTCCAATCGACTCTATTCGCTTCTCGTTTCCAGTTTCTCGTTTGACGATCGTCGGCGTCCCACGTGCATCAAGCTCGACGCTCACCTGCTGTTGAACATTGAGAGCCCGGAGCCTGTCCGATCCATTCCGCATTCCGCACTCCGCATTCCGCATTAGGTGTCAAAGTCGATCAACGCATAGCGCCGCTCCGGGAGCCGCGACCACGGTTGCACCTCGATGACGTGGTAGAGCAACGAGCGCTTGAGCCGGAGCTTGATCTCCTGGGCGGCGCTCCGCAGCGCGCGACGTCGCCCGGCGCGCGCCGCGGCCTGCGCGTCGCGGGCGAACAGCTGCAGCTCCGCGGTACCGGGTACGAACGCGGTGAACTCGACGACCAGCCGCTCCACCGCGCCGGCGGGGGGCGACCGCTCGAGCTGCGTCGTGAGCGGCGCCAGGAGGCGCTCCCGCTCCACCGACGGATCCTTGAGGGTCGCCTCCGCCAGCCACGACCCGCCCTGCTCCAGCTCGGCGCGCGCCCGAATTACCTGTACGCGCCAGCCGCTGCGGCGTGGATCCTTGAGCGCCCGCGCGATCAAGTGATCGAGCGCCAGCTCGAGCAGCGCGCGCCCGGCGACTGGAGAAAAAAAAGTGAGCGCGGCGACAATCGGCGCGGGCGCGACCCGACCCACCACCGGCTCCGTGATTCGTCCCGCCGCGAGCCGCCACAACCGCCGACCGGCGCGGCCGAACTGCGACACGACCGCCTCTTCGGGCAGCGCGGCGAGCGCGCCCAGCGTCCGGACGCCGAGCTGGCGCAAACGCCGATGGGTGTCGGTGTCGAGCGCCAGCACGGAGAGCGGTTGGGAGGCGAGAAATTTCCCCTCCTCCCCGGGCCGTACGATGACCGCCTGCCCCGGCCGCGCGCGCGTCGCGGCTACCCAGGAGACGAACTTGCCGCGGCCCCAGCCCACCCTGAACGCGGAACGCGGAAGTCGGAACGCGGAACAGGCGAGTGGGCCCTCTCCATCTGTTCCGCGTTCCGCGTTCCGACTTCCGCGTTTTATCGCTTCGACGATCTCCTCGGGCGCACCGTATAGCCCTTCCAATCCGTCGGTCCCCACATACGCCCGTCCCAGCTCCGCCGGCTCGATCACCGGACTCACCTGGCCGAGCGCCGCGAGCAGGCGGGAGAACTGCGCGTCGTAATGCACCGGGTCCGGCTCGCACAGCTTGAGCGCGGGACAGAGCCCGATCGCCTGGCTCACCGTCATCCCCGGCTTCACCCCGGCGTGCCGGGCGAGCGGCGATACCTGCCACACCCGACGGGTATCGTCGGGCCCCACCAGCGCCACCGGGAGCGATGCGAGCTCGGGTTGGCGAGCGGTCTCGCAGCGCAGCGGGAACAGCGGAATCCAGCAGCACGCCGCGCAGTCGCTCGTGAGACGGATGGTTCGGGTCATGAGCCGGGCCGACAATGGGACCCGAATATATCCCGAATATCGGGATTACCGCAAGGTGGTTACTGATTGGATAACTTATTGATAGACTTTGACTTCTAATGCCAGTCCTGAGTGGCACGTGCGGATGGCCCCTCGGCTCCATCGGGTGCGCGGTTCTGTTTCAATTCGCGCCGACCCACCACCGGCCATCCCCAAACCCGACTACATCACCTACCTGCCGCGCGACATCGCGCCGCCGGTTCAGGCGACCAGCGGGAATCGGCTGTTCCACCTCTTCGGGGATTCCACCACGCCGGGCTACCGCGACCGCTGCGCCACTCCCACGGCGCGTTGCGCGCCGACGTAGACGTGAGCACGGTACCCGGGCGCTTTCCCCTCAGCGCCAGCCTCGACATGTGGGAATACACAGCAGCCTCCGCTACAACGTCGCGCAGGGCGCCCTGCAGCCGTTCGTGAAGGCCGGATACGGGCGCAGCTGGTATCGTATGACGGATGCGACGTTCAACGGACAGCTGTTGGGGAACGGGAGCACGCGCTGGGTGCTCGCCGGGGTGTTCCGGAGCCTCCTCCCGAACACCTGGCACGTCGGCGCGGGACTCGGATCGTTCCTGATCGCCCAGGATGCGCATGTGACCCGTGTCCACTTCAACCTCGGGACCACGCTGAGCTTTTGAACCGGGCGGTATATTCCGCCTTTCCATGGCCAGCCGCAATCAACCAGGGCTGTTCGATGACATCGGGGCGCTCCCGCCGCCAATCCCCGAGCTGGTAGCACTCGGCAGTCGCATCCCTGCGAGCATCAAGTTCGGTACTTCCACCTGGACCTACGACGGCTGGTCCGGTGACGTGTACCATCGTGTCTACCGCGGGGCCCAGCCGGCCCGGCGGCTCGAGGAGTACGCACGTTATCCCCTGTTCCGCACCGTGGGAATCGACAGCGCGTTTTACGAGCCCCCGTCCGAGGAGGCGCTCGCGGCCTACGCGCGCGCCCTCCCCGCCGGTTTTCCCTGCGTGAGCAAGGTGTGGGACCGGATCACCGCGCGCCGCTTCAATCAGGACCCGCGCTGGGGCAACCTGGCGGGGCAGCGTAATCCCGATTTCCTCAATGCCGCCCTCTTCAAGGACGCGGTGCTAGGCCCGTACAGGCGCGGGTTCGCGGACCACGCCGGTGCATTCGTGTTTGAGTTTCAGGCCATGCGGGGGAAGGACCTGCCCGACCCCGCACGCTGGGCGGAAGAGCTCGACGCCTTCTTGAACGAGCTGCCGCGTGACTTCCGCTACGCCGTGGAGCTGCGCAACGCCGAGCTCCTGAGCGATGCTCACGGCGCCGTATTGGCGCGCCATGGCGTGGCCCATGTGTTCAATTCCTGGAACGAGATGCCGGCGATCGGGGAGCAGCTGGAGCTGCCGTGGACGTTTTCGGCCGGGTTCACCGTGGGGCGGGGACTGCTCCGCCCGGGACGGGCATACGCCGACGCCGTGAAGCTGTTCGAGCCCTATGATCGGATCCGCGACCCCCAGCCCGCAGTCCGTCACGACCTGCTCCGCCTCGTGGCCGAAGCCCTGCGGCGCCGCGTCGAGGCACTCATCCTGGTCAATAACCGGCTCGAGGGGAACGCCCCGGGGACGATTCGGGCGCTCGCGGCCGCGCTGACCGGAGCTGAGCCGTGACGGGGGGCCAGGGCCTGTGCTTGCGACCTTCCGGGAGTTCTGCTACGGTATCTCTGTGTAACTCCTGCAGAACCGCACAAACTGCACGCTTGCAGGGCAGCACGTGAGGCCGGGCCGCCGGGGCGTCCCCACGCTTCCCGTCCCCCTGCTGCGTGACGCGGTGGGGCGCGAGACGGCCCGGCTGT
Organism: Gemmatimonadales bacterium; assembly: GCA_036522815.1. Classification (GTDB taxonomy): domain Bacteria; phylum Gemmatimonadota; class Gemmatimonadetes; order Gemmatimonadales; family GWC2-71-9; genus AG41. The sequence continues at coordinate 4,703 of DATDFC010000111.1, read as the reverse complement.
CGCTGCGGCGTGCCGCGCGGGAGATGTCGGTCAGCCCCAACGGGCTGCGCAACTTCCTGAACGGCTCCGCGCCGCGCAGCGCCACCCGCACCAAACTCGAGCGCTGGCTCGCCGATCAGGGCCGCACCTCGCGGCCTCCCAACGTCGGCCAGTTGGTGCGCCTGCTGAACGAGCTGTCGGGCGACCTCGCCCCCCAGCAGACGGCCCAGCTGGGCCGGGAGATCGCCCGGCTGCTGGCCGAGGCATACGAGGCGCGGCGCCTCTCCCCGCCCCGCTGGGTGCAAGACCTGCTGCGACAATACCGCTCGACCCGAAGCAAATCCGCGGGAGAAGTCGCTTGAGGTGATCCCTCCGGGGAGTCTTGCCTCCGGGGGGAGGGAGATATATCTAACAGTGTTCAGTTTGTGCAGTTCGTCGAATAGCGGAGTGACCTCGTATGCCCGGTGCGACGCGACGCAATCCGCCCGCGCTGCCGGTGCCCCTGCTGCGAGATGCTATTGCACGCGAAACCGCGCGCCATTCGCTGCGGCGCATCGCGCGCGAGACGGCGATGAGTCCGAACGGGCTACGCGACTTCCTCCAGGGTGCGACGCCACGCAGCACCACCCGCGCCAAGCTCGAGCAATGGCTCGCCGGCCGCGGGCGAGCCACCCGACCGCCCAACATCGGGCAGTTCGTCCGCCTGCTGAACGAGCTCTCGGGCGACCTCTCGCCGAAACAGACGATTCACATGGGACAGCAAGTGGTCGAGTTGCTCGTGGAGTCGTACGAGGCACGGCGCCTCGCGGCGCCGCTCTGGGTGCACCACTTGCGCCGACAGTACGAGTCACACGCCAAGGCCGCTGGCCGTGTCGGTTGAACTGCCCTCATCTGATTGCGATGTGCGGTGCGTGATGCTATATCACATGCGCGGTTTGTGCAGTTTCTCTCCTGACGCGGTGTGACGATGCCAGCGAGCCGGGCGAAGCAGGCGCGGGCCAAGCGGCCACGATCTCGTAAGGCCTCCGGGATCGTCGCGCTGGTCGAGCAGCTCAGCTCAGGCCTCGGCACTCCCGACGGCGCCGTGCTGGGCCGCGGTCTGGCGCGCTTGCTGGCGGACGCCTACCAGGCGCGCGGGCGCTCGCTCCCGGCGTGGGTTGCGGAGCTCACCGCCTACTACGGGAACGACCGCAAGTCGTAAACGGCGACCGTCACACGTCGAGCGCCCCCTGCGCCGGCGGTAACCGTCGCCGGTAGCGATCCCGCATTCCCTCGTTCTCCGGAAACCCGAAACGCCGTTGCAGCCGCCGCATGCGCCGGGCGAGCGCCGCCGCGTAGGCCCGGGGCGCGCCGCTCGCGTGCGCGTAGGCACGCCGATACCGCTCGCTCAAATGGGGGAAATGCGCGTCCACCACCGGCAGGAACCGCTCGCGCACCGCCGCATACAGCCGCAGCGGGCCGGCGTGGATGAAACGAGCGCCGGCCTCCCGGGCCGCCTGGAAGAGCGCTTCCAGGTGGGGAACGTCGTCCGTGATCCCCGGAAGGACCGGCGCCACGATCACGCCGGCGTTGACACCCGCCGACGTGAGCTTGTGCAGCGCCCGCAGCCGCGCGGCCGGCATCGGCGAGCGTGCCTCCAGTCGTCTGATGATCCCGCTGTCCACGGTCGTGAGCGACACGTGCACCTCGAGGTCGCTCCGCGCTGCGATGCGCCGCAGCACGTCGATATCCCGGGTCACGAGGGGACTCTTGGTGATGATCCCGATGTTCAATCCCTCGCACCGCGCCAGCCGCTCGAGCACCCGGCGCGTCACCCGGAAGCGCCGCTCGCCGGGCTGATACGGATCGGTCGCCGTACCGATGACAATCGGAGCGGTCGCGCCCACCGACGGACCAGCCGACCGAAAGTAGCGCTGCAGATCGCGCTCGAGCGCGCCCAGCAGATCTTGCTTGACGAAGATGCGCCGCTCGAACGCGTCGCGAAATTCCGCGCCGGAGAGCCGGCCCGCGTCGTGTGCCCGCTCGACCACATAGCGGTGCGCGTAGCGCGCGTAACAGTAGCTGCAGCCGAACTCGCAGCCGACGAACGGGTTGAGCGACCAGAAATCGACGCCCGTTTGCTGCGGTGAGTTGAGCACGGACCGAGGCGCGAGCTGCACGAACTTCGTGCCGCGGAGGCGCTCATCCAGGATGACGGCGGCGGTCGGGCGGACAGGTGAATCGGCGGACGGGAGCAGCGGGAGCTGCCTCGCCCTACGTTCCGACCGACCGACCGCCTGACCGCCGTCGTTCACCCGCATCGCGCCCACCCGCATTGCACGCACACCAGACACCCCGACTGCCGCACGGTGCCGGCGCCGCAGTCTGGACAGGGCGGGGGCGCGGGCGCAGGGGTTGCTTCGGTGTTTGTTCGGGTCATCAACCGGCAATATGATCGGCCGGCAATCTTACGGCAAGAGCCCGGAGCCATTAGTGTAAGCCAATGACAAACAAGCGGATAGCATTTCAGGGCGAGCCGGGTGCCTACTCTGAGGAAGCACTCGTCCTGCTCGAGCCGCACGCGCAGCCGCAGCCGCATCGCGAGTTCCGTGACGTCACCCAGGCGGTCGTCGAGGGTCGCGCCGAGCTGGGTCTCCTGCCGATCGAGAATTCGCTGGTCGGCTCGATCGCCACCAACTTCGATCTCATCGCCGAGTCGGGTCTCGCGATCGTGGGCGAGGTGGTGCACTCGGTGCATCACTGCCTGCTCGGTCTGGCGGGCGCATCACGAGACGCGCTGCGACGCGTCTTGTCGCATCCGGTAGCGCTGGCGCAGTGCGAGCGTTTCTTGCGCGGCCTCGCGGGCGTGGAGGTCGTGGCGTTCTACGATACGGCGGGTGCGGCGGCCGAGGTGGCGCGGCAGGGCGATCGCTCGCTCGCCGCGATCGCGGGTGCGCTGGCGGGCCAGCGCTACGGGCTGACGATCATGGCGGATCGGATCGAGGACGAGCCGCACAACCAGACGCGCTTCTTGCTGGTCGCGCCCGAGCCGGCGTCGCCGCCGCCCGGCGTGCCGGCGAAGACGACGCTGCTGCTCAAGCTGCCGCACCGGCCGGGCACGCTGGCGCGCGCGCTCGCGCCGCTCGCCGCCGCCGGCCTCAACCTGACCAAGCTCGAGAGCCGACCCGACCGTACCACGCCGTGGGAGTATCTCTTCTACCTGGACATCGAAGCGCGCGCGGCCGATCCCGCGATGGCGGGCGCCATCCGCGATCTCGAAGCGCAGGGCGCGGTGGTGATCGTGCTGGGCGACTATCCCCGGTTCACGCCGCGCGCTTGACCATCGCGCGCCACGCGAAGTAGACCGGCACCCCGATCAGCACCAATCCCAGGCCCAGGAAGCTGTAGGTGCGCGTGGCGTCCTGGGTCAGCAGGTCCAGGGCGATCGCCCCGGTGGCGATCACGTACAGGGCCGGGAGCCACGGGTATCCGGGCGCGCGGACCGGCCGCGCCGCCGCCGGCCGCTTGACGCGCAGCGCGAACAGCCCCACCGCGGTCAGCATGTAGAACACCAGCGCGGCGAAGATGACGAAGTTCAAGAGTTGCGTGTACGTGCCCGAAAGGCACAGCACGCTCGTCCACACCGCCTGCACGACCAGCGCCACGGCGGGGGTCTTGTAGCGCGGGTGCAGCACGCCGGCGGACGTGAAGAACAGGTCGTCGCGCGCCATGGCATAGTACACGCGCGCGCCCGACAGGATGAGGCCGTTGTTGCAGCCGAACGTCGAGATCATGATGGCCGCCGCCATCAGCTTGAGTCCCGGCTGCCCGAGGATCGCCTGGAGCGCCGCCGTGCCGACGCGATCCTGCGGCGCGGTCGCGATGGCGGCGGCCGGCAACACGTTCAGGTAGGCCACGTTCGCGAGCAGATACAGCACCGTCACGATCAACACGCCGGCTCCCATCGCGACCGGCAGGTCCCGCTCGGGCTGGGTCAGCTCGCTCCCGGCGAAGCCGACGTTGTTCCAGGCATCCATCGAGAAGAGCGAGCCGACCATGGCGGCGCCGATGATGCCGACTCCTGCGGCGGTGCCGCCGGTGGCCCAGAAGTTGCCGCCGAAATTCGCCGCGATCGCAGCGGCGTGCCGGCCGATGGTCAGTCCCAGCAGGATCAGCGCGGCGAGCGCGGCAGTCTTGACGGCCGTGAGCGACGTCTGGATCAGGGCCGCCGTGCGCACGCCGCGCACGTTGATCCAGGTGAGCAGCGCCACCGACAGCACGGCGAGCAGGCGCTGGGGCGAGAGGCCGACGGCGACGTCGCCGATTGGCTGGGGAAAGTGGACCGTGGAGCCGAGGAACACGTCGGGGGAGAGGCCGGGCCAGAACACCGCCGTGAAGCGCGCGAACGCCACGGCCACGGCGGCGATGGTGCCGGTCTGGATCACGACGAACAGCGTCCAGCCGTACAAGTAGCCGAACAGCGGCGAGATCCCCTCGCGCAGGTAGACGTACTGTCCACCCGCCCTGGGGAACATGGCCGCGAGCTCACCGTACGTGAGCGCGCCCATCAGCGTGACCACGCCCGCTGCGGCCCAGACGACGAGCAGCAGGCCGGGGGCGTGCACTTCGCGGAGGATCTCCGCGGAGACGATGAAGATGCCCGAGCCGATCATCGACCCGACGACCAGCGCCGTGGCGTCGAGTCGGGAGATCGCCTTGACGAAGTCGACCTGCGGTTGCTGGGT